>JAAZFE010000016.1 GCA_012511885.1 Lentisphaerota bacterium | reverse complement strand
TCAGTCGTTCATCGTCCAGCACAAACCCCTTGACGATAAACTCCCGCAGGGTCTTGGTCGCCCAGATGCGAAACTGGGTCGCCTGATAACTGTTCACCCGATAGCCAACCGCAATAATGGCATCGAGATTGTAATACTCAATGCCACGAGCCACCTCACGCTGACCTTCCAAACGAACTATTTCCATTTTGGAAACAGTTGCCTCGCGGGAGAGTTCGCCTGACTCAAATATATTTTTCAGATGCTTGGCAATTGCCGGGATTTGCACCCCAAACAGCTCCGCCAGCGCCTTTTGAGTCAGCCAGACCGTTTCGTCCTGGAAATAGACTTCCACCTTCACCGCTCCATCCGGCGCGGTATAAAGCATAAATGACTGGTTTGGGTTCATGATGTGTGCCTCTTGGACCACAGGGTGCGGCTGCCCCGGACGATGTACTGGCCGCAGAACCGCAACGTAACATCGTCGCGCAGTTGCGCCACCTGAAAGCCCTTGAGATGCCGAAACCCGTCATGTTTCGGGATGGGCCGCTTGCCTTGTTCAGTCTGACCACTCTTCTCCATCAAATCATCTCTCTATTGTGCCGGTAATGTGGATGAAAAGGATTGAGAAAATGGAACGGCGGGAGTATCGAATCGTATCAGTGGGTGAAAGTGATGACGTCCACTGGAGCGACACCCAACCAGCCCGCCACCACACTCAAAATCAAGCCCACGCGCCACGACTTCATACAACACCTCATTCTGGTACACTCAATCCTTCCAACATCGGAGCATCCGGTTGTCCACACTCAGAGTCAACAACATAACCGCCACCGCGTCCCCGCCGCTCCCCCATTTGTCCCATTTCCGCCAAACCCAACCCCAAACCACCCCAAATCTCGTTGTGTTTCGAAATCCGGTGTCGTGTCTGATGAGGCCATACGCCATGCGCGCCATGCGCACGCAATTCCCTGTTTTCTTGACGCATGGCCCCGGAATATGCACAATACGCGCATGGGTGTTTTGCCATGGATATGTTCTCGAGGAGGCGCAAGCCGATGACCCTCTGGCGTGGGAGGCGTCAGAGGCGTCGCAAAAGAAAACAGCCAGACATCGCGCCGGGTGTGCTGCAGGATGAGGCGTTTCTGAAAGCGGAACTCTTCGGGCTGGATCAACTCGAAGCCTATGCCAAAACTCTGGCGAAACACCATCAGGTCGAGGTCGTGCCGCGGCGCGAGCTCATGCTGCTCCGGCTCGAAGAAAATGCGCGCACCATACGCGAATGCCACGAGCTGATCACCGATAGCCTGAAACGGGGGCACCGCATTGACCCCGCGGCGGAGTGGCTGCTGGACAACTACCATCTGATTCAAGAGCAAATCGAACTGGCGGAATCGCATTTGTCGCCGGGCTATAGCCGGCAACTGGCGCGCTTGACGGCAGGGCCCCGCAAGGGACTCCCGCGCATCTATGACGTGGTGATGGAGCTGGTGCGCCATAGCGACGGGCAACTGGACCCCGATATTTTGCTGCATTTTGTGCGCGCCTATCAAACCGTCCAGCCGCTCTCGCTCGGCGAACTCTGGGCCATCCCCATCATGCTGCGGCTCTCCCTCATCGAAAACCTCCACTGGGTGGCCCAACGAATTTCCTGGCGGCGCGCCCAACACGATACCGCCCTCGTCTGGGTCGAACGCTTCCTGAAGGTCATCGAATCCAACCCCCGCCAATTCGTCTCCACCCTCGGCGACTTTGTGCGCGAGGCCCCCAAGCTGACCTCGCCATTCGTGGCGGAATTGGTGGCGAATATCCACGGGGTGAATCCCGCGATGGGGCTGGCGCTCAACTGGATCGAACAGGAACTGGCCGAACAGGGCCGCTCGATCGAGCAAATCCAGCAAAGCGAAAATCAGGCCCAGTCGGCCAACCATGCCACCACCGGCAATTCCATCACCAGCATGCGCACGATGGCCGCCATCGACTGGAAAGCATTTGTCGAAGAACTCAGCGTGACCGAAGCCGTGCTGCGGCGCGACCCCGCCGGGGTCTATCCCCTCATGGATTTCCGCACCCGCAACCGCTACCGCACCCAGGTCGAAAAACTGGCGCGCCACGCGGATCGTGCTGAAGAAGATGTGGCCAGGGCCGCCATCTCGATGGCAATCGAACAGCGCATGCGCGGCGCCGACCGCCTGACCACCCACGTGGGCCATTATCTCATTGGCGACGGGCGCCGCGCGTTCGAGCGGCAACTGGAATGCCGCGTGCCCGTTTTCCGGCGTATGGGCCGCTTCCTCAAACGCCATCCGCTCAAGGTCTATCTCCTGACCGCCACGCTCCTGACCGCCCTCTTCAGCCTGCCCTTTTATCTGCTGCTGTCCATCGGCCAAGCCGCCTGGTGGGGCTGGATTCTGTGGGGGATCACCACCCTGGCGCTCACCCGCCCGGCTCTCTCCATCATCAACTGGCTGCTCGCCGTCTGCGTGCCGCCCGACTCCATGCCCAGCCTCGATTTCTCGAAGGGCATTCCCGACGACCAGCGCACCATGGTGGTCGTGCCCACCTTCCTCCCCGCGCCGCCGGACATCCCCCGCCTGCTCGAAGACCTCGAAATTCGCTTTCTCGCCAACCAACTCCACAATCTATCGTTTGCCCTCCTCACCGATTTCCCCGACGCCGACACCGAAACCTTGCCGGCGGACCCAGCCTGGATTGAGGCGGCCGTGCAGGGCATCCGCGAACTCAACCAGCGGCACCCCACCCAAGACGGCGCCCCGCGCTTCGCCCTGCTCCACCGCCCGCGCCTCTGGAACGAAGCCGAAGGCAAATGGATGGGACGCGAACGCAAACGCGGCAAACTCGAAGACTTCAACCGCCTGATTGTCGAGGGCGACACCCGCTCCTTCCACGTCATCGAGGGCGATGTCGCCCACATCCGCTCCACGCGCTACGTCATCACCCTCGACACCGACACCCAGCTCCCCCCCGGCACCGCCGCGCAACTCGCCGGCGCCATGGCCCACCTGCTCAACCGCCCGCACCTCAACCCCGCCACGCACCTCGTCGAATCGGGCTACGCCATCCTCCAACCCGCCATCGCCTCGACGCTGGCCTCCGCGCGGCAATCGCTCTTCTCCCGGCTGCTCGCCGGCGAAGTGGGCGTGGACCCCTACACCCGCGAAATCTCGAACGTCTATCAGGACTTTTTCTCCCGAGGCCAGTTCATCGGCAAAGGCATCTACGACGTCCACGCCTTCCACGCCGCCACCCACAACCGCTTCCCCGACAACCGCATTCTCAGCCACGACCTCATTGAAGGCTGCCATGCCCGCTGCGGCCACCTCGGCCACGTCGAACTCATCGAAAGCGAGCCCTCGCGCTATCTCGTGGACGTGAACCGCCGCCACCGCTGGACGCGCGGCGACTGGCAAATTGCCGCCTGGCTCCTCCCCCGCGTTCCCGCCCCCAACCGCACCACCGCGCCCAATCCGCTCGACAACCTCTCCCGCTGGATGATCTTCGACAACCTGCGGCGCAGCCTCCTGCCCCTCCTGTGGCTCATCGCCCTGTGCGGGGCACCGCTGATCTTGCCCGTGATGTCCGCCTACTGGATTTCGGTGCTCCTGCTGCTGTTCGCCCTGCCCATGCTGTTACGCATCACCCGCGCCATGCTCTACAAGGGCAAACACGTCCCTCTCGGCACGCACCTGCGCAAAACCGGCTCCGGCGAAGCCCGCGGCAGCACCCTCGACCTGCTCGAACTCATCTTCGCCCCCCACCACGCGCTGGCATTCTCCGATGCCATCCTCCGCGTGCTCGTTCGCCTCCGCACCCAGCGCCATCTGCTCGAATGGCAAACCGCCAGCCATACCGAAAAAACCGCGCGCAACTCCCTGCCCCGCACCTTGCTGAACATGTCCGGCGCCTCTCTCCTGGGCATCGCCAGCATCCTCGCGCCTCTGCTCCTCTATGGCCTGTGCCCGCCCGT
Organism: Lentisphaerota bacterium; assembly: GCA_012511885.1. Classification (GTDB taxonomy): domain Bacteria; phylum Verrucomicrobiota; class Kiritimatiellia; order CAIQIC01; family Lenti-01; genus JAAZFE01. The sequence goes on along the minus strand of JAAZFE010000016.1, from coordinate 3,333 downwards.
TCTCTGGGTGATCGGCGGCGCCTGGACCCTCTCGCCGCTCGCCGCCTGGATCATCAGCCGCAGCCGCCCCCCCCGCGGCGACACCCTCCAAGACGCTCAACGCCTCTACCTGCGCAAAATCGCCCGCCGCACCTGGGCCTACTTCGACCACTTCACCACCGCCGACACCCACTGGCTGCCGCCCGACAACTTCCAGGAAGACCTCGCCCACGTCGCGCCGCGCACCTCCCCCACCAACATCGGCATGGGCGTCATCGGCGCGCTCTCCGCGCAAGACTTCGGCTATCTCTCCGGCCGCGAGCTCATCGCGCGCACCCGGCGCACCTTCGCCACCCTCGAAAAAATGGAGCGCTACCGCGGACACTTCTACAACTGGTACAACACCCAAACCCTCGAACCGCTGCGCCCCGCCTACATCTCCACGGTGGACAGCACCAACATGAGCGGGCTCCTCCTCGTCATGCGCGCCGGTCTGCACGAGCAGCACGACGCCCCCATCCTGCCCGCCCGCTGGCGCGAAGGGCTCCGCGACACCCTCGCCATCCTGCGCGCGGAAATCCAAGCCGCCACCCGTCAGCGCCAGCTCAAAGCCGCCCTCGCGCGCGAGATCAAACGCGCCATCCGCAAACGCCTCCAACAACTCCAGCCGCCCCCCGGCACCCCCGCGCAACTCCCCGACATCCTCCAACTCCTCCGCGACGCCGAAGCCGAAGCCGCCGCCTGGACCGACCTCCTCGCCAACGCCCCCGAAGCCGCCTTCTGGCTCCAAGCCTACCAACGCCAAATCGCCGACTTTCTCACCGAGCTGAACGAGCTGACCCCCTGGGCCGAATCCAACTTCGCCAACCTCGCCGCGCCCACCCGCGAGCAACTCGGCGCCATCCCCAGCCTCGGGGCCATCGCCACCTTCCACCAGCGCTTCGAGCAACTCATCCCCGACGGCACCCCCGGCCGCTCCACCTGGAAGCGCCTCCTCAACCGTGCCAGCCAAACCGCCGGCCGCCGCCTCGAACAGCTTGAAACCCTCCGCGAACAATGCGCCGAATTCGCCGACCACGACTTCGACTTCCTCTACGATTCCCAGCGCCACCTGCTCGCCATCGGCTACAACCTCGAAACCCACAAGCGCGACCCCGGCTACTACGACCTGCTCGCCTCCGAATGCCGCCTCGGCAGCTTCCTGGGCATCGCCCGCGGACAGCTCCCCGTCGAACACTGGTTCCACCTGGGCCGCCGCCTGGCCCCCGGACGCGGCGCGCCGGTGCTCGCCTCCTGGAGCGGCTCCATGTTCGAGTACCTCATGCCCATGCTCGTCATGCCCTCCTACGAAGGCACCCTCCTGCACACCAGCAACCGCGAAAGCATCCGCCGCCAAATCGCCTACGGCCGCAAAATCGGTGTGCCCTGGGGCATCTCCGAATCCGGCTACAACCAGGTGGACACCCACCAAATTTTCCAATACCGCCCCTTCGGCGTGCCCGCGCTCGGCATGAAGCGCGGCCTGGCGCAAGACCGCGTCATCGCCCCCTACGCCACCACCCTCGCCCTCATGCTCGCCCCCCGCCAGGCGCTCCACAATCTGCGCCGCCTCGACGACGCCGGCGCCCTCGGCCGCTACGGCTTCTACGAAGCCATCGACTACACCTCCTCGCGCCTGCCCGCCGGCACCACCCATGCCCTCATCCCCTCCTGGATGGCGCACCACAGCGGCATGAGCCTGCTCGCCATCAGCCACCTCCTCCACCAGCAGCCCATGCCCCGCCGTTTCGCCAGCGACCCCCACTTCCGCTCCTTCCTCCTCCTCCTGCAAGAGCGCATCCCCCTCAGCCGCCCCCGCGCCGCCACCGGCGCCGCCGCCGAAACCGAATCCGAACGCAGCGACGCCCCCCAGGCCGTCACCCGCGTCTTCACCACCCCCCACACCCCCCTCCCCGAAGTCCACCTCCTCACCAACAGCCACTACCACGTCATGGTCACCAACTCCGGCGCCGGCACCAGCCGCTTCGAAAAGCTCAGCCTCACCCGCTGGCGCGAAGACGCCGTCCAGGACGCCCACGGCTTCTTCTTCTACCTCCACGAATGCGACACCCCCCGCCACTGGTCCCCCACCCACCAGCCCCTCGCCCCCAAATTCGACCGCCACGAAGCCGTCTTCTCCCAGGGCCGCGCCGAATTCAACAGCGCCATCCACCAATTCCAGCACCGCCTCCAAATCGCCGTCTATCCCGAAGACAACCTCGAACTCCGCCAGCTCACCCTCACCAACCTCGCCCGCCGCGCCCGCACCATCGAGCTCACCACCTACGCCGAAATCGTCCTCATGGACCCCCGCGGAGACGCCGCCCACCCCGCCTTCCAAAAACTCTTCGTCCAGCCCCATCCCCAAACCGACCAAGCCAGCCTCCTCTTCACCCGCCGCCCCCGCAGCAGCACCGAAACCCACCCCTGGCTCTTCCACACCCTCCTCGTCGAAGGCGGCATCACCCTCCGCGGCCCCACCCACGAAACCGACCGCGCCCAATTCATCGGCCGCCGCCGCACCCTCCAAAACCCCGCCGCCCTCGACGCCCCCGGCCCCCTCCCCAACCGCGAAGGCTTCGTCCTCGACCCCTGCGCCGCCATCCGCTACCGCATCCGCCTCAACCCCGGCGAAACCATCCGCGTCAACGCCTTCCTCGGCATCGCCCCCGACCGCCCCGCCGCCGAAGCCGCCATCAACCGCTGCCACGACCCCCGCATCCCCGAGCGCATCTTCTCCCTCGCCTGGACCCGCAGCCAAATCCTCCTCCACCAGCTCCGCGTCAGCGAGGCCGACGTCCAAACCTTCGCCCGCCTCACCAACTCCCTCCTCTACGCCAGCGCCCACCGCCGCGACCGCGCCACCGCCATCGCCGCCAACACCCGCAACCAGGCCGCCCTCTGGAGCTACGGCATCTCCGGCGACCTCCCCATCATTCTCCTCTCCATCACCGACCCCACCAACCTCGACCTCGTCCGCAGCCTCGTCCAGGCCCACACCTACTGGCGCAACAAAGGCCTCGACACCGACCTCGTCATCTGGTCCGAAGCCTACGCCGGCTACCGCCAAAACCTCCTCGACGCCATCATCGGCCTCGTCCAGGCCGGCACCGAAGGCAAACTCCTCGACCAGCCCGGCGGCATCTTCGTCCGCAACATCGACCAAGTCCCCGAGCCCGACCGCCTCCTCTTCCGCGCCACCGCCCGCCTCGTCTTCAGCGACCGCTACGGCACCCTCGCCGACCAAATAGACCGCCGCGTCCTGCGCCTCCCCGACCGCGCCAAACTCCCCCCCCGCCCCGCCCCCGCCAAAAC
>JAAZFE010000166.1 GCA_012511885.1 Lentisphaerota bacterium | reverse complement strand
TGAAAATTTGCGGTCAATTTTACGCGTTTTCGAGCCATTTCGGCCATTTTGAGCCTATTTCTGGCAGTTTTGCGCTGTTTTTTTGCGTTTTGACGGTGTTTTTCAGGTTTTGATGAAGCAAAACGTTGAATGAGTCAACAAAAGACGCCCCGCCCCGCCGAGGCGCCCATGGACTTGGCGCCTTACTTTTTCGCGAACTTCATGCGGACCCGAATAACGCCGCAGACGGGTTGGAATCGTCGCGCCGAAGGGCAGCATGGATGAAAACTGAATTGTTCATGATTATTTCCGCATCATGCTGCCCTGCAGCAATAACAATATTTTCATCCGTGTTGATGAATAATCCAGGTTATTGGATCAAACAAACTTTCAGGCGGAAGAAGCGCTGCGGCTGGAGAGTTGCGACGGGCACTTCGTATTCGACAAATTCCGTCAAACCGTCGCCGGTTGCCGTCGCGCTGCGGAAGATCAGGTCCTGATCCAAAACCGCTTCCTCCCACTCCGGCACTTCGATATCCACCACATATTCCAGGATATATTCGATATCCAGCGGTGGCTCTGCACGATCCATCAATTGCCGATGGCGCAAGAGCGCCACAGGCGGTTCATCTTGGCTGATGTCCGCGGAGGGCGACAGGCCATCGTCATCGTCATCGCGCCCCAGCCCCAAAGCATAGCGCAGGAGATTCGGAATGCCACTATTGTCCGGGTCCGCCAGAGGACCGCTAACCTCGGCATCGGCCAGCTCTTCCGGAGTGAACATGTCCTGCTGCCAAGCGGCGAACCCGGCCGGCTGCGGGGCGGCGTCATACGCCAGCTTCAGAATGCGCCCGGTGACCACCCCGGCACCGAAATCGGCTTCGTACGGTTCGGTGGAGATCGCAAACAAGTCCGGCTGACTGACCGGCGAATAGTTCTGGTCGTCGTGCATCATCCCGCCCATGGCGTCGCGCACATAAAACAGCCAATTGGCATCCGTCACTGCCGCCAGGAAGTCGTCGGCAACATCCGTAAAGAATCCACCGGCAAACACATCGCCCGCCTGCAACTCGGCGACATCCAGGAAGAGTTCCACCTTCTCCGAGGAGCTTAGCGCCGTCGTGAATGGAGTCGGGCCCGTCAGGCGCAGCAGATCGTTGCCGCTGGCGTCCAGCGCACCCGCTGTCGCTGTGGCAAAATCGAAGCGGTAGTTCACCAGGTTGACCGATTGCGCGGCAAGAATGGCCGCGCCGGGCCCCGGCGAGACCGTGCCCAAGCCATTCCCATTCACCGCCCCCACGCATCCGGCGCCCTCCAGCCAGGTATCCGCTTGGAGCGTCACCTCGCCATCCAGACAAGCCGCATCGAGCTGCACCGAACCGGTATTCACGTTCAGATTCCCGCTAAACTCGTCAGTCCCCGCTGCGACAATCAGCGTCCCGCCGCCGGATTTGACCAAGTTGTTCGTCCCGGACAACCCTTCGACCAATTCAAGGATGTTGCCCAACGTCGCCACATGGATTCCAGCGTCGGCCGCGAGTGCCACTGGCGCCGTCACCACCGCGCGGTTGTCGGGGCTACCCGGCTCATAGCGAAGCGCGCCCAGCACGCCCAGGTTTTCGCCCTCGGGCACACCGGTGCGGCCCATGCTGGCCAGATTGATCGGCCCGCCGAAATCGTAGATGCGCGCGCCATCGTCATCGTTGGCAGAGGTCAGACGCAGCTGACCGCCCTCCTGCACCGTAATCCCGGAGGTGTTCACCGGCGTGGACGGCTGGCTGATCGCCAGCACGCCCTGCTCAATGACAATCGCGCCCGAAAACAACTTGTCCACGCCCGTGAAGGAGGCAATGCCCGCCCCGTCCTTGATGACCCCGCCGCCACCGCTCCAACCCTGCCGCATACGCAACGCGCCATAGCTCGGATCGCCCACGATATTGTTGACGGTAATCCGCAAATCGCTATCCAGCACCACGCCGCCAACCACCTCAAACTCGACAAAGCCTTCCGCCGTTCCATCCACCGTCAGCGTGGCGGCGTTAGCGCCCAACGCGGCAAAGGTCAGCGAGTTCCCTGCAACTTCTCCGCGAATGCGATTGCGCACGGTGGAATCGCCGTTGTCCACCATCAACGCGCCCACCGTAATCGGCGCGTTGATGTCCACATTGCGATTGGCCGCCGGCCCGAAAATCTTGGCGCGCGCGCCCGTGCCATCCGGATAAAACGCGCTGGTCCAGTTGTCGTCGCTGTTCCATGCCGCCGTGCCACCCGGCAAAAAGATCGGATCCGCGTCCACCAGGAACGAGCTGGATTGCACGGCATCAAAACTGCCGCAGGTCGCTTCCAGCACGTGCACGCCGCTGCCCGTAACCATTACGTCATCAAACGTGGCCACCCCCTCCTCCGCCGCCACGCTCAGCGTGCCGCCAAGCATCCCGGTGCCGCTGCGGATGGACAGGCCAATCGCGCCCGTAAAATTCACATCCGTCACACCGTTGCCGTCCACCGCGCGAACGGTGAACGCCGGCATCGTCTCGCCGCTCATCACAATCGGACGCGGCTGCACGCCAAAGTCCAGCGCCACCGCCGGCTCGGCCTCGCCCGCCGAAATCAAAAGGTCGTCCAACCGCAGCTGCGCGCGCGCTCCGGATTCGCCCGACACATAATAATAGCGCCACAGCACCTGCACATACTCCTCGCCCAGCGCCTCCTCCGGCAAGTTCACCGGCCCGAGCAGCTCCGTGTGCTCCGCCGTCTCGTTGCGCATGTATTCGACCGGATCGCCGTCGCCATCCAGCACATCGGTGAAATCGCCCGTGACGCCCACGCGGTATTGCAGACGCATGGCATAGATGCGGCTGTTGGGCAGAATGGTGCCGGCCAACCACGAGACTGGCGCAACATCCACGCCGCGCGTATCCAGCGCCACCAGCGCCGCGCCCACGTCGCGTCCTCGGCCGGTATTGATGAACGCCACGCCGTCCTCGCCCAGGCCGTTGATGCGTGTGCGCGACGTCGCGGCATACGGATATTCCGCATCCACGGCGCTCGCGGCATCGGCGAGAGGAATGTCATAGGCGTAGAGCAGCGCGTCGGTCAGCCCCGGATCATTCTTCGCGCTCTGCAGGAAGAGCATGTTGTCCGGATAGGTGTGCGCCGGCTCCGCGCTGTCCCACTCGCCAAACGCAAACGCGCTATCTTCCAATACGTGCGCCGTCGGATTCACCAGCACATAGAAGGTGGTCTGCACGGGATCGTTGACGCCGTCATCCGCCGACAGCGTGATGGACGCGCCGCCCCGCTCGTGCGGCGTCAGCGTCAGCGTGTTGCCCGTTCGGCTGAGCGACACCTTGCTGGAATCGCTCGTGCTGGCGTCAAAGGTGAGCGCATCGCCATTCGGATCCGTAAATACGGCGTTGAACTGAATCTGCGTGGTGGCCCCCTGCTCCAACAGCGACTGATGCCCGACCAGCTGCACGACTTCAGGAGGAAGATTGACACCGCTTTGTACGCTGCCCTCCACCGTCCAGTTGTCGAACCGCACATTGCCCGCCAGCCCGCCACCGCCCTGCTCAAAATCAATCCGCAGGGCAAATTCCGGATTGTCCGCCGCGCCCGCAAGCTCGCTCAAGTCCAGCGTGACCAGGCGGGGCACCGCATCATATGTGGTCAGCGTCGTCAGCAGCGCAAAGGTTTCGCCATCCAGGGTATAATAAACAGGCAGCGTGCCCGCGCCCTTGCCCGAGCGACGCACCTCGAACTTCACCCGGATGTCCTCGAATCCGCTCGTCGGCAGCGCCGCGTCCAGCACCGCCCCCACCGGATTGTTCACGCGCAAATGCGATAGCGGCTCATCTCCAAGTCGCGCGTTCTCACCGAAGAAATCCCCGCCCGTGCCCGCCACAATCTCGGTCTCGTCGGCCGGATCAATCTCCAAGCCCGCGCCCGTCACCAAACTCAAAGACGGCGCCAGCAGCGCCCCCGCGTCATTAAAATTCCAATAGTGAATCAACTTGTAGTCCGGCAGATAGGCTTCCTCGAAAATCGCCTCGAACTCGCTGGCACCGCTCAAGCTCACCTCTATCGTTTCATCCGTGCTGTAGGTCGCCTTCACGCCCTCTGCCGTGGTGAATACGCGCAGGTCGTTGACGAAGAAATCGCGGTTGCTGGTCTCGCCCGCGTTGCTGTTGTAGGCGCGGAATTGTTGGATATCGCCACTCTCCAGCAGGGAGCCCGTCAGCGTAATCGGTTCATCGCCGCCCGCGGTAATCTTGGCGCTATAGGTGTTGGCACCCGTCAGGGTCAGCTCCACATCAATGGCCGCGGTCGTATAGGGCAAGGCATTGGGTTGTCCCGCAATCTCATAGCCCGGTTGACCGCCGGAGAGCGTGATATACCAACGCGCATCTCCCTGTGCGTTGCGCAGGTCCACACCCACGCTGCCGCCATAGTCCACCCAACGGTTTTGCAACCGGAAGGCAAATGTTTGCCCAACGGCCAACGGCGCGCTCAGCGGACGGGTCGCCGCCGCCTCCCCCCAGTTATTCGCCCACATTCCCCACTGACCGCCATGATCCACAAAATGCCCACCGCTGCCGCTGTTGGAAAGCAACCACCCGCCAAAGCCCGTGCCTTGATTGCTCTGATCCTCCCAATTCGTGTAATTCGCGCCGGAATCTGCCGCGATCAGGCTGACTGTGTCCCGCTTGGCCCTCCACTCGGAAAACTCATAGCCCGGCTTGCCCACCGCGGTCAGCGTCACCGGATAGTTGGTGAAGTATGTGCCCGTCCACGGATACCCCCCAAAGCCCGTGGTCGTGTCCGCCAATTCCAAGGTATTCAGCTGCACGAATCCGTGCGCATCATTCAAATCCACCGTCAGCGGATAACGACGCCCCAGCTTCAAGACATCCTGCACATGCGTCCACACCGCGGCAGTCCGGTGATGCACAAAGTGGCTCACCCGCTCCGTTCGATCTGCCCAGTCGGCGGGCTTGCGCCAGCGCGCGGCATGCTCGTCCACCTCGGGCGCCAGCTCCGCGGTCATCTGCGCCCAGCGGCTCGTCGTCCAATCCTGACTATAGGTCGTATTCAGCTGATCACTGAACCGCAGCACAAAGTGCTTCCGGAACCCGTCGTTCTCCATCAGCTTGCGATAGATCAGCGTGGCATCGGGCTGGTTCGCCCAAATCGCGCCGTTCCAGTCCGCATTCTGCGCGAACGCCATCATATTGAACTGCTCCAGCAACCCATAATGCCGCTCATTCGAACCATAGCTCTCGTTGCCCGGCACATAGTTGAAATCCAGCGCAAACCCGAAATCCATGTCATAAATCATGTGCCGCCAGCGTCCATCGAGCGAGTAGGGCGCGCCTGGCTCACGAATCTGCTCCAGTGCTCGCCACGCGCGCACGTTGTTGCCGGGCCAGTCCGAGTTGCCCACAAAAATATGCGCCTGATAAAAGTCGGCAAAGTTGTCGACATCCATCCAATCCGTCACCGCCGCGTAGTTGGCCGGCACCTGAAGGTCATGGCTCTTCACATACGCCCAGAGATTCGAATAATCCCATTCCCACTCACGGTTGCCCTTGTCAAACACCGGCACATCGTCGTTATGCCCCTCAAGACCACGAACAATTTTCACCTGCACATAGTCCAGCTCGCTCAACCCGTAATGGTTGTCAATATACCCCGTGTCAAGGCGCTCGCGCAGATCATGAACCCCCCAATATTCACCGTTGAGAAACACAACCACAAAACGCCCGTACTGGCGGTCGATATTCGAATTGCCAACCAGTGACTGCCCGAACATATCGCGCGCCAAGGTCTGCCCCCAGTCGTTGCCGGCATTGCGCAAAATAAAGGTTTCAAAGGTGGCCAGATTCAGGTCATCAAACAGCTTGTAGCGGAACTTGCCCGGCCCTCGCGCATAAACCCGGATGGCCTTGCGCGGACGACTCCTCGTGGTGTTGCCGTGCAGCCGCAGGCCCACATTGCCGCTGAACGCCAGCGACCCGTCCGCCTCAAAATACTCAATCGTGCCCGTTCGCTCCCACGCCGCGCCTTTCTGCCACATGTTATCGTTCACCGGCGTATAAATGCCGATGTCATCGCCAAACAGGTTCGCTTTGTCCGTCGCAATGGACACCACCGGCAGCGTGTAGCGGTCGGCGCCCTCCGGCGTCACAATATACGACTGCGTCACATGCGGCCCCGGCGACCCATCCTTAAAGATCCGCGCCCGCACCGTATGAAACTTGAAGACGGAACCATCCGGCGCCTCCCAGTCATCCTCGCCGCCCAGCCCCTCGGTGGTTTGGATGGCGGAAAGATCATTCCAGGCCACCCGCGCCCCAATGCTCAACGCGCTCGCATACTCCGGCGAACTCTCCGTCGGCTCGCTCCCGTCCAGCGTGTAGTGAATCGTCGCCCCCGGCTCATCCGTCGACAACTCCACCGACACCGACTCCGTATAAAAGCCCCCCGGCACCGAAAACTCCACCTCCGGCAACCCCGTCAAATACCCGTCATCCCGATTCGGCTCGCCCGGCGTCGGGTCCTTGAAAAACCGCAGCTCGCCCGCCCCATTCGGATACCGCCCCAGCGAATAGTCGCGCGGAATCCACATCGGCGGCACAAAATCCACCCGCGTCCCGCCCGGCTCCGTCAGCACCACCTCCTCGCCGTCCGAGCTAACCCCATAACTCGTGTGCAGCCGGTTCCCGTTCGTCACCGCCGGCCGGTTCTTGCTCGACGCAAACACCACCAGATACTCCCCCGCCCCGATCGTCACATCCCCGAACACCCACTTGAACGGCTTGCCCTCGTTGTCCGACAGCCCCCACCCCTCGAGACTCACCGCCTCCCCGCTCGCGTTATACAGCTCAATCCAGTCCGGCGTATCCCCGTCTTCATCCTCAATCGTCACCCCGTTCGACGACTGCACCTCATTGATGTAAATCCCCGTCACCGCCCCCCCCGTCACCGTCACCGATACCAGACCCGTTACCGCCGAATACTCGCTGGGCTCGCTCGGCACAAACCGAACCGCCTGCCCGCTCGTCCCCGCCCCCGGAACCAACGCCTCGTCCACCCACTCAAACGCGCCCGCAACCGTCTCGCCGTCCGCATCCTTCGCCCCCCCCCCGCTCAAAACCGACTCGCCCAGCGCCTGCCCAAGCTCCAACCCCGACGCCACCGGCCAGGTCACCACCAGCCCCCCCTCCGGCACCGCCTCAATCACCAGCGTCGCGCTGGCGCTCCCCGCATAAAAACAGTCCTCCACCACCGCCGCCACCGCATAGCTCCCCACCTCCACCGGCAGCGTCGCGTCCCCGTCATACGTCAAGCTCACCGACAGCCCCGGCGGGTCCGTCGTCACCGACACCGCCTTGCCCGTCCCGTCATGCTCCTGCACCAAATCCCCCAGCACAACCTCCGCCGCAATCGGCCCGTCCGCAATCATCGCCTCCGGCAGATAAAAATCGTTGCCCCGCCAAACATAATTGTCCCGCGAACCGTCAATCCAAATCTCCCCCGTCGCAGTCGTAAAAGTCGGATTCCCGTCGTGATTTTGATACGCCTTCTGATAAACCGTATTGCCCCACCTCTGAATCCGCCACTGATACTCAATCACCGCCGACGCATCCTCCACCTCAATCTCAACCTCCCACCGGTCGCAGCTCGCGTTCGAGGTCATCTGATATGCGGCCTGCCAATTATTGAAAGGCCCCCAAATTTCCGGCGGCTCCTGCACATTATTCTCCGCCCACTCCGGCGTCCGCGCCACAAACAAAATCGTCTCCCCATCCCCCGGATCCTCCGACTCCCCCTCCGCCGCCGCAATCTGCAAATGATTGAAAAACGGCTCGCGCATATTGTCGGCATCCCCCTGCTTCGTCATAAAAAACTCCACCGCATCCGGCGCACCCGCAATCGCAATCTCATCGCTAAACGAACCCTCCCCGTCGCGACCGTTCGCCTCCACCAGCAGTGTCGTCGCGCTCGCAACCGCAAACGACCACGTCATCGCGTTCACCCCCTCCTCCAAACCGCTGTCCACCCCGTTCACATAAATCTCAGCCCCCGCCCCATTCAACACCGTCACCAAAACCGTCTCCCCCGACAACACCCGAAACCCCTTACTCCCGCCCTCGCCCGATCCCCAATTAAACCCCCACTGCAAACTCAGCACCTCCCCCACCGCCATCGCCTCGCTAAACGGACGCCGCGCCGTCACCGACTCCCCCTCGCTGTGGCAATACATCCCCCACGCCCGGCTATCCATCCCGGCAATCCCCTTCTCACTCGGATCCCCCGCATACGTGCCCAAATAATTCCCACCCGTCCCAGTCATCTCCCACGCTTCAAAACCAAATCCGCCATTCAAGCCGTCCTCCCAAATCGGATCAGCCCATCGCGAACCATACGCGGAATCCGACGCATCATCCCGCGCCGTAAAATCCTCCTGCGCCATCCCCCCCGGCACCCAACAAAAAAGACCCAAGCACAAAACAAGGGCCCAGCAAACGCGTTGAATATAGGTGGATGTACTCATCATGACTTCTCTCCGCAGTAAGTTGCTGTCCACAACGACGCCATCCCAAAAATGAAAACCGTGCGAACGCATTAACCTAATCCTGACAATTCACGCCCTCCTAGTAAAGCCTTTTCACAAAACAATCCCGCCACTTTTTCCTATTTTTCCGCATTTTCCGCCCGTTTTTGCCTGTTTTTGCCTTTTTTTAGGCCATTTTCAGCCACTTTTTGACGTTTTTCGGCCCATTTCCGGTCCTTTGTCGGCAGTTGCCGGTTGTCGTCGGCAATTGCCCACCGCTTCCGCTTCGGCCAAGCCCCACAGGTCAATAAGGTCAATCAGGTCAACATGGTCACCACCCCCACCACGCGACGCCTGCATCCCCAACACCCCGCGCCACCAATCCTTTTCGCCCGTTTTGCCCATTTCTGCCCATTTTAGGCCAAATTCACGTCATTCGCGGCTCCATAGCCCCAAAAAACGAGTGTCGAGAGTCGAGTGTCGCGTGTCGAAAAACTCTGCCGTTTTGACCCATTTCTGCCCGTTTCTACCCGTTTTCAGCCATTTTGGGCCACTTTTGGGGCGTTTTCTAGTCAATTTCGGTCAATGTCTCGATTTTTCGGCAAGTTTCGCCCTCGAAACGGTCAAGTTTTTTGCGATTTGCCCAAATTGGGGTAGATTCTGCCGCCATGCATTTTGAGGCGGTCATTTTGGGAGGCGGTTTCGCCGGTCGGCGGGCAGCCCACGCGTTGCGGCGCACCGGGCGCAAAGTCGCTCTGCTCGATCCCAGCCCCGTCACCACCATGCTCCCGCTGCTGCCCGATCTGGCGGGCGGCTGGGCGCCCGACGAGATTGCCATCCACCCCCTTGCCGATCTTCTCCCGCGCAATGCCACCCTGATCCCCGAAGCCGCCACCGCCATCCACTTGAACAAAAATCGGCTGGAAACCGCCAACCAAACCCTCACCTTCGACCAATTGCTCATTGCCGTGGGCGCCACCCCCAACCTGCGCCCCATCACCTGGTCGCGCGAACGGGTCCATGTCTTGGGCAATCTGGACGACGCCCGCCGCATCCGCCGGGACTTCGCGGCCTATCTCCACGAAACGGACACCCCCCGCCTGCTGGTGTCCGGCACCGGCTATACCGGCTTGGAACTGGCCGTCAGCCTGCATGTCCGCGCCCGCGCCGCCGGCAAGCCCTGCCAAACCACCATCGTGGACCTCAACCCCATTCTGCTGCCCTCGCTGCCCGAAAAACAACGCCGCCACGTGCTCGATTTTCTGACCGCCCAAGGCATCGAAGTGCGCATGGATGCCGCCGTGGAATCCCTGGACGACCGGCAGGCGGTGGCCGGCGGCCGGATCTATGAGCGCCCCTTCTTTTGCTGGACCATCGGCTCGGTGTTCCCCGGCATCCAACTCCATGGCCAAACGGAAACCCTGCGCGACGGCCGCCTTCTCGTGCGGCCCGACCTTTCCCTGCCGGGCCATCCAAATATCTTTGTGGCGGGCGACGCCGCCGCGGTCACCCGCCGCGGCCAACCCCTGCGCAAGGCGGTCAACTTTGCCTATTACGGCGGACGCCACGCCGGCCGCAACATGGCCCGCCGCCTCGCGGGCCGCCCCACCCGCCCCTTCCGCCCCATGGACCTCGGCTGGGTGGTCCCCTTCCAAACCACCAGCGTGGGGCGCCTGCCCGGCAACATCTGGATCCGCGGACGCCTCGGCGTGCGCCTGCATCACCTCATGTGCGGCGTGCGCAACTACTCGTTCAAAAATTTTGCCGGCTGCGTGAAGCTGGCATGGAAAGGAAACCCGACATGATCAACCGCATCATAACCCTGATCCTGAACACCCGGAACGACATCAACCCGGGCCACACCCTCCTGCGCCTGTTCATTGGCGGCGCTCTGCTCACCCATGGCTGGAGCAAGATGTTTGGCGGCGGCCTGGAACAGTTCACGGGCTTCGTCGCCAGTCTTGGTCTGCCCGCCCCCCATGTCATGGCCTTCCTGGCGGCCTTCACCGAAAGCATTGGCGCCATCCTGCTGATACTGGGCCTGCTGACCCGGCCCGTGGCCCTGATGATCATGGTCAACATGCTCGTGGCCATCATCGGGGTACATCGCGCGCAGGGATTCTCCGGACAAGAGCTCGCCTGGCTCTATCTGATGCCCGCGCTCTTCTTCCTGCTCAACGGCGCCGGCCGCTGCTCGTTCGACGCCCTCATCCAGCGTCAGCTCCAGCCCGTCCTCGCCAAATTATAAAACAGGCGTCTCAAATATGGCGCGTCCGGCAGGACTCGAACCTGCAACCTTCTGATCCGAAGTCAGAAGCTCTGTCCAATTGAGCTACGGACGCCCCGGCAAAGCCCCGGCGGTTCACTCGAACCGCCGGGCAACTCGTCGTTCAGCCAAACCGATTCCCCCCGTAAATTCAAGCGCGGTCCGCCTCGCCCCGATTATTGGCAACGCTCTCCCCTGACCGTGGGCCGGTTGAAATATTCCACGAAATAGGCGGCCAGCTCCGCGTCGCGCACCAGCACGCTGCACTCGTTGCGGTTCTCGAGCGCGTCCTTGCCCCAGTTGACCGATCCCACCACCACGGCGTCATCCGCCACGATCAGTTTGGCATGGGTGGTGATTTCCAGCGGATCATCGTGCAGGGCCACGGCAGTCGTTGACAAATAGTCCTTGAGCGGCTGATTCACCCGGTTGAGCACCTCGTTATAGTTGCTCAAGTCCACCACCATCGCCACCTCGACGCCGCGATCCGCCGCCTCCACGAGCGCTTCCACCAGCTGATTCACCTTGCCACCGGCATATTTCGGCGAATAGCTGACTCCGTACATGATCACATGGATGCTTTTCGTGGCTCCCGCAAACAGCTCCATCACCGCGGGGAAATACTGCCGGTTGAGGAGAGTGATCACCGGACCTGACACCACCGCCGGCATGTTCGGCTCCGCCGCGCTGTCCTCCCAGAGCCGCGCGGCATATTGCGTAAACGCTGCGGCCAGCACGGGATCATCCAGCAGCAGATTGGTCTCGTTGTTGTTATACATCGAGTTGCCGGTCCAGTTGGTGGACCCCAGCAGCACCAACCGCCCGTCCACGATCACCAGCTTGCAGTGGGTCATTTTCTCGGGTGTATCCAGTTTGGCCTCCACCCCCATCGCCAGCAGGCGCTCCACAGACGCCGCATTGAACCGCACCCCGTCATCCAGCAGGCCCCGCACCCGCACGCCGCGCTGGACTGCGGCGGCCAGCGCCTTCTCCACCACCGCCATCGTGCGGTCATCGTTGAGCTCGAGCTGGATAAACTCGATGGATTCGCTCGCCTCGTTGATCAGCTTGAGCACCGCAGGCAAATACTCCCGATTGACCACCGGGCGCACCTGCGGCTCACCCGCCGCCCCGCCCGCCAGCAGACAACTCAACCCCAGCGCGATCAACAAAACCCGTCGTGTTTTCATGACCCCACCCTACAGCAGATGCCCAGGCCGGGCGATCCCAATCCGCCGGGACCGACGCCACAGCAGCCATCGCCCGCCTGCGGCGCAATCGGCGCGCCGCGAGAACGGAATCCGCGATTACTCCTTGCCTTCTTCTTCCTCGGCCTGCTTGCGGCGTTCCTCGTCGCGGAACAGTTTGTATTCCACGCTGTCCACCAGCGCCTCCCACGAGGCCTCGATGATGTTGGCGCTGACGCCCACCGTGCCCCAGTGCTCCTGGCCGTCGGACGAATCAATCAGCACGCGCGTGGTCGCACTCGTGGCCATTTCCGGATCCAGAATGCGCACGTGGTAGTCCTTGAGCACCACCTCGTCCACCGCCGGATAGAACCGCCGGAGCACCTTGCGCAGCGCGTCGTTCAGCGCATCCACCGGGCCGTCGCCCTCGCCGGCGGTCAGTTCCGTCTGGCCGTTGACGTTGATCTTGATGGAGGCCACGGTGGTCGCCCGGCTGTCGGCGCTCTCCTTGTGCACCACCACATTGAACCCCTCCAGATCGAACGCGGGGATATATTTCTTGAGCACCTTCTGCACCAGCAGCTTGAACGAGGCATCGGCCGACTCGAAGGCGTAGCCGCTCTGCTCGAGATGCTCGAGCCGCAAGAGAATATCCTTCACTTCCGGTGCGTTCTTGTCGAACTCCAGCCCCATCTCGCCGGTCTTGAGGCTCACGTTGCTCGTGCCCGACAGCTCGCTGACCAGAATCCGCCGGTGGTTGCCCACCGTTTCCGGCTCGATGTGCTCAAAGCTGCGCGACACCTTGCTCACGCCGTCCACATGCATGCCGGCCTTGTGCGCGAACGCGCTGGCCCCCACATAGGGGCGGTTCCGCGGCGGACGCTGGTCCACCATCTCATCGAGCAGGTGCGATAGGCTGCGCAGGTTCTTCAGGTTCGGCGCGCAGGTCAGCTCCTTGCCCATTTTAAGGATCAGTGCGGGCATGATCGAGCAGAGATTGGCATTGCCGCAGCGCTCGCCGTAGCCGTTCAAGACCCCCTGCACCATCGTGGCGCCCACCTCGACCGCCACCAGACTGTTGGCCACCGCCAGCTCCGAGTCGTTGTGGGTGTGGATGCCCAGCGCCACGTTCGGAAAACGCGCGGCCACGGCCTTCATCACCTGCTCCACCTCCGAGGTCAGCCGCCCCCCGTTGGTGTCGCACGGCACCAGCACATCCGCGCCCGCCTCCGCCGCCGCCTCGAGCGTCTTCAGGGCATAGTCCGGATTGTCGAAATAGCCGTCAAAAAAGTGCTCGGCGTCATAGACCACCTCGAGCCCCTTCGCCTTCAGATAGCGCACCGAGTCGGCAATCATCTTGAGGTTTTCGTCCGGCGTGGTCTTGAGCACCTGCTCCACGTGCAGCAGCCAGCTCTTGCCGAAAAGCGCGGCCACCGGCGCGCCCGTCTGCAAAATCGCGGCCAGGCCGGGGTCGTCCTCGGCGCGATATTTTGCCCGGCGCGTACTCCCGAAGGCCGCCAGCTTCGCGTTCCGCAACGGCTGCTTCTTCATCTCCTCGAAAAACGCCATATCCTTGGGATTCGAGGCCGCGAAACCGCCCTCGATGTAATCAATCCCAAACTCGTCCATGCTCCGCGCTAAACGCAATTTGGTCGGCAGCGAAAAATTGATGCCTTCGCTCTGCGCGCCATCGCGCAATGTGGTGTCGTAGATGATGATTTTCTTCATGGCAAACCTCCCGGCGCTCCCGGCGCCCTCTTCTGTCTATTCCGTCTTGGCCGCGGCCTTTTTGGCCGGTGCTTTCTTTGGCGTTGTCTTCTTGGCGGCGGACTTCTTGGCCGGAGCCTTCTTCGCCGCCGGCTTGGCCTTGGCCTTCCCCTTGTCCATCCCAAACGCCCGGTGCAGCACGCGCACCGCGCGATCCGCATGTTTGGCCCGAATGGCCACCGAAATCTTGATCTCCGATGTCGAAATCATCTCGATGTTGATCTTGTTCCTGGCCAGTTCGTCGAACATCTTGAAGGCCACGCCCGAGTGGCTCTTCATGCCCACGCCCACCAGGCTCACCTTGGCGATGTCCTCGTCATAGTGCAGCCCCGACGCGCGCACCTGCTTCACCAGCGGCTCAATCGCCCGCTTCGTCCGCGCCAGCTCGTCCTTGGGCACCGTAAACGAAATATCGGTGATGCCCTCGGCGCTGACGTTCTGGACAATCATGTCCACATTGACGTTGGCGCCCGCGCAGGCCTTGAAAATCCGCGCCGCCACTCCGGGGGTGTCCGGCACGCCCAGCAGCGTGGCCTTCGCCTGATTCTTGTCCGCCGCAATTCCGCGAATAATGATCTTTTCCATATCCTTTGTCTCCTCCTGCACCAAGGTGCCCGGTTTACGGTGAAAACTCGACACCACCTCCAGCACGACGCCGTAATTCTTGGCAAACTCGACCGCCCGCGACTGCAACACCTCGGCGCCACAACTGGCCAGCTCGAGCATCTCGTCGTAGGTAATCGCCGTCAGCTTGTGCGCCCCGGTCACCACCCGCGGATTCGCCGTAAAGACCCCGTCCACATCCTTGAGAATCTGGCAGCGGTCGGCCTTGAGCGCGGCCGCCAGCGCCACCGCGGTGGTATCCGACCCCCCCCGCCCCAGCGTGGCAATGTCGTGACGCGGATTGGTCCCCTGAAACCCCGCCACCACCACCACGTAGCCCTGGTTCAAATGACGCCGAATCCGCTTCGGATCAATCGTCTGGATTTTCGCCTTCAGGTGCGTGCCATCCACCCGGATGCCGGCCTGATGCCCCGTCATCGAAATGGCCTTCACCCCCAGCGCGTGCAGCGCCATCGTCAGGATGGCGCTCGAGGCCATCTCGCCCGTGGCCATCAAGCTGTCCATTTCGCGCTCGTTGGGCTCGGGATTCACCTGCTTGGCCAGCGCAATCAATTCATCGGTCGTGTCCCCCATCGCGCTGACCACCACCACCACCTGGTTGCCCGCCGCCTGCGTGTCGCGAATCCGCCGCGCCACCCGGCGCATGCAAACCGCGTCGGCCACCGAGCTGCCGCCATATTTCTGCACATACAATCCCATGCGTTCTGCCTCCCGCAAATGTCGCTTGACTACGCCGAATTCTCGATGCGGTAGCGCACCGGTTTCTGGTCAATCACATCCTCCAGCCCCTCGATCTCCGCGAGGGCCTCCGCCATGGCCCGTTCCGAGGCCTGGCTGGTCACGAACAACACCGGCACATACTCCGCGTTCTCCGGCCCCTCCTGCTGCATGACCGAATCAATCCCGATGCCATGCGCGCCGAGCACCGCGGCCACCTTGGCCAGCGTCCCCGGCCGATCCTTCATCGAAAACCGCACATAGTGGCGGGCCACGATGCCGCCCGGCTCACGGAACACCACCGGCGCGCGCTCCGGCACCGCGCTCAAGTCGCGCCGATGCCCCCCCGCCCGCAGGTTCAGCGCCGCGTCGGCCAGGTCCGCCACCACCGCGCTGGCCGTAGCCATGCGCCCGGCCCCGCGCCCATAATACAGCGTGGTGCCCACCACATCCCCGTGCACCAGCACCGCGTTATACACCCCCAGCACCGTCGCCAGCGGATGCCGTCGCTCCACCAGCGTCGGCTGCACGCTCACCTCCACGCCCTCCGCGCAGTTGCGAATGATGGCCAGCAGCTTGATCCGATAGCCCATCTTGGCCGCATAGGTAATATCCGCCGCCGCCATCCCGCGAATTCCGGTCACTTGAATGTTGTCCAGTGGCACCGAGCCGCCGTAGGCCAGCGCGGCCAGAACCGCGGCCTTGTGCGCCGTGTCGTGTCCATCAATATCCAGGCTGGGTTCCGCCTCGGCATAGCCCGCGGCCTGCGCCGCCGCCAGCACCTCATCAAACGACAACCCCTCCTCCTCCATGCGAGTCAGGATATAATTGCAGGTGCCATTCAAAATGCCATACATGCTGTTGATCTGGTTCGCCACCAGACCCTCGCGCAGCGCCTTAATGATCGGGATACCCCCCCCCACCGACGCCTCAAACAGCAGCTCCGCGCCATACTGCGCGGCCACCTTGTGCAACTCCGGCCCATGCTCCGCCAGCAACTTCTTGTTCGCGGTCACCACCGGCTTGCCCAGCTTCAGCGCGTGCAGCACCAGCTCGCGCGCCGCCCCGGTGCCCCCGATCAGCTCCGCCACCACATCCACGTCCTCGCGCTCGATCAGCGCGCGCGCGTCCGTCGTCAGCAGGCTGCGGTCCACGCTCACCCCGCGGTCGCTCTCCACATCGAGATCCGCCACCCCGCGCAGAACCAGCCGCAAACCCAGCCGTTCCAGCAGCAACGCCTCCTTCTCGGCGAGGGTTTTCACCACGCCGCCGCCCACGGTGCCAAAACCCAGCACCGCCACGCCAATATCCTTCAACTCTGCCATCACGCTACTCCAATCCCTTCCCAAAGGAACAAGAAGGCCAAACGATACCCCCATTCCCCCGAAACACAAGCCGGAACCCGACCCATCCGCCCGCGTCCGCCCGCATTCCCGCGTGTCGAGCAACACGGGCTTTCCCCTTTCCCACCGGGCATGCTATGCTGTCTCCGAATGCCACGACGCAGCCAGTTCATCTTGGTCCTCCTGCTACTCGCGGGGGCGCTGGTGTTGGTCAATCTGCTCGCCCGGCGTCACGCCCGGGCCATGCTCCATTTTTCCGCCGGCGGCGCGCGCACCGTCACCCCCGAAGAGCTGACTCCCGCGGCCAGGCTCGGCGTACTGCTGCGCGGGGTCAACCTCCCGCGCCCCGAAGATCCCCGCCCCCCCGCCACCCTCACCCCCGATGCGCGGGAAATCCGCATCCCCTCCACTCCCCCGGCCCAACTATGCGCCTGGTACGCGCCGCAACCCGCCCCCGCCCCCCTCGTGCTCCTCTTCCACGGCTACAGCACCGACAAAACCCGCCTTCTGCCCGAGGCCCGCGCGCTCCACGCCCTGGGCGCTTCCGTCCTGCTGGTGGACTTCCGCGGCTCGGGCGGCTCCCCCGAGGCCTATACCACGCTCGGCTACCTCGAAGCCGACGATGTCGCCGCCGCCATCGCGCACGCCCGCGATCACCTCCCGCACACCGCGCTGATTCTCTACGGCCAGAGCATGGGCTCCGCCGCCATCCTCCGCGCCGTCCATGTTCACGATGTCCGTCCCGACGCCGTCATCCTCGAATCCGTCTTCGACACCATGCTCGCCGCCATCCGCAGCCGCTTCCGCGCCATGGGCCTGCCCTCCACCCCCGGCGCCGAACTGCTCGTGTTCTGGGGCGGCCGCGCCTTCCATTTCAACGGCCTCGCCCACAATCCGCGCCGCTACGCCCGCTCGCTAACCTGCCCCGCCCTCTTCCTCCACGGCGCCGACGACCCCCGCGCGCCCCCCGCCCAAGCCCGCAACGTTTATGCCGCGGCACGAGGCCCCAAGCGCTTCGTCGCATTCGACGATGTCGGCCACGGCTCCTACCTCGCCCGCCACCCCGGCGCCTGGCACGAGGTCGTCCGCCGTTTCCTCGACCCTTTTCTCGCCCCGGAACCTTCCCCGTCCCCGCAATCAGCAACCCCCAACCATCAGACAGGTGACCCATGAACATGAGCATCTTCGAAATCGGCATGCTGGCGTGCTTCGGAATCAGCTGGCCCATCTCCATCGCCAAATCCATCCGCACCAAAACCGTCACGGGCAAAAGCCCGATGTTCATGATCATCCTCTGTCTGGGCTACGCCTCGGGCGTCACTCACAAGCTGGTCTATTCCCTCGACCCGGTCATCGTCCTCTACGCCCTCAACTTCGTCCTCATCGCCACCGACCTCGCCCTCTACTACAAGTATCTGCCCAAAAACAAAACCGCCGCCGCCGCGACCAACCCCGGACCGCCCGGACCCCGCAACAACGGATAATTTTACAAAGGAGGGTTGACACCAGCCCTCCGATCGGGATAGCTTGCGACCCTCATGCCGAACCGGGCGCGTGGCGTTCGCGGTGTGGGCCGGCGGTCCGGCAGCAGATTGGCTCGACACCCGCCCCCGGCATGATGGATAGAAAACAGCACAGAGTTTAGCAGGAAAGAGGCAGTCACATGCAACCGACCTATCGTCCATCCCGGATCAAGCGCGCGCGCAAGCATGGCTTCCGCAAACGGATGTCCACGGCAAGCGGACGCAGAATCCTGAGCCGACGCCGCGCCAAAGGGCGCAAAGCCCTTACGGTTAAAGTGCGCAAGCGATAACTCCCCCCCCCGCCCCGCGAGCTGGGGCGCGTGCCTATGCATCCCGATGGCTCCCACCTTGAGCCCCCCCCCGCGCCGGCCGGCCAACCGCCCCCGGCGCGCGAAACCCTGGGCTCCCGCCAGCGCCTGCGCCGCGCCGCGCAATTTCTCGAAGCCTACCAGCAAAACCAAAGCTGGCACGGCCGGCACATGGTCATGTTCCTGCGCACCGCGCCCGACGCCTCCCGCCGCCTCGGCGTGGTGGCCAGCCGCCGGGTGGGCAACGCCGTCGAGCGCGCCCGCGCCAAGCGCCGCCTCCGCGAAGTCTTCCGCCGCAACCGCGCCGCCTTCACCCCCGGCAACCCCGCCGATGTCATCCTCGTGGCGCGGCGCTCGCTCCTCGCCGCCCCCTGGCCGGAAGTGGTCCGCGATCTGCTCGCCCTGGCCCGCAACGCCGGACTCCTCCCGCCCGAAGCCCCATGAACCCGCTGGCCCGGCTGGCATGCCTGCTCATCCGCCTCTATCAGCGCACCCTCGGCGTCCTCTTCCGCAACCAGTGCCGTTTCCACCCCTCCTGTTCCAATTATATGCTGGAAGCCATCCAAACCCATGGGCTAGGATACGGCGTTTTTCTCGGGCTCCGCAGGCTGTTGCGCTGCCATCCCTGGAACCCCGGCGGCCATGATCCCGTTCCGCCCCCAATAACAAAAATTTGACGCGAAAGTGACGATAGCATGAAAAAACAAGAGTGGATTCCCGTAGTAATTCTGTTTGCGCTGCTTCTGGCCTATCCCGTGATAGACCGCAAGTATGTCAGCAAAATCTTCCCCCCCGCCCAGCGTCCTCCCGCCGCCGAAGCCACGGCCACCCTCGTCCCCGACGCCCCCCCCGCGCCGGCCGACGCCCGCGAAGCGGCCCTCGACACCCCCGTCCGCGCGGAAACCCCGCCCCCCCCGGCTGAAAGCTCCGAGCCCCCCGCCCCCCCCGCTCGCGAAAAATCCAAGGAAAAACGCCACATCCTGGCCAACAACCACCTCGAACTGACCCTCTCCTCCCATGGCGCCGGCGTGGTCGCCGCCGCCCTGATGGACCGCCATCTCGGCGCCCTGCGCTATCCCGCCGAGGCCGGCTCCGACCGCCCCGTCACCTTCGATTTCGCCCAACGCCCCGCCGCCGCCCCCATCGGCTACCCCGGCCTGGGCGAGCGCGACGACTTCCAAGTCGCCCGCGCCGACCAAAAATCCATCACCTATCGCAAAAAACTGCCCGGCGGCCTCGACTTCTCCCGCACCATCACCCTCGGCGAGGGCTACCAGCTCAAAATCCGCGACTCCGTCCGCAACACCTCCGACACCCCCGTCACCCTGACCGACTACGGCCTGCAGGCCGGCTACATGGAAAACCTGGCCGGCGAAACCGAAGACCGCATGCCCTTGCTGGGCCTCGACACCCTCACCGGCAGCCAATCCGTCAAATACTGGTCCCGCGACTTCAACAAATGGTTCCCCGCCAAACACCAAAACGTCCAATTCCAGAGCGTCCCCGGCCCAGGCCGCGACCCGGTCCATGTGGACTGGGTGGCCGTCAAAAACAAATATTTCACCCAGATTCTCACCCCCGAAAACGGCGCCGAACGCTGCACCGCGCTGGTCTCCCGCGGCGAGCCGGTCCATTCCAGCTTCATGTTCCTCTTCCCGAAGACCGACAACCCCATCGAGCGGGTTTCCGCCGACCTCCTGCTGCCCGCCTACGACCTGCAGCCGGGCCAAACCCTCGCCCACGGCGCCACCTTCTACATCGGCCCCAAACTCTACGACCAGCTCAAGGCCAACGGCCCCCACCAGGAAGATGTCCTCCAACTGGGCCTCTGGCGGCCCATCGGCATCCTGATCCTCAAAGTCATGGTCTGGATCCAGGCGCGCATCTGGCCCCACAGCTACGGCCTCTCCATCATCCTGCTCACCTTCCTCATCCGCATCCTCTTCTGGCCCCTCAACCACAAATCCATGCTCAGCACCCGCCGCATGCAGGAAGTCCAGCCCCTCCTCAACGCCATCAAGGAAAAACACAAAAACGACCCCCAGAAGCAGCAGCAGGAAATGATGGCCCTCTACAAGGAGCAGAAAATCAATCCGATGGGCGGCTGCCTGCCCATGCTGATCCAGATCCCGGTCTTCTTCGCGCTTTTTGTCGTCCTGCGCGGCGCCATCGAGCTGCGCTTCTCATCCTTCCTCTGGATCGGCGACCTCTCCACCCCCGAAAACCTCTTCAAGGATGTCCTCCCCGTCGCCATCAACATCCTGCCCATCTTCATGGGTGTCACCATGTGGATCCAGCAACGAATGACCCCCACCACCGATCCCCAGCAGCAGAAAATGATGGTCATGATGCCCTTCATTTTCACCATCATGTTCTACCGCTTCCCCTCCGGCCTCTCCCTCTACTGGTCCACCAACCAGGTGCTCATGATCATTCAGCTCGCCTGGATGCGCAAACGCCATCCCGCCCCCGCCAAAACCTGATCCGCCATGCCCCCCCTGAAATTTGCCGACCTCCCCCGTCCCGACTATGACGGCGGCGGCCTGCTCAATCTCATGGCCTCCATCATCATCGGCCGCGGCGGACGCTCCCCCCACCGCACCCTCGTCGGCCTCCCCC
This sequence comes from Lentisphaerota bacterium, assembly GCA_012511885.1. Taxonomy (GTDB): domain Bacteria; phylum Verrucomicrobiota; class Kiritimatiellia; order CAIQIC01; family Lenti-01; genus JAAZFE01. The sequence continues at coordinate 8,641 of JAAZFE010000166.1, read as the reverse complement.
CCGAAGACATCCGCCGTTGGCCCAAGCTGGCCCTGCTGGTCATTGACGGCCTCGGCGCCGACCAGCTCAACCGCTTCGTCACCCGCGGCAAGGGCCCCCGCTTCTTCGCCCGCCATCCCTGGCAAGTCATCTCCACCGTCTGCCCCGCCACCACCGCTGCCGCCGTCACCACCCTCGCCACCGGCTCCTCCCCCCTCGAGCACGCCATGCTCGGCTGGCATCAACTCTTCTCCGACCTCGGCATGGTCGCCACCCCCCTCCCCTTCGTCACCCGCACCGACACCCCCCTCGCCCCGCCCGACTTCCCCCTCGAACGCTACCTCGGCATCCCCGCCCCCCTCGCCACCATCCCCGGCCGGCGCGTCCTGATCTCCCACGGCGACATCCCCATCAGCCGCACCTCCCTGGCCCAGCCCTGGTGGACCCAGCGCCATGCCTTCCAGACCCTCGGCGGACTCACCCGCCACCTCCAAGCCTTCGCCCGCTCCCCCGTTCGCGGCTATGCCTACGCCTACTGGCCAACCTACGACTCCCTCTGCCACCGCTACGGCCCCCACGGACGCCCCCCCGCCCGCCACCTCGCCGAAATAGACGCCGCCCTCGCGCGCATCGAAACCGCCCTCGCCGGCACCAACACCCTCCTGCTCATCACCGCCGACCACGGCTTCATGCACTCCCCCAACCACCTCAACCTCGCCCACGTCCCGGGCCTCTACGACACCCTCACCGTCCTGCCCTCCGGCGACTCCCGCATGGTCCAGTGCCACGTGCGCCCCGCGCAAGTGCAGAACTTCCTAAACCTCACCCGCACCCCCCCCCTCAGCCAGCACGCCATCTGCGTGCCCGGACCCACCGTCCTGCGCTCCGGCCTCCTCGGCCCCGGAAAACCCCACCCCGCACTCGCCCAACGACTCGGCGACTACGTCCTCTTTGCCGTCCCCGGCAGCGCCTTCCTCTACCCCCCCGCCATGGCCAAACAACAACGCCTCAAAGCCGGAAACCACGGCGGCCTCTCCCACGACGAACTACGCATCCCCCTCTACACCATCCACCCCTGAGTCCCGCTCAACAGAGCCTTATTCTCCAACCGCCCCCCGTTGGTCGAAGGGCAGCTTGATCACAGCCAAGATCTCCTTGGCCAAAGCTTCGACTTGTTCCCCGAATTCTCTGACATCAATTTCCTCCAGCAGATTCCATCCGTCCAGATACTCATATGGAGCGATGGCAACCGATAAAACATACTGGTGCATCGCGCCGAGATACGAATCCTCATTCGGGTAAAGACGCGACAAAGACCCAATCTCCGCACGCAGATACTCGGAAATCTCACCGGAACGCCCAATGAGAACCCGATACGCCTCTTCAGTTAAAAAATCAGTATCCATTTGAGTTCATGAAATTATGATTCCCCATCGCACAAGACAGGATTCAGCCAATCAAAACGTTGTTGCATCGTTAGGGCTTCCAAGATGCGGGCTTCAATGGACAAGTTTTGCACCCGCTCCAGCTCCCGTGCAAACGATTTGTCGGCACTTGCACTGGGAGTCATCGCAGGAAAACCGGACTTTGCTGAAGCTGCGTCAACATCCTGCTCTTTGGCAGCTTTGAATTCCCGCATCATGTACGCCCTTTCGTCATGGCTGTCATCCTATCGCAGGTTGTCGTTTCATGTCAAATTCGCACAAGGTGATCCGTTGGCTCATTTTGCCTTGTTCAACTCCTTTATTGTCCGCGAATGCCGCCTTTGAGTCCAGCCAGAATCATTCATCAACATATGCCCTTCAGCGTGATGATGCCGCCCCATCTACGGCGTTGTTCGAGGCTCGCGGTATGTTCAACCAGCTTTGCCTCGCACGCCTTGCATCCGGGGCAAACTTGTCGCGTGAATTATTCAGGTGAAGGTTTTTTAATGGGGAGGGCGGGCGGGTTGGGCGGATTTTTTTGTTTATCGGGCGGCCGCTTTTTTTCAATGGGGGTCGACTCGCGACTTGCGACTCGCGACTCTCGGGGATGGTTTTTGGGGTGAAATGGGTGGGAGGGTGGGATCTGTAATCGGCGACTGCCGGCAAACGGCGGGAATGGCGGGGGAAGGGCGGGTTTTTTTTGGTTTTGGGGGGCTTTTAGGGGCGTTTTGGGGGTGTTTTGGACGCTATCGTTACACCTTTGCGGGGGCGTTGGGGTTTTGGGGAGCACGCCTGATTTGTTGAGAACGTCAGCACTCTCCATCTTCAGAAGCTGTGCGCGGTTTCTGAAATATGTGAGCAGCGTTTTGTTGGCAGTTTCTGTATTCAGTCAAACAATCGCAGCTGACCTTGCTCCATGTCTTTAATTGGTTGCGAATCCCGCACATAATCATCAAAGCTTTCTATATTGAACAACTTGCAAAGCGCCCCTTGTGCACTACGCGGTACCAATGCTGCCATTTTAGGCAGCTTTAGATGAGATTTGAAAATTTTCTGCCTGTGCCTATTATTTGATACACATCGCCAGTGTGGGTAGTCGCCCCAGTATCCGAATTTAACGGTAGAGTTACAATTGCTACACTTGAGTACGCCGTCAATAGGGTGTGGCTGATCAACCGCACGCGTAAAGCACTGATTGTTCACACATCGCCAGTAATAAGGCTGGTCTGCGCCTTCTGCCGCAATCATTTCACCACCACAAATCGGGCACACACCATCAGGTTTACCGTGTGCAGATATGAGTTCGTGTAGGCGCAGAATCTGGAAATAGTCCTTCAATACAGCCTTGCTCTTCCGTCTTTCCATAATCTCTTGTGTATTGGAGAAACTCAGGGGATTCAGTGAACCGGACCATGTAACATCGTCATCGATAAACACAAGTTTTTCGTGCATGCGAAGTTTGTGAATGACAGCTATCCCAATCGCAACAAGTTGTTCTTCAATCTTTTTGATCGTTGGCAGCTCAGATTGTGACCTTTCAGATAAGGCCTTAGTTATAACATAGACATTAACGCCTCTTTCGATGGCTGCCTGAAGTTGTGGCAAAAGGAAAGAGACACGGTCTGTCGTAATAAAAGGCGAGTAGATTATTATTCGACTGCTCGCGGTTTCGGTGTCGCTGGAAAGGATGCGGTAGAAATCTTCTTGGGTGACGACAATCCGTTCTGAGTCGAGGTCAATTTTTCCGCCCATTGCTGTCATTTGTGCCTTGGCTGCACGTGCTGCCAAGCCCTCCGGGACGATGTCTCGTGCATCGACGCGGGGAAAATTCTTGAGGAGTGTGGGAATTAGCGTTTTGCCAAGAAAGGCCTTCGGACCTTGTTTCAGGCAATAGTCGAAATCAGCAAGAATGAATAGACGGAATTTGGCCCGAGTCAAAGCAACATTGAGGAGACATTTTAAGTCTTCATCAAGGCTTGGCATGAACAAGTTAGCGCGAAAATGCGGTTCATCTATGACGGTGTCAAAAATTACCACGTCGGCTTCCGATCCCTGGAAGCTATGGGCGGTCCCCGCGACAACTTCGTTCTGCAAACCTGCGAAGTCTTTCAGAAGCACGGTAACAAGCTTGGCGTGTGCCCTATAAGGTGAAACGATCAAAATGCGTTTCGGTGCTCCCTCCTCTCTCGACGGCCTGTCGGGCGATAATAGTTGCTCGGCAATGTCAACAGCTACGGTAGCTGACAGGAAATTTAGACGGCTGGAATTGCCATGTTTCACAACGCTGGTCACCCACGCATTCAAAGGAGCAGTGTCAACAAGAACTATCGGATTATCGTATTTCCAATCCTTCACATACCAATGCTTGAAGCTCTCATAGTCCCTATACTGCTCCGGAGCAGTGAATGCGTTGTCAAGTTGGCTGTCATAAAAAAGATTCGCAACTTCAGCTATTTCGGGAAGCATACGCCTTTGCTGGAGAAGTGGGATAAAATATGGTGGCGTCTCTTTCTTGATCCACTTCGCCTTCATGCCCGATGCTTCGAAGATATCCCTCCCCAGCCATTTCTTTGTCAGGTCATTGTTTGAGAGGACAATTGGTGGCAACTGCTTGAAATCACCGACAAGGACAAGATTTTTCTCGGCGAGGAGTGTCGCAGCCCAAAGGGCTGGTATGGGCGCCATAGACGCCTCATCGAGAATTACAGTATCGAATTTGCGTGCCTGTATATCGTCGCTGAGATAAGCTTTTGTGAGGGTAGCCCCCAGAACTGCGGCCTTGTTGATGACTTCTCTTTCAACTTCTGAAAGCTTCGCGTCTACTTCAGTTATTCTACCGTCGAGGGTCAGAATTTCGATTCGCAGACCATCGATCTTATCTCTCAGGGCGTCAAGATCCATTGAGGTATATTCATCTGCAAGGCGAGTATGCCATGCGTGAATCTCGGCAAAGCATTCTTCAGCTGATGATGGTGGCTCCTCAAAACCTATCCATTGCTGTAGGGTGGCTCTTGAGCGAGAGAGCAGAGAGTCAGCTTTACTCTGCATTTCGGCTGCCGACTGACCAGCTTGCCGCATGACTTCATCGAGTTGCTTCAACTTCTGGAGTTTTTCACGGCTGTCCAGATAGACAGCCTTGATATCCCCGTCGATTTTTCCAGCTGCTTTAGCGAATTCTTCTTCTAGTTGCCGGATATCTCGTTGTAACTCGGTCCAGAGAGAATCAGTCTCACTCGTTTTAGCTAAGGTTTCCTCCAGTTTTCTCTCTGCTTGTATCTTGACTTCGAGTTCTTGCGGATACGTGCCTATATCAGCATGGCGCGCTAACTCGCCGTCCACTTCAATTATCCTAGCGAGTTTGCGTATAGCCGCCTCTTTTGCTTGTTGTGTGGCCAATAATTCGACGTCAAGAGCCGACACTCGGTTAGCGTATGAGTTCGCGACTGTACGTTGGTCTTCCGGTTTCGGCAATCGCTTGAGCATCCTCCGCAGAGCTCCAACGCCCAATGTTTCTTTCAGTAGTGCCTGGGCGTCCGCGGATTTCTTCTGGGCGATGGTCAGTTTATTTTTCGTTCCCCTCAGCTTTTCGGAAATTGCAGCAATTGTCGCTTTCTGCTCGTTTTGCGAAGGAAGGCTGGTGCGCTCCTCCCGAACAGGGGCGATGCGGATGGCTATCTCTATGCGGCAATTCTGTTTCCCAATTGCTGCGGTCATTGTTTCTTTTTCAATTGCAAGCGTACTGAATTGGCCTTGAAGATCGATGGATTCCTTTTGCTTGGTCTCGAGCAGTTTTCGCAGGCGGAGTGCTGTAGCCGCAAGCTCACGCATTTCCAATAGGTGCCAATGCTGCCGTCGCAGTGTGTCTAGCTCTTGCGACGCCTCCCACTCAATTTGCCTATAGTAGTCTCGCCCTGTGATGGCTTCGCCAATCGCAGCCATGTCTTGTTTTGTGGTTTCAAGCCATTCAATGATTTCAACGGATTTCTGCGCACCGGCCAGTTCGTCGCCCAGTTCCTGCTTCTGAGCCGATAAGTGTTCCTTTTCGTCGACCAGTTCGCGTGACTGGTGTTCAACTTGGTTTTTTAGCAAGACATCTGGGAAGCGCTCCGCAAGTTCTTTGTCCTTAACTACACCGACGCGAACCACGGAACCCTCGGCTAGCTGGTTCTGCATTGAATTGGCAACATACTTGATGGCTTGGTCCACGGCTGAATTCGTGTGCGAAACGAGCAGGACAGTCCTAGAAGCTTGATTCAAATGTTCTGTGATTGTGCCAATCGTGTGAGTCTTTCCCGTTCCTGGTGGTCCCCAAATCACAGTGAGGTCGCGTCCTAGAGCGCTTTCAAGAGCACTCAACTGATTCCGATTCAGCTGCTGCGGCTGGGGAATTGGTTTTTCGGGGTCACCTGACACCTTCGCATTGCCCAGCATCCGTTCAGCGGCGAGATTCTGTTGATTTGCGTTGTCCTCAATGCGTTCTATTAGCTTGCGCATGAGGATGGTGAGATCCGTCTGTAGTTTTGCCGTCGGAACGAAATGGCCCAAATTTGTTTCGACGCTGACCACCATGCGAAGTCCCTCTGCTGAAACCATAGTAGCAGCCATAGGCGCTTTGCCCGGAACCATAAGGTCACCCGGGGCACCATCTGGCATGTTGAGAACAGAATCAATCAGGAATGCATATTGATGAGCACTCCCCAGAGATGCAACCTTGTGTCCATTGGTAAGGGAAATTGCACTGCTAGAGGAATTGCGCTTTGCTACTTCGATTTCATCTAGCAACGCAGCCCGAAATTCTTCCAGCAGGGGAGGAAGAACTGAGGTTTCGCCATTGCGCTCACGGCCATACTTTCTTCTCACCGGAACTGTTCTTGGTATTCTCATCCAACCTCTAACTCTCAGAATTCGTCGCTGTCTTGGTGCACACACCAATTCGCCAGCATCAAACGCTCGTGGTCATTCTCTTTCCTGCCGTCAGCGGTAACCGGCGGTGTCTTGTGCGCCGTACGGTGGAATGCCTTGTTCAACTCCTTCATTTTGTCCGGTTGTGGTGTTTGAGTCCAGAAAATTGCGTTTTGGCATCGAAAAGGCGAGTTTTTCGGGTTTTGGGGCCATTTCGGGGTGTTTTGCCTGAATTATGCACGCGACAAGTCCGGCCCGGATGCAAGGCGGGCGGGGTGAAGTTGTATTGGCATACTGCGAGCCCCGAATAACGCTGCAGACGGGTCGGAATCTTCGCGCCCTTGGTCAACATGGATGAAAATTGAATTTTTTATGCTTATTTCCGCATCGTGCTGCCCTGCAGCAAATAATAATGTTTTCATCCATGTTGATGAATAATCCAGGCTAGGTGCCGCCACTTGTTATGACTATTTCCTGTGTTTTCGTTGCCGCGCTAAAAGGATAATATGAAATATAGAACCGTACAAGAGGCTATCAAGGATGAACCCCAAGTGATTCGTGTTGAATCCAACTGACCATTTGGAACCATAGGTAACTCGCAATGGGAATCCCCGGCTGAATTGTTCATAAGGATCTGTACCCCATTCGCGATAGACACCCATACTTAGCAAAGTAATACAAACACCTATGATGATAGACATAGTAATGCTGCGAATATGCCGATTGCTCAAGATCATTGCAAGAGCTGCTGGCCACCCTCGGTCAAAGTCTCTCAGACCATAACGCCGATAAACAAGTGCAACGGCGATAGCGCTAGCGAGAAGCATTGATATGACTTGGACCCAGTAAGTCCAATGTGGCGAAATAGGCTTCGGGAGGTTATAGAATCCGTTAATTCCCACTGCGAATAGTAGTGCAGTAACAGTCTTCCAGCGTGGTGCTATTGCCGCCGCAGGAAAAATGGCAATTAAGACCCTGAACACACTGATAATCGCGTCGTCTATTCCCTGAGTTGGTTGCATGGCCAATAATAGAGCAACATCAATGAGATAAAATATGGGCATCGCCACAAATGGAAGAAGGAGCAGGCAACACCATCGCAGTGTTTCGGTTATATGTTTGTTTACAATCATAACGTCAGCGATAAGGCTGCTTCGGCTTGCCGCCGATAGCACCAAGCGCCTCCTTCAACTCCTTCATTTCGCCTGGCCGAGGCATTTACGGCAAGAAAACTGACGTTTGGGGCCTCGAAAAGTCATATTTTTCGGGTTTGGGGCCATTTTGGGCGTTTTTGGCGATTTTGGGGTCGCGCATCTATTTTTTGAAAAGATCGCTGTGAGTACCTGTTCTCTCCAACCGCAGTTCGGTTTTTGTCGCCGTATAAATGAGAAGCCAGTCCGGTTCGAGATGACAGTCGCGCGATCCTTTCCACGGTCCGATCAAGGGGTGATCGCGATGCCTCGGCGCGAGTGGGCGCCCGTGAGCTAGTTCTATCACTATGGCTTTAAGTTTCTGGATATCCTTCCCGCGCCGGATCATACGTTTGACATCTCTCTCGAATTGCTTCGTTTGAGATAGGCTTTTCACCGCTCCCAGCTCTCAAACATCTCGTCAAGAGAGTCAAACATCTCGGTTTCTTTGCCGAGCCGGCTGCTGGCCAGAGTTTTTTGGGTCAGTTCGTTGGGGATGTTGACGGAGAAGGGAAGCCCTTGGCGAAGCGTGATCTGACGGTAGAATAACCGTATGGCCTCGGTCGGACTTAATCCAAGCTGGTTCAGAATCCGTTCGGCCGCAACTTTGGCTTCGGGCTCAATTCTCGCGTGAATAAAGGCTGATTTGCTCATGCCTTGAATGTGTCACATATGCAACACACTGTCAAATGCCTGTCCATATTCAATACCAGCAAAGAGGCTACAATGATACTGGGGCAGCTTACCGTCACTGACCCCAAGCGCCGTGTTCAACCCCTCATTTCGCTTGGCCGAGGCATTTGCGGCAAAAAAAATGACGTTTTGGCGTCGAAAAAACGTATTTTTCGGATTTTGGGGCTACCTTCTGATTTACAGATCAATTCGCCAAAAATCAGCGAAAAGGTTGGGTGTCCCATTTCGGAAGTCAGGAAAGTAATTCACGTCCATTCGCGGCTCAAAAATACTTCCCGCGAGCCTCCCCCATGTCCCCTTGGTCCCCTGCGTCCCCTATGTCCCCTACCTGAGTTCCGAAATGGGACACCCGGGAAGCTTGCTGTTTTTGGACGAATAGATGCTGTTCAATTGAGTAAAACAGCAAAAAACGTCTCTCGTAATGAACATCAGGAGCGCAAAGGTGAGAAAAGG
>JAAZFE010000165.1 GCA_012511885.1 Lentisphaerota bacterium | reverse complement strand
TGATCAAGCGGCGCAAGGGTTTTCTGAGAATTGATCCCGGTTGAGAATCTTTGAGGCGTGAACAGCAAAGGTTCTCATGGCTGGAAGGCTCAAACTCAAGCTTTCCATAAAAATCTACGAAGAGCCCCATTTTGGCCAATTTCTGCGCGTTTTCGGCCCTTTTTGGCCCCATTTCCGCCCGAGTCAACAGTCTGTAGTCAGCGCGACGCAGCCGCGTCAGCTTGAACGTGAGCGGGGACGATCCCGCCTTCGGGCCGCAGGTAGCGCACTTCGGTCGGCATCCAATAGCCGTGTCGGGCATGAACTTCCCGGCGGATAGCGCGGATCAGCGTAAAGACATCGCTGGCGGTGGCATGGCCGTTGTTGACGATAAAATTGGCATGGAGCTGGCTGACTTGCGCCCCCCCCACCCGACGCCCCTTGAAGCCGCAATCTTCGATGATCCGTCCCGGCGGCCCGGCCAGCTCGTAGAGTTCCGGCAAGCTTTTGAAGACGGAACCGCAGTTGGGCTGACGCAACGGAAATTTACGGCGACGCTCGAGCAAACTCTGACGCATGGCCCGGCGTATCTCGGTTGAATCGCCTTCGGTCAGCCGCAGCGCACAGCCGAGAATAATCCACGAATCGTCGTGCAAAAAGCGGCTGTCGCGATAGGCAAATTGGCATTGGGCGGTCTCGAAGCGCTCCAAGGTGCCATCCCGGTTGACCACATCAATCCACTCAAGCTGGTCGCTGATACTCTGCGGCGGACTGCCGGCATTCATGGCCACGATGCCCCCCATGCTGCCGGGAATGCCGACAATATGCTCGAGGCCGGTCAGATCATGCTGACCGGCCAGCCTGGCCACGCGCCCGGCCAGAGCACCCGCCTCGGCCCGCACGCGCAAGCCGTCCACCGCGACCTGGCCCATCGCCGGCCCCAGACGGAAAACCACGCCCCGAAAACCCTCATCCGCCATCAACAAATTCGAGCCCCGCCCAATCACCGCGATGGGCACCCCGAGACGAGCGGCCTCGCGCAGCCCGATCAGCGCCTGGTCGCGGGACGCCGGCTCAAGCAGCGCATCCGCCGGACCCCCGATCCGCCAGGTCGAGTAAGCGCTCAGAGGCACCTCGCGCGCGCAAGACACCCCCTCGCGGGAAAGTGCCCGACAAAACTCCTCGATGGCCGACCCTGTTCTCACGCCGCGCATTTTGCACCCACCCCCACCCCCTGACCAGTCCGGAATCTACCCGTATTCACCACAATGGGTCAAAATGTTGCCCATTTTGACTGTTTTTACCCATTTTGGACTGTTTTTGGCTATTTTTGGCGCTTTTGAGCCTGTTTTCGGCAACATTCGTGTGCATTCGCGGTTCAAAAATCCAAAACACACGAGTGTCGAGCGTCGTGTGTCGAGTGTCGAAAACGATGTTCCCCTGCTCGCAGCAAAGCCGCATCGCGTTCACGCAATGCCCCGCCACACTTTCTACCTTTCGTGAAAATTTTTCGAGCAATTTTGCCTTCGCCACGTCCCGCGTGGGCGGGACGTGGCGCGGACGCCTCGGCGAGGCATCCCTACCTTTTTTTTGACCCGTTACCGGTTAGAGGGCGTAAACCACGACGCGGCCAGGCGGCAGCACATCCGGCAGGGGGGCGCCGCTCAAGAGATCAGTGGTGGCGCCGGGATGGGGTAACTGGAGCGGCTGGGGGTTGGCCATGTCGCTGTTGCCGAGGATGGCGAAGCCGCCCGGTTGGCCGGGCTGCTGGCGGGCGTAGCCCATGATGGCGCGGTTGGTGGTCTCGAGTGGGATGATGGTGCCGGGCGACGGGTTGCTGAACAGGCTTTGGTGTCGCTCGCGCAGAGCGTGCAGGCGGGACAGGTCGGCGGCGAGGGTATCTTCCCGGGTCCAGTCCATGGCCGCCGCGCTAAACAGCGGCAGCACGGAGGGCGGCAAGTGCGCGATCTCTTCCTGGGTGAAATCGAAGCCGGTGTTGACGGGCGCAGGCTCGGCCAGCTCGATGCCGTTATGGAGATAGGGCATGCCCGGCAAAAACGCGCCGAGAGCCTGAGCATAGAGGGCGTAGGCTTTGCCACCGGGCCAATGGACCGCGCGCGGGCAGTTGTGGTTCTCGGCCATGGCCATGAACGGCAGCGGGATGCCCGCCCCGTGAATCCAGCGCAGCCAGTTGCGGAAGTGTTCAACGTGACGCACGGTCTGCATGAAAGGGCCTACGCAGGCATTGTAGCCCTCCTCGCGGGCGCGGGGTGTCAGGTCGAATTCTTCGGCCCAGAGGGCGAAATCGGGGTCCACCTGCCGCGCGCGCTCGACAAGGCCGCGCTTGAGGTCGGCGGGCAACGCGTGGCCCATATCGATCATGACGCCATCCACCCCGAACCGCGTTTGGTAATGCGGAATGATCTCGATGATCTTGTCCCAGAGCGACCGCACCACATTTTCGGGGCGGGCGAGTTGGCTGGCATACATGCGCACGGTGTTATAGGCCACATAGTTGAAGTCGGGGTGGTCGTAGAGCCGCAAATAGGTCACATCGGTCCAAGGCGGTTGGTCGGAGTCGGGTCCCCAGTCGCAGAACGCGCTGGGGATGCGCACGGTCACGGTCTCGCCACTGCGCGGGTCCGTGGCCGTGCCCCGCCAGGCGCCCTGCTCCATGCGCACGGTATCCGGCGGGGGCGGCAGGGTGAACAGGTTGCGATACACCGGATGAGGCGGCAGCAGTTCGTGGAAGCGTCCCTGCCCCACCGCGTCATAGATGTTGCGCAATTCGTCGGGCGTAAACATCGGCATGCCGTAGGCGTGTTCCGAAGTGTCGCCCGGCTGACGGTCGGGCACGTCGGCGCGAATCCAGTAGAACCATTCGGGATGCTCCCTGGCCCAGGCCGCGTCTTTGGCCGCCGTGCGGAACACAAACTCGACAATCACGCGGATGCCCAAGTGATGCGCCGCCTCGACAAAGGCCGCACACTCGGTTTCGACATCCAGCCCGAGCGCCGGCTCCGCGAGATGCTCGTCCAGTTGGTAGGGGTCGCGGATGGCAAACGCGCTGCCCATGTCCCCCTTGTTGCCATCGCGCCCAATCGAGGTGATGGGCAACAGATGAATTGTATTGCACCCCAGCGAGCGGATCCACGGCAGCAGGGCGATCGCTTTGAGAAAGGTGCCGGTTTCCCGCCAACCGCTCTCGAGCGGCACCGGCCGGACCGCGCCGTTGCCGTCGTGATCAAAGGCCGCGCCGTAGCGCACCAGCAGGTTGTACACGATGGCGTTTTTGCTCCAGTCGCCGGGCTGATCGCCGTTGGCGATGCGCTCTCGCGGTGGCTTGGCCAGAAGCTGCCGGATGCAATCGCCGTAAAATTGTTCGGGACACACCTTGCGAGCCGCAACCGGCCCAGCCGGATCCACCCATGCGCCGGGCACCAGGTAATCCGGCGAAGGCGAACGGGCCAAGCGCTCATCGAGGTGGGCCAACACTTGTTTGAGGGCGGAAGTGTGCATCGGAATTTATCCTTCGAGCGGCGACTATGCTTCATCCGCGGACAAAGGGAAATATAATAACGCTTTACCCGGCGCGGGCGGCAACCCGCCCCACTCCAACAACATGACCAGGCCACCCCTTGATCCCGATGATTCTGGCTGATGTTTTTCAACCACATTATTCTCATATATATAATAAGTGAGAATGGATTTGTTGAACATAATAGTCATAATTTGTTTTCTATAATGAAGTTATGTATTCTCATATTCTCACTTATTATAATAAGTGAGAATGGTTTTGGACTGGATGATTCATGTAACGAGTCCGTTCCGGAGCCAGGCAGGAAGGGTGCGGCCGCATGGGCAATTTGCGAGCCCTGAATCACGCCGTGCGGGAGAATAGTCTGGGCTAGCCTGGATTATGCACGCGACAAGTCCGGCCCGGATGCAAGGCAGGCGGGGTGAAGCTGTATGGACAACCTGCGAACCCCGCAGAACAAAGCAGACGGGTTGGAATCGTCGCGCCGAAGGGCAACAGGGATGAAAAATAACTTTTTCATCCAAATATCCGCATCATACTGCTCTGCAGCAAATAACAATATTTTCATCCATGTTGATGAATAATCCAGGCTAGCGCAGGCTGTTGACAAAGACCGCCATGCGGGCCATGGCCTCGCGCAGGTTGTCGAGGCTGGTGGCATAGGCGCAGCGCAGGAAACCCTCCCCACTGCGGCCAAAGGCGTCACCGGGCACCACGGCCACATTGTGCTCCTCGAGGAAGCGCATGGCAAAATCCTCTGACGAGATGCCCAGGTCGCCGATGTAAGGGAAGGCGTAAAACGCGCCCGCGGGCGTATGACACGACACGCCCATCTCCTCGAAAGATGCAATCAGGAAATGGCGGCGGCGATTGTAGTGCGCAACCATATCGGCCACCGCCTCGGCGCCATGTTCGAGCGCCTCGGCCGCCGCCTTCTGCCCGGTGGTCGGCGCGCTCATGATGGCATACTGGTGCAGCTTCATCATGTTCTCGGAGACCTCCGGCGGCGCACAGGCGTAGCCGATGCGGAAGCCGGTCATGGCCCAGGCCTTGGACATGCCATGCATGAAAATGGTCCGCTCCTTCATGCCGGGCACCGACACAAAACTGACGTGCGGATGATCATAGGTCAGCTCGGCATAAATCTCGTCGGTCAGCAGCAGCAGATCGTGCTCCATGCAAAAGGCGGCAATGTCGCGGACATCGTCGCGCGAGAGGACCGTCCCGGTGGGATTGCAGGGGAAATTGAGCAGGAGCGCCCGGGTCTTGGGCGTGACCACCTGTTCGAGCATGGCGCGGGTCAGGCGGAATTGATCCTCGCGGCGGGTCTCCACCATCACCGGCACGCCCCCGGCCAGAATGATGCTGGGCCGATAGCTGACAAAGCACGGCTCGTGATAGATCACCTCGTCGCCGGGATTGATCACCGTGCGCAGGGCGACATCAATGGCCTCGCTCACGCCAACGGTTACCAGAATTTCCGTTTGCCAGTCGTAGGTCGCGCCAAAGTGGGCGCTCACATAGCGGGCAATGGCCTGGCGCAGGGCGGGGTCGCCCCGGTTCGAGGTGTAGTGCGTCGCCCCGCGCTCGAGCGACCACATGGCGGCCTCGCGCACGGTCCAGGGCGTGTCGAAGTCCGGCTCCCCCACCCCCAGCGAAATCACATCCTTGCGCGACGCGACAATATCGAAGAACTTGCGGATTCCCGAAAACGGCAGCGCCTTAACATGCGCGGCAACTTGGCTTCTGGTGCTCATATCCTATTCCTGCGGCGCTTCCGCTTAGGGGCTCACCTGGAGCCGCTCATCCGTCTTGTCCACATCCATCAGCGTGCCGTTTTGCTTGTAGTTCTTCAGCATGAAATGCGTGCCCGTCGAGAGCACGCCATCGAGCGTGGCGAGGCGCTCGCTGACAAACGCGGCCACTTCGCGCAGGGTGGCGCCCTCCACAAACAGCAGCAGGTCGTATTTGCCCGACATCAGATACATGTTGACCACATTCGGGAACTTGCTAATGCGGCGGGCGATGCGGTCGAAGCCCCCTTCGCGCTCGGGCTGCACCTTGACCTCGATGACGGCGGTCACCCGCTCGCCGGGCAGATGCTCTTCATTGACCAGCGTCCGATAGCCGCGAATGGTGCCCGCCTGCTCATACTCCTTGATGCGCTGGGCCACCTCGGCAGGCGTCTTCTGCACCATCTTGGCAATGTCCTCGACGCTCACGCGCGCGTTCTCTTTTAGAATGTCCAGAATTTCCGTCATGATCGCCTCCATCTCTTGCAAACAGTTGCCGGGGACTGTACCAGCCCCCAACCGCCCTGCGTCAACAGCTTATTCCGGCCCCGGCGCAATTTATCCGCGGCGGGGGCGCGGCACGCTCCCCACCGGGCCCGTCCGCCTGACGGCGGGCGACGGGATCAGGTCGCCTCGTCCTTGCGCTTCGCCAGCGGCACATACGGTCGGCGTTCCGCCACGCTCTTGTAGGCCGGGCGGATAATTTTGCCGGTGTTGGCCAGCTCCTCGATGCGATGCGCGCTCCATCCCGCAATGCGCGCCACCGCAAAGATCGGCGTGAAAAGCTCTTGGGGAATCGCGAGCAAGCGGTAGAGAAAGCCAGAGTAGAAGTCCACGTTGGCGCTGACCCCCTTATACATCCTGCGCTTGAGGCCAATCACCTCCGGCCCCAGCCGCTCGACCCGCTTATACAGCTCCATTTCCTCGCCAAGCCCCTTCTCCTCCGCCAGTTTGCCCACCTGCTCACGCAAGATGGTTGTGCGCGGATCGCTGACCGAATACACCGCGTGACCGATGCCATAAATCAGGCCGGAGCGGTCGAACCCCTCGCGATTCAGCAGCTTCAGCAGATAGTCGCTCACCTCGTCATCGCTGGACCAGTTCTTAACCTCGCGCTTGAGGTCCTCGAACATCGCCACCACCTTGGCATTGGCACCACCGTGCCGGGGCCCCTTCAACGACCCCATCGCCGCGGCAATCGTCGAATAGGTATCCGTCAAGCTCGAGGTCACCACATGCGTGGTGAACGACGAATTATTGCCCCCGCCATGCTCCGCGTGCAGCACCAGCGCCAGGTCCAGCATCTGCGCCTCCAGCGGCGTGTAAGCGCTATCGTCACGCAACATGTGCAAAAAGTTCTCCGCCGTCGACAGCTCCGCCCGCGGGCTGTGCAGCACCAGGCTCTTGCCTTTGTGCGCATACGTGGACGCATGATAGCTGTACACCGCCAGCAGCGGAAACACCGCGATCAGCTTCAGGCACTGCCGCATCACGTTGCGGATGGAGACGTCATCCGCCGTTTTATCCAGCGTGTATAGCGCCAAAATGCTCTGGGCCATCGCGTTCATCACGTCCCGGCTCGAAAGCGCCAACATCGAGTCGCGAATGAAATAATGCGGCAGCTCCCGCAACGAACTGAGCAGCTCCTGGAAGCCCGCCAGCTTCTCGCGGGTGGGCAGTTTGCCGCCCAGCAGCAAATAGCAGGTCTCCTCGTAGCCCGGGCGCCCCTCGGCCAGAAAACCAGCCACCAGATCCTCAATGTTGCGCCCGCGGTAAATCAGGTTGCCCGGCCCGGTCTCGTCGCCCTCCGGATGCGCCAGCACCTCGCCAATCTGGGTCAGACCCGCCAGCACGCCCTTGCCGTGGATATCGCGCAACCCGCGCTTAACATCATATTGCGTATAGAGCGAACTCGACACCCGGCTGCTCGCCACCGCCATTTTGCTCAATTCCGCAATCCATTCTTTATTATTGGGCTTGTCCATGCTCCACACTCCTGCCCCGCCCTGATTCAAACCGCGGATCCTACCCTATCGCCTCCCCCGCGAAAACCCCGAAATGAACTATTTTCCGATTTGCCCGCGCTTCCCTAATCCCCTATGCTTGAGAAAGTCCCTGAAGGAGGCTGTCATGAGAACGCTATCAATCCTGTGCACATTCATCTTGGTGGCCACCGTGGCCAGCGCCACCCCGCCCAACACCCCCACTCTCGATGGCCGTCCCATCGAATATGATCACAACGACCTGTGGGGCACCTTCGAGGGCGAGTCCGCGTGGGGCGTCAATGGCACCTTGAGCAACCTCTATGTCACCTGGGACGCCACCTTCCTCTATGTTGCCCTCCAGGCTTGGCAAGCCGACAACAACAAGCTGGTCGTGCTGCTGGACATCGACCCCAACGCCGAAGAGCCGACCGGCGCCACCACCACCACCAACTGGACCAGCCACGAAGCCAGCTTCATCGCCTATAACGACTACGGCTGGCAGGACGGCTCCGGCAACTTCGGCCTCGACTACATGCTCGCCAGCGAAGGCTTCTACAACAACGTCATCCGCGTCCTCTACGACGGAGTTGAAACACCGTCCGAAGAAAATCTCGAATCGCTCTTCGATGCCGGCAACGGCGCCTACCCCGTCGGCACCCCCGTGGATATGGCCAGCGTGAACGACGCCTCCCCCTGCCCCTTCAAGGGCTTCGAAGCCCGCATCCCTTGGGCCGTCCTCTACGAAGGCGAGCGCTGGGGAACTGTCGAAGACGGCGAAACCGTCCCGCGCGGCGCCAGCTTGCGCGTCCTGGCCGGCATCCACAACAACAACCCCGACAGCGCCTGGAGCTCCGAAGACACCATTCCCAACCAAATCAGCGGCACCTACGAAGACGGCATCCTCACCACCGTGGACTACATTGATATCACCGTGGACGGCGATGGCGACGGCATCCCCGACATGTCCGCAACCGACCTCAACGCCCCCTACATCCGCGCCGCCACCGGCGCCGTGGGCAGCCCCGAGGTCTTTGTCGCCTTCAACAAACCCATCGACTCCACCACCGCGGAAACCACCGCCAACTGGGCCGTGGGCGGCGCGGTGCCCGTCAGCGCAACCGCCGAGGGACCCGACAGCGTGATCCTGACCCTGCCCGCGGCGCTCGCTTCAACCGAGATGATTCTGGTCCGCGCCGAAGGCGTCGAAGACACCCACGGCAATTGGCGCCTCACCGAATACTGCCTCGAACCCGCCGAGGACGGCCTGACCCAGGCGGTCGAAGTCACCTTCCTCGTCAACACCAACTCCGGTATGGGCCTGGGCAACAAGCACCCCAAACCCAGCGCTGTCTTCATCAATGGCAGCGCGCTGCCGCTGGATTGGGGCTACCCCCCCAGCGAAACCATGTCCCTTCTGCCCATTCCCGGCTCCAATGGCTGGGCATCCGCCACCGTCACCTTCCCGCCCGGCTCCCCCACCACCCTCCATTATAAATATAGCGCCCGCATCAACGGAACCAACAACTACGAAGCCATCCGCCTGACCGACTTCGCCGACGCCTCGCGCGTTCTCAACCTCGACCCCGATGCCTCCCCCATGATCGTCACCGAGTATCTCGGCGCCGCCGCCCACCCCCTGCGCAACCCCGGCGACACCAACGAACCCACCGCACAAAATCGGCTCTATACCGACCCCCAACGCGGCGATGCCGGCGTGCGCGTCCGCCGCGAAATCCTCTTCCAGCTCGACCTCTCCATGCGCAAGCGCGACAACTTGTCCCGGGTCATGGTCCTGGGCTCCGACCCCCTCCGCGGCTTCAACCATACCGGCGATGACGAAGGCGGCAACGCCAGCGACTTCCCCGGCAGCGCCTACCTCGGCTGGGCGGACGGCGGCATCGAGCTCTTCGACGACGGCACCCACGGCGATGACACCGCCGGCGACGGCATCTTCTCGCGCCTCTGGGCCTTCACCACCGATGGCAAAGACGAAACACTGGTGCCAAATGAACCCCACTCGCTGGTCGGCGGCAATAGCGCCGTCTGGTATCCCGACGAAATCCCCGGCACCGAGCCCTACAACGGACTCTGGGCAGACCGCCGCTCCCCGCGCAGCCTGATTTATAAATTCTATGTGCTCACCACCGGCGGCGCCCATCACGAAAGCCCGGACCACAACCTGGATTATTATATTGCGGACCCCGATGATGACACCCGGATTGTCCTCGAACCCTTCATGTGGGACAACGACGCCCTGTCCCCGCCCCCCCCCGAAGACGCCCCCGTCTTGCTCGGCGTCTCCCGCGCCGGCACCACCACCACGCTCAACTTCGACAACCTCGCCACCGAGGCCGCCCACGGTGTCCGGATTGCCACCAACCTGCTCAACGGCTTCGACGACTACGGCCACCGTGCCACCATGGGCGCGCAAGTCGGCGACCGCCGCGAGTGGTCCGCCGCCATCGCGGAGTCACGCCCAGAACGCGAGTTTTACGCCGCCTACGCGGGCCCCGAACCCGAGCTGACCACCCCGCCCGCCTACTGGCACCCCAACTACAACATCCCTACCGACGCCACCACCGTGCGCGTATATTTCTGCCAGTTCAAATCCGATGTCAGCGGTATGCGCAGCATGAATCTCACCGGCACGTTCAGCGACTGGAACAACGGCTTGCCCATGACCTTTGACGGCAACGGCACGTGGATGATTGATCTCGAGCTGCCCGCCGCCAATTCCGGCGATGGCGTTCAATTCAAGCCTCGCGGTGGACCTTCCTACAAGTGGTATGAAACCGGCGGCGACTTCCAATTCATTCGCGGCACGGGCGGCGTCACCGTCGCTCCGCTGCCGCCTGTCGCGGGCCAACCCCTCACCATCACGCTCGATGCCGCCGGCACGCCCCTGAACGCCGCCACCGACATCCGCCTGCACATGGGCTTCGACGGTTGGCAAAATGTCCAGGAAAGCCCCCGCCCCGCCATGACCAATACCTCCGGCACCCTCTGGGAATACACGTTCGATGTGCCCGAAAACGTGCAATACTCCATTGACTGGGTCTTCACTGATGGCACCGGCGCCACTTGGTATAGCGATGGCAACTGGCACGCCTTCCTCGCGCCCTACTTTGACACCCCCGACCCCTGAAAGGATCCCCCATGAACAACAAACGCGCCTTTACCCTCATCGAGCTGCTCGTTGTCCTCGCGATCATCGGTCTGCTCATGACCATCACCATTCCCCTCTCCCTCAAGGGCATCGAGCTGGCCCGCCGCGCCAGTTGCGCCAACAACCTCAAGGCACTCGGCGTGGCCTTCAACGCCTATGCCACCGACCACGGCGGGGCCATGCCCCACTACAACCCCCTCCCCGCCGCCGGAGGCAGCTTCCAGGAAGTCGCCGACTTCTCCGCCATCGCCGTCAAGCTCTACACCAACGGCTACGTGACCGACCTGCGCCTGTGGATCTGCCCCAGCGACAAGGAGGACTTTGGTCGCACCCCCGTCAAGCCCGCCCGCTCCATCAACGAATTCAAATCTGTCGGCAACTGCAGCTACATGTACATCTCCGGCTATCACCTGCTGCGCACGGTCGAAAATCCAACCGTCGCCCCCATCATGTGCGATGAATCCAACCAGCGCGAATACGGCCCGGCCACCCCGGGCAAAATGCCGAAGATCGGCCCCAACGACAACCATGGCGCCAACGTCCGCAACGTCCTCTTCCTGGCGGGGCACGTCATCACCTACAAGGACGCCGACGCCTCGAACGCCATCTTCGACAACCTCGTCAATACCGACGTCCTCTGTAGCGTGGACTAGCCCCCCCCCCTCACCGCGTCCGCGCGCCTTCTACACGAAGGTGCCCGCCGCCGCCAAATCCAGAGTGGCGAACAGATCGTCGAGGGTTTCGGCGCGACGGATTTGCACAACTGAGCCATCGGGCCTCAGCAAAAGTTCCGCCGAGCGCAACTTGCCGTTGTAGTTGTAGCCCATGGCGTGGCCGTGCGCGCCGGCATCGTGAATCGCCAGCAGGTCGTCCATCTCAATCTCGGGCAGCTCCCGCTGAATGGCAAACTTGTCGGAGTTTTCGCACAGCGAGCCCACCACGTCATACACCCGGTTGGCCGGAGCCTGCTCCTTGCCCAGCACCGTAATGTGGTGATAGGCGCCATACATCCCGGGACGCATCAGATTGGCCATCGAGGCATCCACGCCAATATACGAGCGATAGGTCTCCTTGCTGCGAATCGCGCGGGTGATCAGCCAACCATAGGGCCCCGTGATCGCCCGACCGCATTCCATGTTGTAGGCCAGCGGGTCCAGCCCCGCCGGCTCGATCAACTCGGCGTAGAGCTCGCGCGCGCCCCGGGCAATCACCTCATAATCCACCGGCCTCTCTGCCGGGCGATAGGGTATCCCAATCCCCCCCCCCGTATTGATAAAGTGAATCCGCACGCCGAGCTGTTGCTGAATCTCCACCACCAGCTCAAAAAGCATCCGCACCGTTTCAATGTGATACTGCTCGTCCAGCTCGTTAGACACCACCATGGTGTGCAGCCCAAACCGCTCCACGCCGAGGTCGCGCACGCGGGCATAGGCCTCAAACAGTTGCTCGCGAGTCAGCCCGTATTTGGCCTCCTCGGGATGCCCGATAATGGGGTTGCCATCCTTCAGCGGCCCCGGGTTATAGCGAAAACACAGCGTCGATGGCAGCGACCCCGTCGCCGCCACCAGCGCGTCAATGTGCGTAATATCATCCAAATTGATGATCGCGTCCAGCTCGCGTGCCGCGCGGAATTCCTCGTCCGGCGTCTGGTTCGACGTAAACATGACCCGCTCGCCCCGCAACCCAACCGCCGCACACAAGCGCAACTCCGCCAGCGACGAACAATCCGCCCCGAAGCCCTCCGACGCCAACACCCGCAACAAAAACGGGTTGGGCGTGGCCTTCACCGCAAAATATTCGCGGAAGTCCGGCAAACTGGCAAACGCCGCGGAAAGCCGCTGCGCGTTGGCGCGGATCGCCGCCTCATCATACAGGTGAAACGGCGTCGGGAAACGCTCCGTCAGCGCCTCAACTTGCTCACGGGTCAACGGAAAGGATTTCGGCTGGTTCATATCGCCGCCAACGGTAGGCAAGCGCCCGCGGGAAGGCAATCTGAATCATGCCCGTCCCCGGCACGGCCACTATCCACGCCCATCAGGCCGGATGGAAGCGGAGTTTTCATCCGTGTTGAGTATGACCCCAGCAGTATTTTGGCTGGTCACGTCGCCATCTTCTGCGGCATCATGCCCGCATGATACGACCTGACCATCTCAAAATTTCGGCCTGCGTCACCGCCGGCAACGAGGAAGACAAAATCGCCGCCTGCCTGGCCAGTCTCACCTGGTGCGATGAAATCATTGTGGTGGACTCCTACAGCAAGGACAAAACCTTCGAAATCTCGAAGCAATACACCCCCCACGTCTATCAGCACCCTTGGGAAGGCTATATCGCCCAGAAGAATTACATCCGCACGCTGGCCAATCATCCGTGGATCCTCTTTGTGGATGCCGACGAGGTGGTTTCGAAGGACCTGCGCGAGGAAATTGAGCAGGAATTCGCCAAAGACCCCGGCGACACCGTCGGCTACAGCTTCCCCCGCATGGTCCATTATCTGGGCAAATGGATCCGCCACGGCGAGTGGTATCCCGACATGAAACTGCGGCTGTTCCGCAAGGATGTCGGCTACAGCGCCGGACAGGAACCCCACGACCGCGTGGTGGTGGACGGCCCCGTCAAAACCCTCCGCTCGCCGCTCTATCACTTCACCTATGACGACCTCAGCGACCATATCACCACCCTCAACCGGTTTTCGTCCATCAGCGCCGATGAAAAATTCGGCCGCGGACTCCCCTTCCGCTGGTGCGATTTGATTTTCCGCCCCCCTTTCCGGTTTTTCAAATCCTACATCCTCAAAACCGGATTTCTGGATGGTCGCCAGGGTCTCATTATCGCGGTGTTCTCGGCCTACGGCGTATTCATCAAATACGCCAAGCTCCTCGAGCGGACCATCCAGCAGCGCAACAAAAATGTCATCCCTTATGAATGATCCGGCCTGGCAGTCGCGCGGCCCTTGGCGCGTCCTGATGGCTCCTGGCCGCAACCGGGCCGACTTGGTCGAGAGCCTCCTGCAACTCCCCCATCTGGTGGAGCGCGATGCCGCCCCGCTGGTGCGCCCCGGCCGCCACCGGGTGGACCGCCTCCTGCTCTCCTATGGCGATGCCACCCTCGACGCGGTCATCAAATCCTATGGCGCCCAGGCCGCCTGGCGCGACCGCCTCGCCCGGCACCGCGGCTCGAAAGCCGAACGCGCCTTCCGCAACGCGCTCATCCTGCGCCGGGCCGGCGTCGAAACCCCCGCGCCCATTGCCGTGGTCGAACGCTGGGAGGGCGCCCGCCTCCACGACAGCCGCCTGGTGTCCGCCTTTGTGCCCCGCCTGACCAGTTTCCGCGACGAACTCGAGCGCATCTACACCGAAGCCCCCCGCTGCACCCCCCTCATGACCCTGCTCGAGTGCGTGGCCCGGGCCACCCGCGCCTTCCACGACGCCGGCCTGCTCCATCGCGATCTCGGCAACCAGAACATCGCCCTCCAGCACGACCCGGACCAACCCCACGCCCCCTGGAAGGTGCTCTTCCTGGACCTCAACCGCGCCCGGCACGCCCCCCACCCCACCCCCGCCCAACGTGGAGCCGACCTGGCTCGACTCGACCTGCCCTCCGACTTCCGCCGCGTCTTCCATGCCATGTATTACGACGGCTATGCCCCCCCCCCCGATTTCGCCGCCGCCGAACGCCGCGTCCGCGCCGCCTTCGCCCGCCATACCGCCCTGCGCCCCCTGCGCCACCCCCTGCGCGAAGCCCGCATCCGACGCGCCACCGCCAACGACCCCCGCCCCCTGCGCGGACGCGACCTCTGGATCTGGGACGACCGTTCCGCCCAGGCCATCCCCGCCTACACCTCGCGCGACCGCCGCAAATTCATGCCCGCGGCCAATGTCACTTCCGCCCTAAGCGGCCTGCTCCGCACCGGCCCGGCCATCCTCCGCCACTACCGCGAGCTGACCGCCCAAAGCTTCCAACAACCCGTGCCTTTCGCCGGCGCCATCGGCCTGACCCTCGACGCCGAGCCCTCCACCTGGATCCGCCAGCTCAACTTCCTCGACCAGCTTCAGGGCACTCAGCGCATCCCCCTGCTGCTGCGCGTCTATCACCACCAAAACCCCGAGGCCTGGCACTGGACCCTCGACCAGGCCGCCGACCTCCATCAGCGCGGCCACTCCGTGGCCCTGGCGCTGGTGCAGGACCGCCGCGCCCTCCGCGACCCCCAAAGCTGGCGGCAAATGCTCACCCTCGCCTTCGACCGCGCCCACTCCTTCGCCGACTTTTTCGAAGTCGGTCATGCTGTCAATCGCTCGAAATGGGGCGTGTGGGACTACCGCGAATACGCCCAGCTCCTCCAGCCCCTGCGCGCCATCCTCGCCCAATACCCCGATGTCCGCGTCACCGGCCCCGCCTGCATTGATTTCGAACCCCTCGCCATGGCCGGCATCCTGGCCAACCTGCCGACCGACATCCGGTTCCAAGCCCTCTCCCATCACCTCTATGTGGACCGTCGCGGCGCGCCCGAAAACCGCCAGGGCCGCTTCGACACCGTGGCCAAGTGCGCCCTCCTGCGCGCCTTCGCCAAGGCCCACCGCCTGCCCGAAGACCGCCCCCTCATCACCGAAGTCAACTGGCCCCTGCTCGGCACTGGCCCCTGGTCGCCCGTCACCTCGCCCTACGAAACCCTCGATCCTCGCCGCAACGACCCCTCCGTCTCCGAAGACACCTACGCCAGCTTCATGGCCCGCTACCTCCTCCTGACCCTCGCCTCCGGCCACATCGCCCGCGTCTATTGGTGGCGGCTCGCCGCCCGCGGATTCGGCCTCATTGACGACACCGATCCCGCCGCCTGGCGCCCCCGCCCCGCCTTTTACGCCCTGCAAACCCTCTTGCGACAGCTCGAAGGCGCCACCTTTGCCCGACGGCTCGACGCCCCCCCCGGCGAATACGCCCTCGAGTTCACCCGCCTCGATACCCCCGCCCCCCTCGTGGCCCGCTGGACGCTCGATACACCGCCCGTTTTTTCGTAGAATACCCGACCGATCATCACTCATTGGAGAGGAGTTCCCCATGACCCAACCCATTCAAACCCTGAAAACTTTCAACCTCAACGGCCAAACCATCGCCTATCACAGCCTCGCCGAGCTCGAACCGCTGCGCGGCGCGCCCGTCAACCAGCTGCCCTACATCGTGCGCATCCTGCTCGAAAGCACCCTGCGCAACCAGAAGCACCCGGCCTACAACTGGAGCCATGTCGAAGCCCTCGCACGCTGGACCCCCGGCGCCAACGACGGCGGCGAATTCCCCTTCCTGCCCGCCCGCGTCCTGCTTCAGGATCTGACCGGCGTCCCCAGCGTGGTGGACCTCGCCAGCCTGCGCGCCGAAGTGGTCCGCCGCGGCGGCGACCCCGGCCTGGTCGAACCCCTCGTGCCCGTGGACTTGGTCGTGGACCACTCCGTCCAAATTGACTGCTGGGCCGCGGCCAACGCCCTCGAGCAGAACGTGCACATCGAATTCGAGCGCAACCGCGAACGCTATGAGTTTCTGCGCTGGGGCCAGCAGGCCTTCAACAACCTGCGCATCATCCCGCCCGGTGTCGGGATCTGCCATCAGGTCAACCTCGAGTTCCTGGCCGACGGCGTGCACCTCGAAACACGCCCCGACGCCCCCCCCCTGGCCTATCCCGACACCCTGGTGGGCACCGACTCGCACACCCCCATGATCAACAGCATGGGCATCCTCGGCTGGGGCGTGGGCGGCATCGAGGCCGAAGCCGCCATGCTCGGCCAGCCCATCTCCATGCTGGCGCCCGTCGTGACCGGCGTGCGCTTCACCGGCGCCCTGCGCCCCGGCGTCACCGCCACCGACCTCGCTCTCTACATGACCCAACTCCTGCGCCAACAGAATGTGGTCGGCCAGTTCATCGAATACTTCGGCCCCGGCTGCGCTCAACTGGCCCTGGCCGACCGCGCCGTGCTCTCGAACATGGCCCCCGAATATGGCGCCACCACTGGCTTCTTCCCCATGGATACCGAAACCATCGCCTATCTGCGCATGACCGGCCGCTCGGCGGAACACTGCGCCCTGGTCGAAGAATATGCCCGCCGCCAGGGCCTCTTCCAGGAAGCCGGCACCCCCGACCCAACCTACTCGCGAGTCATCGAAGTGGACCTGGCCGATGTCCCCGCTTCCGTGGCCGGCCCCAAGCGCCCCCACGATCACCAGCCCCTCGGCCGCGTCAAGGAACGCTTCCTCAAGGCCCTCTCCGCCGCTACCGATGCCGACGGCTTCGCCGTGCCCGCCGACCACCTCGACATCGAGGCCCCCCTCCCCGACGGCTCCGCCATCCGCCACGGCTCCGTGGCCATCGCCTCCATCACCTCCTGCACCAACACCTCGAACCCGGTCCTCCTCCTGGCCGCCGGACTCATCGCCCGCAAGGCTCTCGCCCGCGGCCTGACCGTGCCGCCCTACGTCAAAACCTCGCTCATTCCCGGCTCGCGCGTGGTCACCGCCTACCTGGGCAATACCGGCCTGCTGGCCGACCTCGAACAGCTCGGCTTCGGCGTCGCCGCCTACGGCTGCGGCACCTGCATCGGCAACAGCGGCCCCCTGCGCGAAGACATCGCCGACGCCATCCGCGAACAGGACCTCGTAGTGGCCGCCGTCCTCTCCGGCAACCGCAACTTCGAAGGACGCATCCACCCCCTCACCAAGGCCAACTACCTCTGCTCCCCCCCCCTCGTCCTGGCCTATGCTCTCGCCGGACGCGTGGACCTCGACCTCGACAGCGAGCCCCTCGGCCAATCCGCCGACGGTCAACCCGTCTATCTGCGCGACCTCTGGCCCGATGCCGCCGAAATCAACGGCCTGCTCGCCCAAGCCAACGACCCCGGCCTCTATGCCGGGGTCTATAGCGACGTCAACCGCTATACCCCTGAGTGGAACCAAATCCCCGTCGAGGCCGGCCCCGTCTTCAACTGGCGGCCCGACTCGACCTACATCCGCGAAGCGCCCTTCCTGTCCACCTCCCCCCCTGACGTCAACATCACTGGCGCGCGCATCCTCGGACTCTTCGGCGACTTCATCACCACCGACCACATCTCGCCCGCCGGCTCCATTGCCGGCGACTCCCCCGCCGCGCGCTACCTGCTCGACCGGGGCATCCGCCCCCACCAGTTCAACTCCTACGGCGCTCGCCGCGGCAATCACGAAGTCATGATCCGCGGCGCCTTCGCCAATGTGCGCCTGCGCAATCGCATGGTCGCCCGCGAAGGCGGCTGGACCCGCCATCAGCCCTCCGGGCAAGAGATGACCATCTTCGATGCCGCCACCGCCTATCAGCAGGACAACACCCCCGTCGTGGTCATTGCCGGCAAGCTCTATGGCGCAGGCAGCTCGCGCGACTGGGCCGCCAAAGGCCCCATGCTCCTGGGCGTGCGCGCGGTCATCGCCGAAAGTTTCGAGCGCATCCACCGCGCCAATCTCATCGAAATGGGCGTCATGCCCTACCAGTTCACCGACGGCCAAACCGCCGACAGCCTCGGACTCGACGGCACCGAAGTCCTGTCCATCCAAGGCTCCGGCGCGCTGACCCCCGGCGCTCTCCACGATGCTGTGGCCGTCAAACCCGACGGACGCGAAATTCGGTTCGCCCTGCGCAACCGCATTGATACCCCCATCGAAATTGACTACTTCCAGGCTGGCGGTATCCTGCCCTACGTGCTCGAGCACCTCTGCAAAAAGTAGCCCCCCGGATCAGGAGCGGTTCAAAAGCTGTCGGTAAAGCTCCGCCAGCTTCCCCGCGCTAGCGGGCCACGTGTGCCGCTCGACAACCAGCTCGCGCCCCCTCGATCCCAGCCGGCGGCGCAGCTCCGGGTCGGCCGCCAGCGTCTTCAGCCCCTCCGCCAGGGCGGGGGCATCGCCCGCCGGCACCACCAGCCCCGCCCCATCCTCCACCAACCGGGGCACCCAGGCGCAGTCCGTCGTCAAAACCGGCAGCTCGGCGGCCATCCCCTCGAGCGCCGCGAAGCAAAACGACTCATAGTCGCTCGAGACCACCTTCACATCCGCGGCCGCGTACACCACCGGCAAATCCCGATAGGGCACCTCGCCCAGAAACATAACCCGATCCGCCACCCCCAAATCGGCCGCCTGCTGCTCCGTCCGCGCGCGCAACGGACCGCTCCCCACCAGCACCAGCCGCGCCCGCGGCCAGCCCCGGGCAAACTCCGCAAACGCCTCCATCAGCAGCGCGTG
This sequence comes from Lentisphaerota bacterium, assembly GCA_012511885.1. Classification (GTDB taxonomy): domain Bacteria; phylum Verrucomicrobiota; class Kiritimatiellia; order CAIQIC01; family Lenti-01; genus JAAZFE01. The sequence continues at coordinate 881 of JAAZFE010000165.1, read as the reverse complement.
ATTCTTGAACGCCTGAAACCGCGCCACATACAGCACCACCAGCTCATCGTCGCCAATTCCCTGCTGTGCGCGAAAATCTGACGCCCCCGGCTTAAACAGCTCCGCGTCCACCGAATTGGGAATATCCACCAGCGGCGGCATCCCCCCGCCGGCCGCTTCACCCCCCGCGCGCAACCGCTCGATGGTGGTCCCGCTGGCCATCAGCGCATCCGCCAACTTCACCCCCCCGCGCGGATCATAATAATTGGGCGCTGTCAGGCGCATCACCACCGGCGTCTTCACCCCCCGCCCCTTGAGCCAATAGACAAAGTTGGGCAGCTCGCACACCTGAATCACGTCATACTCGTCCGCGTGCCGCGCCGCCCAACGGGCCGCCCGCCACTCGAACCACTCGAATTCCACCTGCCGCACCCGCCACCCCCCCCTCACCTTGTCCCACGGAAACCACCGCAGCCATGGCGTATGCAGCACCCGCGCCCCCTCCACCGGCAGCGGCGCGGGCCCCAGCAGCGGCGCTCCCGTCAAAAACGCCACCCGCGCCCCCCCCGCCGCCAAATGACGCGAAATCTCCAGGTCAAACGTCTCGCCCCCCCCGCGCTCCAACCCCGCCATCCGGTTGACAAACAAAACCCTCAAACCGCTGGGCTTTTCTGGGGCATGGAGATCGGCAGTTGTCATGGGCGGCAGGGTATCGCCCGGCCGGGGGGGCGTCAATCTTCCGATACGCCGCCGCACAGACAAAATGGGGTTTATGGGTGTCGCGGGGATAACAAAACTGGACAAAAAGTGTAGTTATCAAAACTGGAATTTTTCGTTGAGGGGCTTGACAACGCAAAAGGTGTGGTAGGCTTTGGGGTGGCACTTGCAGGATACGGCTCTGC
>JAAZFE010000164.1 GCA_012511885.1 Lentisphaerota bacterium | reverse complement strand
GGTTCGAATCCATCCCCCACCACCATTTTTACAAAAGCGAGAACTGTGCAGGAGAAGCCCCATGTTTGGGGCTTTTTGCTTGTGGGGGCAAGGGTGGGGATGACGCCATGAGGCCATGACACCTTGACGCCGGGCATTGATGGGGAATGCTTGGGCGGGGGTCATGGGGTCATGGCGTCATGGGGTCATTGCTTGGGGGGCTTGGCTTCGCGGACGAGGGCGCCGAGGTCGTCGGTGAGGATGAGGATGGCGAGGCGGTCGGCGTGGTCGAGTTCGTTGGTGTTGAGGGAGGCGTAGTCGAAGCGTCCGCGCAGATCGGTGTAGCCGTCCTTGAGGAACTCGATTCGGCCGTTGTTCATGCGGGCATAGACTTTGACATAGGCGCCGGCGACGGGCTTTTGGGTGCCGGAGTGGGTGACGGCGACCTGTCCGTAGGTTTCGACGACCTGCACCTTGAGGGTGTTGGCGTAGTAGCCCTGGGTTTGGCGGAGGCCGGCGCCGAGGGCTTCGACCATGACGTTTTTGGCGCGGAACGGTTTGGGCAGCTCGAGCGTATGGGGGGCGGTTTTGCCGGCAAGGTTGACGGTTTGGGTGAGGGCGGGACGGACGAAGGCGAACTGGGCGGCGGAGTCGGAGAGGAAGGGGTTGCGGGAGAAGAGCAGCTCGATGTCCATGGGGTAGAAGTTGAGGGTGACGGTGTCGAGGTTGCGGGTGTCGAGGCGGATGACGCCGGCTTCGACGAGCAGCTCGAGGGCGGGCTCGGCGGCGGCGATGGCATCGTGGGAGTGCTCGCGGCTTTCGGGGTCCACGGGGGCGGCGGCGGCGATGCCGCGCTCGATTTCGTCGAGCTGGGCGAGGGCCTGCTCGAAGCGGACGCGCCAGCGGTGGACGGGATGGCCGGCGTAGGGCGCCGCGATCTCGCGCGCGGCGGCGGTGTCGCCGCGGTAGAAAGCGAGATAGACCGCGATGTAGTCATATTGCATCTGCTCGGGGATTTGGGCGCGATCAACCCGGGCGAACCAGTCGGCGGCCTCGGCGACGCGGTCCTGCATGAGCATGGCCTGGGCGACGGCGAGCTGATCCACCGCGGAGAGGGCGGGTTTCTGGGAGAGGACCTTCATGAGGGTTTCGTATTGCCGGTGGAAGGAGGTGTTGTGGATTTTGGGTTTGCCGCCGACGGCGTGCGCGCGGGGGTTGACGAGCGGGGAGTATTCGAGGTGCTGATAGGTGAGGCGTTCGACGGGGTTGAGGGTGAGGAGGGGCGAGTCGAGATAGAGTCCGCAGTTTTCGGCGAACCCGGAGTGCTCGAGCCAGGCGCGCAGGGTGGCGGGATCTTTGTGGTAGAGGCCGTAGGACCAGAGGGTCTGGTCGTAGATATGGTGCTCTTCGAGGAGGGCGGTGAGTTGCTGGAAGACCTTGCGTTCGCGCATGCGCCAGGCGATTTCGCCGAGTTGGGGCTGGATGCGGGCGATGTTGTTGTTTTCGAGGTAGGCGACGACATCGCGGGTGGTGCCGTTGTGGGCGAGCCAGGCCCAGGATTCGCGGTCTATGTCGGTGAGCCGGGGGACGACATGGAAGGTGAAGGGCTTGGCGCCGGCGATGACCTGATCGTTGAGGGCGAGGGTGGCGGGATAGTGGGCATAGGTGCCGGTTTCGGGGAAGTAGAAGTAGTATTCGATGGTTTGGGTTTCGTGGGAGTCGAGGTGGATGTATTGGCCCTTGGTGTAGAACCCGCTTTGGACGGGGATGGCGCCATCCGGAATTTGCAGCAGCGCCACGGCGGGCTGGGAGTTGCCCTGGGGGTTGGTCAGAACGACCTCGGCGCCGTAAACGACATGGGGCAGGAATTCGTCCTCGACGGTTTTGTCGAGGCGGACGCCGTCCACAAAGCGGTAGCGGTCGTCGGCGCGGAAGAAGTGCTGGGCGATCAGGATGGCGCCGCTGTCGTCCTCCCGGCCGGCTTTGCGGATTTCCTGGTGGAAGACGATGGTGGGCCGGGCGGCGGTCAGGGTGTAGCGTTGGCCGTCCCATTGCTCGGAGTGTTCGGGGGCCTCGAAGGGGAGGTCGAGGAGGGCGAGGGCGAGGATGACCTCGGTGGAGGTGTGGGCGGCGGTGAGGAGATGTTCGGAGAGGAAGGGCGTGCCCGGCACATGCGCGGCGGCATCGGCCCAGAAGGGGCCGGGGGGAACCAGGTCGGCGGTTTGGGCTTCGATGGGCAGGTGGTAGTAGTTGTTTTCGGCCCACTCTTTGGTTTTGTCCAGTTTCTGGAAGAAGCGGGTGACGGCTTCCTGGCGGTGGCGTATGTCGAAGGCGTCATAGGGGGCTGCGGCAAACTCTTGAATGTCGGGAACGGCGGAGAGCTCCCTCATGGCAAGTTCGTCGTACATGATTTCGCCCTCCCTGGGCACCACACCCATGCTGGCGGAGGGTGCCCGTCGGATCGAAGTGGCGCGTCCCATGGCGTGGGGGTGGTCAGCCATGCCTGAAGCCGAAAGATCTTTGAGGATGAGGGGGCTGACGGCGTCCGAGGCGGTCTCCTGTTCCGCGAGCGTGGCTTCTTCCATCAGGAGGATGGTAGAATCGGCCGCGGAGAGGCTATCAGCCAGCATGGCGGCATCAAAGCGGATGTTGTCTTCGAACGGGTCGGGCGGAATGATATCGGCCAGTTCGCGGGCGTGGCGGGCGAGGGACGCGTTTTGGGCGGGGAGCCGGCGAGAGAGGAGGGCGCGCTCGGCGGCGTTGAGGCGGGCAAAACGCCAGGGTTCGAGGAAGACGGAGAGGTCGCTTTCCAGCAGCCAGAGGTCAACGAAGGTTTTGTCTTTTTTGTTTTGGAGATAGGGGTGGATGACCTCTTGGAAGAATTCGGGGTCCTTGTGATATAGGAACAGGTTGACTTCGTGGCTGGCATGATCCGAGTAGAAGCGGAGGCGCTTTTCGGGCGTGAGGGTGTTCCAGACGGCGAGGTCTTGCAGGGCTTCGACCGTGCCGGTGTCGTCATTTTCCAGAGTTAGAAGGGTCGTCAGGAGCTGCCAGGCTTTCTCGATGGTGTCGCAGCGGTTGATGGTGGCGGTGACGATGTTGTCCATTTCGAGGGATTGGCCGGCGTGGAGCGGGGTAATGATTTTCTGTTCGGCGCAGGGGGTGTGCGGGTCCAGGTTGCCGGCGTGGCGGAGTTCACGGGTGGCCGCGGGGGAGTCGTCGAGCGCGATGTGTTTGAGCACGGCGGAGAGGGGGTCGGCGGCGAGCACGCGGAGGTGGGGGAGGTTGGCGAGTTCGGCGCGGGGAATGCGGATTTTACCGGCGGCGTCGGGAACGAGGTTCCAGCGGGCGACAGCGGGCTGCGCGAGGAAGTCGAGGTTGGAGGGGCAGCTCCGCGCGGCGCGGGCGGGGGGCCTGCGCATGCCGCGGGGGAGGGAGGAGCGCGCGGTGTCGGCCACGGCACCGCGGTAGTCGCTGCCGCCGCGGAGGTTTTCGCGGGTGGCGTCGGTGGCGCGCAGTTCCCACGGATTGAGGAGGAGGCCCGGGCGTTCGAGCATGTTGCCGTAGAAGCGGGCGGCGGACTGGCGGTCGAGGATGTAGCGGTATTCGTCGCCGATGTCGCGTCCGGATTCGTAGAACGCGCGCGCGGCGGTCCAGGCGGCCTGCTGCAGGTCGTCGCGGGAGCTGGAGACGAGGCCGGCGAAGAGGTCAAACGCGGGGAGGTAGCGGGTGGCGAGCACATGGACGCGGGAGTAGGGGGAGGCGTTGGCGAGTTGGATTTCGACGGCGTCCTTTTTCACCTTTACGCCGGTGATCTGGAGCGGCTGCAGGCGGGGGCGTTCGAGGGCGCGGCGGGGGGAGAGGACGAACTGCGGCTCTTCTTTGCCCCGGGTGACGCGGACGGGGATGTCCTGCTGGAGCGGCTTGATGTAGAGGGAGTATTCGCCGGCGGGCAGGCCGCGCAGCTCGAGGAAACCGCCGCGGGCGGCGAGGGCCTGGTTCCAGTCGCGGATGAACAGGTTGTTGCGGCGTTCGAGCAGGGAGTAGGCGGCGGGGGTGTCGGCGAGGCCCTCGGTGAGCGGCAGACGGAGGGTTTCGCCCGCGTTGCCGTGCAGGGCGGGGGGCAGGGTGACGGCATCGGTGGCGAGATCCCACGAGCGGGTGGTTTGGGCGGGATCGCTCGCGCGGATGCGTTGGATGTTGGCGAGAGGGCCGAGTTCGATGCGGCCGTGTTGGTCGGTGGGCAGGGCCAGCGAGATTTCGTTGTTGAAATCGCGGTGGGTGAACCAGATGGACACGGACACGCCCGCGCGCGGCTCGCCGTTTTTGCCGCGGAGTTCAAGGATGTAGCCCTTGGCGGTTTTGCCCAGGTGCAGGTCCTGCACGAGGGGGCGGGTGTCGCTTTCGTTGAAGGAGAACCGGGCGTCGGCGGAGAGCTTGTCCTTCCGGTTCTGGCTGAGGTTTTGGACCTTGGCGGAGAGGGTGAGGGAGAGGGAGACGGCATTGTCGGGCACGGTGAATTCGTGGGTGACGACATCGCCATCGGCGAGGGCCAGGTCAACCTGCTGCCGGGTTTGGATGTCGTGGATGTCGGTGAGGGTGAGCTGCAGCTTGGGCGACTCGAGGAACTCGAGGCTGGTGGGGTGGCCGGCCACGGTGAGGACGGGACGCAGGACGAGGACGGCTTTTTCGCGGCGGAGGAGCGATTCGCGGTCCACATAGGCGTTGGCTTCGAGCTGATAGGTCTCGGCGATGTGGCCAAAGCGGACGGGGGCGGCCACCTTGCCGTGCCAGACCACGAGGGTTTCGGGTTGGGGCCGGGTGGTGAAGGGGATGACGATGTTGCCGTCAGAGTTGGCGGTGAATTCGCGTCCGCCGAGCCAGGCGCGGGCGTCGGGGAGCGGGTTTTGGTTTTCATCGAGGACGGTGAAGGCCTGGCCGGCGGCGGTGAGGGCCTGGAGGACATCGAGGCGTCCTTTCTGGACGAGGGCGCGGCTGCTTTTGCCGTTGCCGATCAGCTCGACCACATAGGTGCCGCGGGCGTCCAGCTCGGGGAAATCCAGTTCGCGGGCGACGCGCAGCTCGGGGGCGTCCTTGAAGGCCAGGCGCCGCTCGACCGTGGCGGTCAGTCCGTCGAGATTGATGGCCAGATTGAGGGGCTGGCCGGTTTCGCGAATATAGTTGAGGGTGTTGATTTCGGAAATCTTGACCATGAGGGCGGGCACATTTTTGACGAACACGGAGAGCTTGACGGGGGCGTCCGCGGCAAAGACATCGGGATTGGTCGGGGCGAAATCAATATCCACGCGCTCTTTGATTTGGCGGTATTGCTCGGGGTTGATGAGGGCGACCCATTTTTTGGGGTCGCCGATGCCGGCGGTGATTTTGGCTTCGGCCAAGAGGGGCTTGAGGAAGTCGTCGCGCATCCATTCGGCGAAGCCGGCGCAGTCGTTGTCCTCGACAAAGAAGTGGAGGAGATAATCGCGCACGAGGGGTTCCTCGTTCCGGACGGGGGGCAGCCGGATGTAGTCGAAGGAGGCTTGGAGCTGGGCCATGTGGTCGCCGCGGGGCAGGGCCTTGCGCATGTCGGCGGCAAGGTAATGGACATTGCGCGGCAGTTGGATATAGGCGAGGAAGAGGTCCCGGTCGTAAACGCCGGCTTTCTGGTCATGGCGCAGCAGGCTGTAGAGCACATTGGCCTTGAGCGAGTTGTAGGCGGGGTCGAGGGTTTGGACGAACGTCCAAACGCGGTCGAGGTAGGCCTTGCGGGCGTCGGCGTCGAGATCGAGGTTGATTTCATCGGGCGGGACAAGTTTCGAGAGATAGGTTTGGACAAACGTGGCTTCGTTGCGGATGCCGGGGCGTTTTTGGAGCAACTCGTCGAGCTGGTCGAGAGTGAGCAGGCGGTGGATGCCGGCATAGCCGAAGCTGCGGTCCGTTTTGAAGTCGAGGTCGGCGATGATGTGGTCCACGAGCTTGGGGAAGTCGGGGCGGGTGAGCATGGCGATGAGGCTGCCGCGCTGTTCGCCGTTGAGAACGAGCCCGGCGGCGCGCTCGATGGCGTGGGGCTTGATTTCGAGCAGGCTTTGGTGGTTCCTGCGGCTCAGGGCGGCCTTGAGGAAGGCCTCGTCGGAAATGCGTGAGAGATCAATGGGATAGAATGCGACAGGGCCGGAGTCCGAGGTTTTGCGGGTATGGTAGAAATGGGGCTTGAGCTGGGTCGTCAGATATTTGCAGGTGGCGTCGGGATCGGTGTCGAAGTCGAGCATGGCCTGCCGGTTCAGCAGCATGCGGGCGTTGGCGACGATGTGGCCGTTGTGCTCGGCGATCCACTGGTCCATCCAAGTTTGGAAATCGTCGCGCCGACCTTCGTTTTGCGCGTGGAGCGCATGATAATAAAAGTAGTCGTCGGTGCCGGGGACCAGCTCGCGCAGGGCTTCGGAGCGATCGGCGGCCAGCGTGAAGGTTTCGACATAGTCGATTTCCTGCGCAAGGACAGCGGACGCCAGGGCAACGATCAGGGCGGGGAGAATTAGACGCTTCATAACGAACTCCTTTGCAATGGCAGGAAGTCTGGCAGAATTGATGCCCAAGGTAAACAAATAACAGGTTTTTGACGAAAAATGATGTCAAAATGCCCGGAAATGGCCCCAAAATGGTCAAAATTGCGAAAATGATGCGGGAAAACGCGAAAAAGGGACGAAAATGGTGAAAAAAGAAAAAGTGGCAAGGAAAAGTTGTAAGTAAGAAAATTGGCAGATTGGAGAGGGAGAATGTGGGAAATGTTCCCAAAGTGACAAAAACTTGATGATTTGAGAGCTGAAAAGAGAAAAAGAGGCTGAAAATGAGCCGAAATTGGCAAAAATCGGGGGAAAATTATAAAAATGGGGCTGAATTTGACAAATTTTGCCGCGCTCGCCTCAGGGCGGGGCAGTTCCAAACCGCGGCGCGGTCAATCTACGCTGATTTTGCCTGTTTGGCCGGCTTCTTCGCTGGTTTTTTGGCCGTTTTTACCGTGGATTTCTTTACCGGCTTCTTTGCTTTGGCGGCGGACTTGGCCAGTGTTTTCGTGGTGGTTTTTTTGCCTGCCGGTTTCGCCGGTTGTTTGCCCGTCTGCGCAACCGGCTTTTTCGCGGATACGGCTTTTTGGGCGCTCTTTTTCGCCGCCGGTTTGGGGGTCGTCCGCGCAATTGGTTTTTTCTTGGGCGTCGCCGCTTTTTTGCCGGCAACCTTCGCTGCTTTTTTCGCCGGTTTCACCGGCTTCGCTGCGGCTTTCTTCTTGGCCTTTGGCGCGGCGGGCGCAACGGGCTCCGGCACATCTTCCGTCACAAGCTCAATGCCAAACACATCCGCCAGATCGCCGGCATCCACCGTATCCTCCGGCGACATCGGCGCGTCGCCCGCCGTCACATCCGCGGCGACCGCTTCCGTGATGAGTTCGTTGTGATCCGCGCCGCGCAGGGCAAACAGCAGCTCCGGCTGCGAATCCAGCCTCGCCCCCACGCCATACAAAACCGCCGCCACATGCTTGCACATGTCCGCCCAATCCGGGCAACTGCAGTCCAACTGAATCTCCCGCGGACTCGGAAACAGCCCGGTCTCCCGTTGCGTCATCACCCGCATCACCTCGTTCGACATCTTCCCCGACAACAGCTCCAGGAGCGAGCCGATCTGCCCCGCGCACTCTTTGCACAGCGCCTGCCACTTTTCGCGCGGCACGGGTTGAATCCGGATGGCAACGGTGTAGAGCGAAGTGCCCGCCACCTTCGCCGCAATCAAACCCGGCGAAACCTCGAGATGCAGCACCGAACCGTTGCGAACATACCTCCGGCCGCGCGGCAACCGGTTCTCATAGTCCATGTACGACTCCAAATTGTCGCACCACGCCTTCCCCCAGAAGGTGCGCGCAATCGTCCGCCCCTCCAGCTCGACCGGTTGCAGCTCCGCCCCCTTTTTGAGCATCTTTTTTAGCTGTTTCTCCGCCCGCTGCCGCTGCACCGCCACCGGCACATAGGGCGCAAATCCGTAATATCTGCCATACCGACTCATTGTCTTCCTCTTAGTTTTCCACGGTCGAAGCCCGATGAAGGTCCAGCGAGACAAACCGGATCAGCTCCTGATCATCCATCTCCGTCAGCATTTTCTCGGCACCCGCGCCATCCAGTATATCGCTCGCCAGCGCCGTTTTCTCATCGAGCATTTCGTCTATACGCTCCTCGACCGTCCCTGTACAGATGAATTTGTGGACCAGCACATTCCGCTTCTGCCCGATCCGGAACGCCCGGTCCGTCGCCTGGTTTTCCACCGCGGGATTCCACCAGCGGTCGAAGTGAATCACATGCGACGCCTCCGTCAAATTCAGCCCCGCCCCCCCCGCTTTGTGGGTCAGCACAAAAAAGGGCGGCCCGTCCTCGCGCTGGAAGGCCTCGACCAGCTTCCGCCGCTCCGCCACCGGCGTCCCCCCGTGCAGCGTCAGCCCCGCGCGCCCGAACAACCCCGACAGAAACCCCGACAACGGCTCGATAATCTCCCGGAACTGCGTGAACACCAGCACCTTTTCCTGACGCTCCGCAATCTCGCCCGCCAGCTCCCGCAAGCGCCGGAACTTCCCGCTGGCATCCGGCACATATCCCCCGTCGCGCAGCCAGTGCGACGGATGATTGCAAATCTGCTTGAAGCGCATAATCGCCGCCAGCACCAGCCCGCGCCGTTGGATGCCCTCCGCCTCGCGCAATTGCTGCTCCAGCTCGCGGACGGTCTGCTCATACAGCGCCGACTGGGCGCCGGACAGCCCGCAATACGCCTTGACCTCCGTCTTGTCCGGCAAGTCCGCGATAATCCGCTTGTCCGTCTTCATCCGCCGCAAAATATACGGTCGCACCAGCGAGCGCACCGCACCAATCAAATCCGCATCCGAGTCCGTCTTCTTCACCAACTGCGTGAACTGCCGCGCGGAACCCAGCAAACCCGGATTCAAGAAATCAAACAAGCTCCACAGATCGGTCAGCCGGTTTTCAATCGGCGTGCCGGTCAGCGCCAGGCGGTGCCTCGTCTTCAAGAGCTTCACCGCGCGCGTCTGCCGCGTGCCCGGATTCTTGATCGCCTGCGCCTCGTCCAGCACCACCAGTTCCCACTCGATCCCGCGCAACGCCTCCCAGCGGGCGGCCATGCCATAGGTCGTCAGCGCCAAATCGCAGCCCGCCGCCGCCGACTCCGGGTTCGCCTGCGCGCGCTTCCACTCGTCCGCGGCCATCGCCGACGGATGCAAAATGCGATAGCGCAGCGACGGCGCGAAACGCTCCATTTCCGCCCGCCAGTTGGCCAGCAGCGACGCCGGCGCCAGCAACAGCCCGGGCAAGCGCGGCGCTCCGCCGTCCGCCGACGGCCGCTGCAAGAGCATCGCAATCACCTGAATCGTCTTGCCCAGCCCCATGTCATCCGCCAGACACGCCCCCAGCCCCAGCTCGCGCATGAAATCCAACCAGCCCACCCCCGTCTGCTGATACGGCCGCAGCTCCGCGCGCAACCCCGCAATATCCGACGGCAGCCGAATCCGCTCCGGCGACCGCATCGCCGACAGCGTCTCCTCCAGCCACGCCCCCGCGCGAACCCCCATCCACTCCGCCGCCTCCGCGTCCGGCAGCTCGCCGGTCTTCGACGGCATCCCCGAGAGCATCCGCAAACCGTCCGCCAACGACACCCCCTCCGGCATCCCTGAGCGCACCTGCTCCCAGTGCGCCAGCACCGCGCGCAACTTCTCGGGATCCGCCTCGACCCACTGGCCGCGAATCAGCGCCAAACCCTCCGACGCCGACAGCAACTGCTCGAGCTCCTCCCGCGTCAGCGGCTCCCCGTCCACCGCCACCACCGCGTCATAGGTCAGCAGCGCATCCAATCCAATTCCGGAGCGTTTCTTCTCCCCGACGCTCACGCTCACCTGCGCCCGCGGCGGACGCCCGTTCTTCCAGAAATCCGGAACCCGCACCCGGATTCCGCTCGACTCCATCTGCGGAACCTCGCGCAAAAACCGCATCGCCTGCGCCGGAACCCACGCCAACGGGCGATACAGCGCCGATGTCCCCACCAGCTCCCGCACCAGCGGACTCTCCTTCGCCGCCGCGTGCACCGGCGACAGCAAATGAATCAGCGCCTCGCGGTTTTGCTCCCCCGCATATTCGCGCAACGCCTGTCCCAGCGGGCGGTGCTGCACCTGGTTGTGCGCCCCGACCCCGCTCGCGTAGGTCGCCAAAAATGCGAACGGCCTCGCCTCGTCTTTCTTGTTCAGCGCCAGATGAAAACACACCCGCCCCACCATCCGCCACGCCGGATGCAGCTCCCTCAAAAACCCGGACAACCCCTCCCCGTGCGCCGCCGCCCGCTCCCGCGCAACCTCATCCAGCCCGCCCCAAAGCTCCGCCAGCACCTCCGGATTCCAATACTCGAGCCCGCGCATGGACGGCGCCCGCAGCACCCATTCCGTCCGCTCCGCCAAGTCCGGAACCGGCACCGCCGACTCCGCCAGCTCCGCCTCTGGAATCCGGCAGAGCCCCTCGACATACCGCTGCGCCAACCGCCGCCAATACATCAGCGCCGGCGGCAGCGGCGTTGAAAACTCGCGCCCCGCCAAATGCAGCAATCCCGCCGGCACCCCCCGCTCGAACGCCGCCGCCACCCGCCCCGATGCCTCAGGATTCGGCCACGCCTCCCCGCCATCCTCCACCCAGCGCAGATGCCCGCGCGGATTTAGAATAATGCTTGGAAAAATTTGCACGGCGCAATGATTGGTGGATGTCCGAAAGTGTGTGATTTCTGGGAAGGCGTTTGCGGGGTTAAGGTGTCCCGCATTCTAACCTGAATGCTTCAGCAACAAGGATAAAAATATGGCAAGCGATAGCGGGGCAGCATGATATGGGATTTTATCAATTGCATCAGTTTTCATCCATGTTTTCCTTCGGCGCGACAATTTCGGCCCGTCTGCATTGCATCCGGGCCGGACTTGACGCGTGAATTATGCAGGTTGGCCCTTGCAAAGCAAGGCCGCCTCCCAAATGCAACCACCATGAACTCTTCTTGGTTTGTTTGTCCACCGGAAAGACGAAGCAGACGAATCGGACGGATCTGACGGATCGGGTGGGTGGGAGTATTACGATTGTGAAGTTTCGTAATACTATTTTTTGACCGCGTGGCGGGGAAGGGGGTGGGAAGAGGGGGGGGGGGACGTTCGGGAGTGCGTGATTGCGTGATTGCGTGATTGCGTGAATGCGTGAATTTTTAGGGGAGGTTTTGCAAAAGAGGCTTTGACTGTGCGGGGCGGGGCGATCTATGATGAGGCTGTCCTGCCGTGGCGGGTTTTGTCGGCGTGGCCGGGTGTCGCGCGGGCGGATTTGGCCGGCGGTGGAAGGAGGCGAGTTATGCTGATTGTTCATGTTTATGTTCAGGTGAAGCGGAAAGACGTGGCGGAGTTTCGCACGGCGACGATTCTTAATGCGCGGGCGAGCCGCCGGGAGCCGGGGGTGGCCCGGTTTGATGTGGTGCAGCAGGAGGATGATCCGACGAAATTCGTGCTGGTCGAGTGCTACCGTACGCCGGAGGCGCCCGCGGCGCACAAGGAGACGGCGCATTACAAGAAGTGGCGGGATCGGGTGGCGGACATGATGGCGGCGCCGCGCACGAGCGTGAAGTATGTGAATATTGATCCGCCCGACGCGGAGTGGTGAGGGGCGCGGGCTTGAACGGAATGTTCGAGTTCGCGACCTCGGCGCGGATTGTGTTTGGCGCGGGGACGCGGCGGCAGGCCGGGGGTCTGGCGCGCGGGCTGGGGCGGCAGGCGCTGGTGGTGACGGGGAGCCGTCCGGAGCGGGCGGATTTTCTGGGGGAGCTGCTGGGGGAGGCGGGGGTGGAGTTTTCGGTGCTGGCGGTGGCGGGGGAGCCGACGCTGGACGCGGCCCGCGAGGGGGCCGCGCACGCCCGGCGGGAGGGGTGCGACCTGGTGATCGGGTTGGGCGGGGGTAGCGCGCTGGATGCCGCGAAGGCGATGGCCGCGCTGGCGGCGAATCCGGGCGATGTGCTGGATTATCTGGAGGTGATCGGCGGCGGCGCGGAGCTGCCGAACGCTCCGCTGCCGATGCTGGCGATGCCGACCACGGCGGGGACGGGGTCGGAGGTGACGCGCAACGCGGTACTGCTGTCGCCGGAGCACCGGGCGAAGGTGAGCCTGCGGAGTCGCTTGATGATTCCGCGCGTGGCGCTGGTGGATCCGGAGCTGACGTATGAGATGCCGCCCGCGGTGACGGCAAGCACGGGGATGGACGCGCTGACGCAGTTGATCGAGCCGTTTACATGCCGGCGGGCGAATCCGCTGGTGGACGCGCTGTGCCGTGAGGGAATGGCGCGGGTGGCACGGGGATTGGTGCGGGCATGGGCCGACGGATCGGACGCGGGCGCGCGTGGGGATATGTCGTTGGCGAGTTTGCTGGGGGGGATGGCGCTGGCGAATGCCGGGCTGGGGATTGTGCATGGCATTGCCGGGCCGGCGGGTGGGATGTTTGCCGCGCCGCACGGCGCGTTGTGCGCGGCGCTGCTGCCGCACGCGTTGGCGGTGAATCGCCGCGCGCTCGAGGCGCGCGAGCCGGGCAGTCCGGTGTTGGCGCGTTATGACGAGGTGGCGCGGCTGCTGACGGGGCGGGCGGAGGCGAGGGCGCCGGATGGCGAACGCTGGGCGCGGGACCTGGCGGTGAGATTGGTAATCCCGGGCTTGGCGGCCTATGGCGTGACGGAGGGGCATATCGCCGAGCTGGTGGAGAAGACGCTGGCGGCTTCGAGCACGAGGGGGAATCCCATCGAGCTGGAGCGCGGCGAGATTGCCGAGATTATCGCGCGGGCGCTATGAGACGGGCGGGGAGCGGACGGGGATGAGGCGGCGGCTGGCAGCTTCGTTTGTGGTCCTGGGGGGGACGTCGCTGGTGGCGCAGGTGCTGGTGCTGCGCGAGCTGCTGTATGTGTTTTATGGCAACGAATTTTTCATGGGGTGGACGCTGTTTTCATGGCTGTTCTGGGTGTCGGTGGGGGCCTGGGCCAGCGGGCGGTGGGTGTCGCGCGCGCGAGCGGGCGTGGGGACGCTGGTGGGGTGTCATGTGGGGGCGGCGCTGGCGCTGCCGGCGGCGCTGGCGGTGATTCGCGCGGCGCGGCTGTGGGTGACGCCCATGGCGGGGGCGATGCCGAACCTGCCGGCGGCGATGGGCTACGCGTTTGCGGTGCTGATGCCGCTGTGCGTGGTGCTGGGCGCGCAGTTTGTGGTGGGGGCGCAGGTGTGGCGGCAGTTGCCGGGCGCGGGCGATGCGGGGCGGGTGCAGGGCCTGGCCTACGGCCTGGAAACCGCGGGGTTTGTGGCGGCGGGGCTGGCGTTCAACTTTTTCGCGGTGGCGCGCGAGGAGTTCGCGGTGGCGGGCTGGTTGGGCGGGCTGAATGCGCTGGCGGCTTGGGGGGTGCTGGCGGGGGCGGGGCCGCTGCGCCGCCGGACGCAGGCAGGGCTGCTCGCGTGGGTGGGGGGGGCACTGGCGCTGGTGGCCGGTTCCGGGTGGATTGGCGCGGGTACAGCGGCCTGGCGCTATCCGGGGCAGGTGCTGGTGGAGTCGCGCAACTCGATTCACGGCAACTTGGCGGTGACGAAGCTGGGGACGCAGATCAATTTTCATAGTCATGGGCTGCTGTTGGGCGCGGAGGAGGAGCAGATGGCCGGCGAGACGCTGGCGCACTATCCCATGCTATGGCATCCGCGGCCGGGGCGAGTCTTGCTGCTGGGCAACGGGTTCAACGGGGCGCTCGAGGAGATTCTGAAGCACGGGCCGGAGCGGGTGGACTATGTGGAGACGGACCCGGTGCTGATCGAGCTGGTCCGGAGCCACGCGGGGCCCGCGCGGATCGCCGCGCTGGATGATCCGAGGGTGCGGGTGGTTTTCGGGGACGGCCGGGCGCTCTTTCACGGCGGGGGAGCGGGCGGGGACGGGGACTATGACGTGGTGATTGTGAACCTGCCGAATCCGGGGACGGTGCTACTGAACCGATATTATACGCGGGAGTTTTATGAGGACGCGCGCGCGCGCTTGGCGCCGGACGGGGTACTGGCGGTTCAGTTGGCGTTCACGCCGGATTATCTGGGGCCGGAGCTGGAGACGCTGGGCGCATCCATCGTGCGGACGCTGGGCCCGGTGTTTGGCGGATTGAGCGTACTGCCGGACTATGACCTGCTGCTGCTGGCGACGTTGGATGACGCGGCCGCGCCGGACGCGGGGGAGTTGTCGCGGCGCTATGAGGAGCGCGGGCTGGAGACGGATTTTGTGTTTCCGGCGGCCATGGCCGAGCGTTTGAGTACGGACCGCATCGCGCAGGTGAGCGCGGCGTTCGCGGCGAACACCGTGGCGCGGGTGAACCGGGACGACCGGCCGATTGCCTGCCACTACAACCTGACCTGGTGGCTCCGCTCGTTTCACCCGCGCGCTTCGGCTTTCATGGCGCGTTTGGGGCAAGTGGATTGGCGGTGGGGGGCGGGGCTGGCCGTGCTGGCGGCGCTGGGGCTGGCGGCGCGCGCGCGAGGGCCGGGGGCGGGACTGTGGGCCAAGGGCATTGGGAGCTTCTCGCTGATGGGGTTCGAGCTGGTGCTGCTGCTGGCCTATCAGGCGTTGCGGGGGCACCTGCATTATCGTTTGGCGCTGCTGCTGGCGGCGCTGATGCTGGGGATGGCGCTGGGGACTTTGGCGGGGACGCGGCGGGGGGGGCGGCCGGGCCCGCGGACGCTGAGCGTCCTGCACGCGGGGATGGCGGTCTATGCCCTCGCGCTGAGCGGGGTGCTGCGGTGGATGGCGGCGGCTGGGTCCTTGCCGTGGATGGAGGGCCTGTTCGTGGCGCTGGCGGTTGCGGCGGGGGCGCTGGCGGGATACCAGTTCCCGACGGCCAACAGCGTGTATGTGGCGCGGTCGGCCAAGGCGGGCAGGGGGCGGCTGGGGGCGGTCTATGCGGTGGATGTGGCCGCATCAAGCGCGGGGGCGCTGCTGGTGGGGCTATGGGCGCTGCCCGTACTGGGCGGGAGCGTAACGCTGGGCCTGCTGGCCGGCCTGAACGCCCTGGCCGCGCTCGCCGTGCTGGCGGGCGGGCGCGAAGTATGACCGGCCTGAATCATTCACACGACAAGTCCGGTCTGGATGCAGGGCAGGCGGAGCGAAACTGATTTGGAAACCTGCAAACTCCCAACAACGCAACCATCCCCAAAACCCTCTTCCCGCACCGCGTTATGTTCAGCCAAAAACATCTATTTATTCTCACTTATTGTAATATATCAATATGTTTTGCCATAAATAAATATATACAATTTGTTTTACTGCAGAGAGTTATCCATTCTTATATTCTCACATATTATAATATGTGAGAATGGATTTGAGTTGCAGGATCGGGTAAATATTTGGTGGTTTGCGTGAAGAATTCTTGCTTTTGCAGGAGCATTCTTCGGTATCGGAAACCGTGCACCCAAACTGACGATGGTGTGAAAAACTCCTGCTCTGAATTATTCGGGGGAGCCGGTTTCGGAGAAGATTTCGGCGGTGAAGACATAGAGGTCGGTTTGGGGGTCTTTCCAGGCGTCCCAGGGCAGGCCGGCTTTTTGGGAGCAGAGCTGCCCCATGAACGTGTCGAGGTCCCAGCCGGTGTCGGTGGCGACTTGGGGCAGGAAAACGCCGCGTCGGAAACCACGGGCGATTTGCACGCCGTGCTTGCCGAGTTCGATTTCGCGCCAGTCGGAGATTTTGCGCAGGGGGCTGAGCACGGAGATTTCGAAGGAGAGGGCGTCGAGTTCTTTGGCGGCGACTTGGGGAAAGCGCGGGTCCTGGGTGGCGGCGGCGGTGGCCATGTTGATGACGGTTTGCCAGATGGGGTTGTCGGCCTCGAAGTGGCCGATGCAGCCTCGGAGCTGGCCGTTTTTGTTGATGGTGACGAACGCTCCGCGGGGGCGTTCGAGTCCGGGCAGGGCGGGGGTGTAGGGGGGGGGCTTGCCGGATTTGACGACGGACTCGACGGTGTGCCGGGCGAGGCGCAGCAGTTCTTGGCGTTCTTCGGGGGAGAAGTCGTTGGCATTGGTCATGGGCGGGGGCTCCTGGTCGGGTTGGGGGGCGGGTGGGACGGTGGCAGCGGCGGCGGGGAAGGCGATGGAGACATAGCCCACCACGCGGTGTTTGTCGCCGATGGGGGCGTCGCCTGAATTGGCATAGTTGAGCAGGACGGGGGGGGCGGTGCCGATGCTGCGGGCAAAAGTCATGGCGGCGAGGACCGCGCCTTCGCTGCACATGAAGGTGGAGGTGTTGGGGGGCGGCTGCCCGGCCATGGCGCGGAGGGTGGCAGCGAGCTGATCGGGATCGCCAGTGAGGATGGCGGCGATGGTTTTGGCGTCGGCGGCGACGGCGTCGTGATAGACGGGATAGTGGGAGAGGTCGGTGCTGGCAATGACGAGGGCGTCGGGGCCGGCGAGTTCGGCAAGGGCTTCACCGACGAGCCGGGCGGTTTGGGCGTCGGGGTTGCCCATCATGATGGGGACGAGGGTGAAGTTGTCCAGGGTGCGCTGGAGGAAGGGAAGGTGCACTTCGAGGACGTGGTCGTTGAGGTGGGCGGCGGGGAGGGCGACGAAAGGCCGGCCGCGGTCCAGCAGTTTTCGGGTCAGGTTGGTGGCGATGGGGATGTCGCCCAGGGGCGTGCGGAAAACGCCGGCGGGCCAGAGGGCGGCGCCGGGGTAGGCAGCGCGATGGCTGCTGCCGATCAGGATGACGGTGGGGCGGGTTTGGCCGGAGACGAGGCGGTAGGCATGGGCGGCCACGGCGCCGGAATAGACATAGCCGGCGTGGGGGGCGATGAGCGCGCGAGGAGGGGCGGCATCGGGGGCAGGGGCTGGCGCGGCGGCGAGGAGGGCGTCCACGTCGCGCGCGAGGCGGCCGGGGTCGGCGGGATAGAAGGAGCCGGCGAAGGCGGGGGGGCGGACCTCGTCCTGTTCGGCGGGGGCGGGGCGGCAGGAGAGGCCGAGGGTGATGCCGACGAGGAGGGCCGTGGTGCGCAGAAAGTTCATTGCCAGACTCCCGGGATGGGCTCGCCATCGGGGGCGACGCCGTCTTTGAGCAGGTTGCGGGTGACGTGGTAGGATTTGCGCTCGATGACGAGTTCGCCGGTGCGGGGGGAATAGGTCGAGGCGCCTTCGACGGAGGGGATGTTGCCGACATAGACGAACTTGAGGCCTTCTTCGAGGGCGATCTGGCGGGCGCGCAGGACGTTTTCGACGGGGGTGGGGGGCAGGTTGAGGAGCTTGTGCATGGGGTGGAAGCGCGAGAAGTGGAGGGGTACGTCGTCGCCCAGATTGTCGCGCACCCATTGGGCGAGGGGGCGGACATCTTCCTCGCGGTCGTTGTGGCCGGGCACGAGGAGGTTGACGACTTCGAGCCAGACGCCGGCCTTGCGGATGTTTTTCATGGTTTCGAGGACCGGGTCGCGCCGGGCGCCGGTCATGCGGGTGTAGTAGTCGGGGTCGAAGCCTTTGAAATCAATTTTGTAGGCATCAATATAGGGGAGGAGCGCCTCGAGGGGTTCGGGGTTGATGTAGCCGGCGCTGATGACCACGGTTTTGAGTCCGTGGGCTTTGGCCAGCTTGGCGATGTCGTACATGTATTCGTAGAAGATGGTGGGTTCGCTGTAGGTAAAGGCGATGGAGCGGGAGCCGGTTTGCAGGGCGGCCACGATGATCTCTTCCGGGGTGGCGGAGCGGGTGTTGATTTCCCACGGGAAGTGTTGGGCGATTTCCCAATTTTGGCAGAAGAGGCAGCGCAGGTTGCAGCCGGGGGTGGCGATGGAGAACGAGCGGGTTCCGGGCAGAACGTGGAAGAAGGGTTTCTTTTCGATGGGGTCCACGTGGGCGGCGGCCACCTTGCCGTAGGCGATGGCGTAGAGGGTGCCGCCGATGTTCTGGCGCACGCGGCAAAAGCCGATTTGGCCTTCGCTGAGGCGGCAGAAGTTGGGGCAGAGCTTGCACATGACCATGCCGTCGGCCAGCTTGTCATACCAGCGGGCTTCGTGCAGGCCGGCGTTGTCGGCGGGGGGGGGCGCAGTGGTGGCCGGGGTGACGGGTTTTTCGGTCAGGGAGCCGCTCTGCGCGTAAACCCAGAAGGCGGCGACCCCCACCACCGCGACGAGGAACAGCACCGCGGCGATCCAGAGCAAGACTTGGCGTGGACGGTCGGCAGCCATAACGATCTACTCCATACCATAATTATAGCAGGCGGGAGAGCATTATTCCACCGTGGACGAGGAAGAGGATGCCGACCAGCGTGGCGCTGACGCGGGCGGCCAGCCGCAGTTCGCGGAAGCGGCCGAGCCAGCCGATGAAGGGCAGGGGCAGAAAGTAGAGGCTGGTGGCCAGGAAGAAGACGAGGAAATAGAGCAGGCCGGCGGTCACATTTTGGAGGGTGAAGACATAGGCGAGGGACATCAGCAGGGGTGGGCAGACGCGGGCGCTGAGCAGGAAGCCCAGCAGGGCGGGGGTGACGCGGCCGCGTCGCGTTGGCCGCGCGCAGGGGGGACGGGTTTGGAGGAAGCCAGCGGCATAGACGAGCAGCCAGACCGCCATGAGCATCATGCCAATGGTGGCGAGCAGCAGGAAGGCGGGGCTGCCGACGCGCTGTCCCAGCCAGCCGGCCAGCGCGCCGAAGAGCAGATAGCCGGCGAGGCGGCCGCCGAGAACCTGGAGTAGGGCCGCCCAGGAGGCGCGCGTGCCGCGGGCCTCGGCGGCGAACACGGGCGCGAGCACCGGGAGGCAGGTCATGCCGCACACCACTCCGGTGGACAGCCCGGCCAGAAAGGCATCTATGACGAGGGTGCGGGTCATGGGGGGGAA
The DNA here is from genome assembly GCA_012511885.1 of Lentisphaerota bacterium. Lineage (GTDB taxonomy): Bacteria > Verrucomicrobiota > Kiritimatiellia > CAIQIC01 > Lenti-01 > JAAZFE01. Next base: position 929 of record JAAZFE010000164.1, on the reverse strand, counting down.
ATTATCGGATTGGCCGGGAAGGAGCAAGCGGCGGCGGCGGCGGCGGAGCCGTAGAGCAGGAAGGGGGCGGTAGGGGCGAAAAATTTTTCGCCCAAAACAAATCGCGATGGACATGAATGCGGTGGGGGAGGCGCCAACACGGACAAACACGGACAAAACACGGACGGACACGGACGGACACGGACATTGCGGTGGCAGGTGCAACGACGGCGCTGGCGCGCGCGGGGAATAAAAAAGCCGGGGTGACCCGGCTTGAAGTTGGTAGCGGGGCTTGGATTTGAACCAAGGATCCCGCCGTTGCGGGATTATGAGCCTAGAGCATTTTCATCAATTCTGTAGCCGTTTTGTCTACTGCATTGGGCTTGGCCGTCGTCAGGCTGCATCGAAATAGCGGTGCTATTCCTGTTTCGCCTTCCTTGGCCCAGCCCAATTCGCTACGACCTCCCGGCCACATTATTTCTTCAAATACTCTAGGGGTCGAGGCCGGTTAGGCGGGCCAGACCACGGCCACCTTTTTGGCGTTTCAGGAGGTTTTCGAGTTTGCGTGCCTCGGTAAGGTCGGCACAGGATTTGGACCAAACGATTTCCCATGGGCCGCGGACGCGGGTCCATTTGGAGATGCCGGTGTTGTGGTCTTGGAGGCGCCGTTCAAGGTTGTCGGTCAGGCCAATGTAGCGGCGGCCTTGAGGGTTTTGGATGATGTAGACGTAATACATCTAACCTGGATTATTCATCAACATGGATGAAAGTATTGTTATTTGCTGCAGGGCAGTATGATGCGGAAAAAATCATGAAAAATTCAGTTTTCATCCATGTTGACCCAAGGCGCGACGATTCCAACCCGTCTGCTTTGTTCTGCGGGGTTCGCAGTATGTCCATACAGCTTCACCCCGCACGCCTCGCATCCGGGCCGGACTTGTCGCGTGCAT
>JAAZFE010000163.1 GCA_012511885.1 Lentisphaerota bacterium | reverse complement strand
CGCAGAGCCGTATCCTGCAAGTGCCACCCCAAAGCCTACCACACCTTTTGCGTTGTCAAGCCCCTCAACGAAAAATTCCAGTTTTGATAACTACACTTTTTGTCCAGTTTTGTTATCCCCGCGACACGCCTGACCCTGATGGGGGGGTGCTTGGTGGGGCGGGAGGCGCATTCGCCTGGGAGCCGGGCGGGAGAAAAAAAGAGAAGAAAAAAGTTGCGGAATATGCGTAAGCCGCTTATGATGACTGCTGGACGGTTGATGATGAAGGCTGATGAAAATGTTCGCGCATATTTGGCGCATATCGGGCGCAAGGGGGGGCTGAAAAGCCGCCGGGAATTGTCGTCGAATGATGCCCGTAACATGGTCCGTCTGCGCGAGGCGCGGCGGGCGTATCGCCGTTACCACGCGCGCTGTTTCTGGTATATGAAGGAGGATCTCGCCATCACCCTGCGGGATATTCCGATGATCGCCAAGGGGTTGCGTCAACATGGCGGCTGGGAAGGGATGAGACTGGCGGAGAAGTTATGCCGATAAGTGATGCGCAAGGAGTGGTGCTTCGTCTGCTGGCGAAGAACCGGAGTCTGGAAAGCTATCTGGCCGGCGCGACGGTGTTGCATCGTCAGCCGCAATCGCCACGTTATTCCCAGGATTTGGATTTTTTCCATGATTTGGCGGACAGCATCGCGTCCAGCGCGGAGCAGGATGTACTGACTTTGCGCGAGGCGGGACATGAGGTGACCTGGCTACTGCGCACCCCGGTCATGTACCAAGCGCTGGTCACGGTGGGGGGAGGATCGGTCAAACTGGAATGGGCGCAGGACAGCGCGTTTCGGTTTTTCCCCATTCGACCGGATCCGCTTTTTGGCTACTGTCTGGATGACGCAGACGCCGCCGTGAACAAGATGCTGGCCTTGGCCGGGCGGACGGAAATCCGTGATTTTGTGGATGTTCTTCACCTGCATGAGCACATCCTTTCGGTCGGGGCCTTGGCTTGGGCGGCCTGCGGCAAGGATCCGGGCTATACACCGGATTTCCTGCTGGATCAGGCGGCGCGCCATACGGCCTATACTCAGGATGATCTCGAGCAGCTGGTTTTGCGGGAGCCGCTGGATCTCCGGGACTTGAAGCGTCGTTGGCTCGAGGCGTTGGATGAGGCGCGCGAGCTGGTGCGACAGTTGCCCGCCGGGGATGTGGGCTGCCTGTATTTGGGGAAGGATGGGCGGCCGGTGGAGCCCAAGCCGGGCACGGAGGGGTTTAAGTTGCTGACGCGGCATCGGGGTAGCGTGAAGGGGGCGTGGCCGCGGGTGGAGGGTTTCTCGTAAGGGCGGGGGGGCGCTGCGGGAATTGAACCGCGAATGGGCGGCGGAACCGGCGTTCTTGGTTCTTCGTGCTTGGTTCTATTTTGAACCGCGAAGGCGCCTTCGGCACGGAAAAGGTAGGGCACGCCTCGCCGAGGCGTCCGATGTGAGGGAAGATTATTCCTTGTTGGTTTTTGGAACCACAAAGAGCACATAATCCACAAAAAGAGGCATTGTCTCTCGCCAAGACGCGAAGAACGCCAAGAGGTTTTAACGCAAAAGACGCAAGGGACGCGAAGGGAACGCAAGCGGGGAATGTGTGTGGGGAGATTGTCAAATGTCAACGACTGACCCCGAAGGGGGTGGTATATGGTGGGGCGGAAGCCCTAAAATAAATGGGAAACAATAAGGAAAGCGGAAGGATTTAAGCGGTGGTGTAGATGCTTTGATTGAGGTTGGGGTAGCTTTCGTAGACGTGTTCGAAGAGGGCGGAGCATTTTTCTTCGTAGAGAGGTTGGTCGTAGGAGCGTGGGAGGGCGGTGTCGAGGTCGTCTTCGATGGCAAGGCGGAGGGAGGAGCGTGCCTGGGAGCTTTTTCGCCAGTCGAGGACGAGGAGGGATTTGATACGGAGGAGGAGATGCTTGGCGATTTTTTTGATTTCGTCGCGTTCGGCGGTGGAAAGTTCGGGGGCAGGGCGGGTAAGGATGTCGAAGATGACGAGCTCCTCCTGGGTGAGGTTTTCGCGGACATGGCGCTCGTCTTCGTTGTCAAGGGAGTTGGAGAGGTTGAGGAGGTCCTGGAAGAGCTGTTCGATGTTGAGGCTGCCGTTGTTGTAGTCTTCGATAAGCTTTTCGAATTTGTCTTTGAAGTCGGCTCGGGTCCGGTTGACTTGCATCATGATTTCGAGGCGCGCGCGGATGGCAGCTTTGAGGGCTTCGAGCTCGGTGTTTTTGTGTTTGGATTTCTGAAAGCGTTTGGCGAGTTCCTCGAAATTGATGGCGGAGAGGTTGAGGGAGTGTGCGGGGGCTTCCCGGATGGAGATGCCGGCGATGGACTGGTCGAGGACATCGCCGATTCGGATGAGGACATCCCGGATATCGGTTGGTTCTGGTCGTCGTTTGGTGCGGATGACTTCGGCGATTTTGGCGATGGTGGAGACGCGGAGGGAGAAGCGGGCGGCGACGGGGTCGGGCTGGACAGCGCGGTACAGCTTGAGGAGGAGTCTTTCGTGGAGATAGAACTGGTTGCGGGTTTCGTCGGGGGCGATGAGCCGTTCGACGGCATCGGCGATGGCCTGAATTTGCTTCATGTCGCCCCTCAGGAACGATTCGACATGGTCGAGGTCGACGCCCTTAGAGGCGCAGAAACGGGCGGCCAGTTTGATTTCGGCTTCGAGGTTTTGGACGAGCTCCTGCTTGTCGCGGACGGGGTTCGCGCCGTCTAGCCCGGCGCCGTAGATGGCGAGGGCTTTTTCGAGGGAGGCGAAGACATTGGCGTAATCCACAATGACGCCGCTGTGTTTGCCGGGGAACACGCGGTTGGCGCGTGCGATGGTTTGCATGAGGGTATGGTTGCGCATGGGCTTGTCGAGATAGATGGTGGAGCAGCTCGGGGCGTCGAATCCGGTGAGCCACATGGCGCAGACGAAGACCAGGCGGAGAGGATCGGAGGGGTCTTTGAACTTCTCGGCGAGGGGCGGCTGCGAGTCGTTCATGCGGCGGCGGTGGGCGGCGATGTCGAGGCCGAGTTTTTTCATCTCGGCGATTTCATTTTGTCCGGGGGAGACCACCACCGCCATATCGGTGGAATTGAGCAGGTTGAGGCGCTGGTAGAGCTGCTGATATTCCGGGCGGCTCTCGTTGTATTGGCCGATTTCTTTTGCGACGCGCTCCTTTTCCTGCTGCCAGAACTTTTGGACTTTGGCGAACATTTTGAGGGCGGTGGCCTTGTCAATGGACACGACCATGGCCTTGCCGACAAAGCCCCTGCCTAGGAAGTGGGAGACGATGTCTTTCGCGACGGTATCGAGGCGGTCGTCACGGGTAATGAGGTGGTATTGTTTGCCGAGGATGCGCTGGATTTTTTCTTCGGCTTCGGGGTTGAGTTCGGCTTCTTCGATGACCTGGTAGATGTCGTCGTTGAGGTTTTGATTGATGAGTTGCAGCGCGGGAGTGCGGTTTTCGTAGAAGAGGGGAACGGTGGCGCCGTCGTCCACGGATTGTTTGAAATCGTAGATAGAGACCTGAGTTCCGAGTGGGCTCAAAAATTCGTTGTAAGTCGTTGATTTGCAACGGGGCGATTGCGTTTTTGGGTGTCCCGAGACTAAAATGAGGGTGTGTTTGTCCGAAAAAAGCGCAATCAATCGGGTAGCATCAGCGTTCAAGTGATCGACAAGTCACGCGGATATCGCGTGGTCAGTACCATCGGTTCGTCGAGAGATCGGGACGAGATTGAGCGTCTGGTCGAACTGGGTCACGCTTTCATTCGCCGTCAGGACCCACAGTATTCGCTTTTCCCTGAAGATCAGCGAGAGAATGCGACGGTGTTGGATTTTGTCCAAACGTTGAAAAATGCCTCGATACGGACGCTGGGGCCCGAACTGATTTTTGGGCGCCTTTTTGATGAGATTGGTTTTGGTGTCATTCCCGAGTCGTTGTTTCGCGACATCGTTGTGGCGCGACTGGTTTATCCAACCAGCAAGCTCAAAACCGTTGATTATCTATACCGTTATCGGGGTAAAACCGTCTCGGCAGACAGCATCTATTTATTCCTCGATCGGCTCAATGGGCGTTATCATCAAACAGCCCAAGAGATCGTCTATGAGTATTCGCGTCGGATTCTCAAAAGCATCCGAGTTGTTTTTTATGACATGACGAGTTTGTATTTCGAGGCGGAAGACGAGGATGACCTGCGCAAGATCGGCTTTTCCAAGGACGGCAAGTTCCAATGCCCCCAGATCATGCTGGGTCTGTTAGCCGGGGAGAACGGGTATCCGATCGGCTATGACCTGTTTGCGGGCAACACCTTTGAGGGCAAGACGCTCCTGCCGGTTCTCCAACGCCTTCAGACGCAGTATGGCTTCGACACGCCTACTGTCGTGGCCGATGCCGCAATGCTCAGCCGGGAGAACCTCGCTTCGCTTGACGACAACAACTATCCCTTCATCATCGCCGCCCGTCTTCGCAACGAGTCCGAGGCAACCCAACAAGACATTCTCCGCCGATGCCGCGGGTTGTCCAACGGCCAGTCCGTAGTGATCGAGCGAGGCCACGGTCATCGTCTGGTGGTGTCGTACTCCGACAAGCGCGCCAAACGGGATCGCTACAACCGTGAGCGGGGACTCACGCGCTTGAAAAAGCAAGTAGCCTCCGGGCGCCTGACCAAAGAGCAACTCAACAACCGAGGCTACAACAAATTCCTTACGCTCACTGGCGAAGTCGTCGTGGCGATTGACGAGCACAAGGTCGAGCAAGCCGCCGTCTGGGACGGTCTCAAGGGCTATCTCACCAATACTCAACTGACACCGGATGCCGTCATCGAAAGTTATGGCCAGTTGTGGCACATCGAAAAAGCCTTTCGCATCTCCAAAACCGACCTGCGGATCCGCCCCATGTATCATTGCCTGCGCCGACGGATTGAGGCACATGTGCTCGTCGCTTTCGTCGCCTACAGCATCTATAAAGAACTGGAGCGCAGACTCCACGAAGCCCAACTGCCCATCAGCCCCAAACGCGCCGCCGAGCTCACCCAAACCATGTACCAGATGACCTTCCGCCTACCCACCGGTCCCCGCAAACAGAACGTTCTCCTCCAGATGGATCCAGAACAACAGCAGCTCTACAATCTGATTTATCCCAAATCAGCCCAAAAATAATTTTGGGTGTCCCGTTTCGGAACTCAGGAAGAGGGGAACGGTGGCGCCGTCGTCCACGGATTGTTTGAAATCGTAGATAGAGACATAGTCGCCGAAGACTTCTTTGGTGCGTTCCTCGCCGGCGATGAGGGGAGTGCCGGTGAAGGCGAGGAACATGGCGTTGGGGAGGGCTGTGCGCATGTTGAGGGCGAGGGTGTCGTACTGGGTGCGGTGCGCTTCGTCGGTAATGACAATGATATCGGACCGCCCATTAATGGTTTCCGCAGTTTGAAACTTATGGATGAGGGTAAAGATGTAGCGATGGTTGCCGGCCAGGAGCTGGCGGAGGTGGGCGCCGCTGGTGGCGTGGCAGGTTTCGGCTTCGGTTTCGCCGACGGCGCCGACATCTTTGAAGGTTTTGGCGATTTGCTGATCGAGTTCGACGCGGTCGGTGACGATGACAAACGACCAGTTTCCGGTGAGTTTTCGGAGGACTTTTTGGGCAAAAAAGACCATGGAATAGCTTTTTCCGCTGCCCTGGGTTTGCCAGAAGACGCCTGCGCGGCCGTGTTTCTGCTCGCGCGCCGTTTGCATGGAGACGAGGGCGTTGTTGACGCCGAGGTATTGGTGGTTTTGGGCGATGACTTTTTCGAGACCGGTGTTGCGGTTGGCGAAGAGGGTGAAGTTTTCGACCAGATCGAAGAGCCGCGCCTTGTCGCAGGTTCCGCGCAACATGACTTCGAGGGAGACGCGCGGGGGTTCCTGTTCGCTTTCGATTCGTTTCCACTCGAAAAAACGGTCCCAGTCGGCGGTCATGGAGCCGACACGGCTGTCGGTGCCGTTGCTGGCAACGAGGAAGGCGTTGTACCAGAAGAGATGGGGGATTTCCCGCTTGTAATGGGTAAAATTGTCGTCGTAGGCGGCGCGCGCGGGGACATTGATGTTTTTGAGTTCGATGACGACCCAGGGCATTCCGTTGACGAAGCCGACGAGATCGGGGCGGCAGGTGTAGGTTTGACCGACGATGGTGAGTTGGCTGACGAGCAAAAAGTCATTTTGTTCGGGGTGATGCCAGTCCACGGCGCGAAGGCGGACGGTTTTTTGTCCGCCGTGCAGGGGATCGGGGACGGAAAGCGGGATGCCGTCTTTGAGAAGCTGGTAGGTTTCGAGATTGGCGGCGACGGGGTCCATGGCGGAGCGGTCGCGGGTCAGCTCGTCGAGGGCGGCTTGGATAGCGGATTCGGGAACATCCGGGTTGAGACGGCGCAGGGCGTCGCGCAGGCGGGAGGTCAGGAGCACTTCGCCCTTGTGTTCGCGCCTGAGAGTGCCGAGCAAACCGAAGGTTTCGTGGGCGGCGGACACCGTTTGCCAGTCCATGGAGTCGAGCAGTTGAATGGCGGCGGCTTCGACCAGGCTGCTTTCGGTGTAGGGGTGGGCGGTCATGGTTAGAATAGACTCATTTGCTTCTCATGCGGAATGGGCAACACGCCGATAATGACCCATGGATTACGCGCCCTGAAATGGTGTTGCAAGGTAGTACCCAAGAAGAAGTGCAGGTCTTTTTTGATAAATTCTTCCCAGTATTTTTGGTGCACTTTTTCGAGTGCTTCGGATTCATCGCCATTGGAGCGTCGGTGGCAATTCCAGAACAGTGCGCCGATTTCCCAGTCGAAGATTTGCAGTTTGCGGACTTTGCCCTCGGCATCCTCAAAATGGTAGAAAAACTTGTAAGGCAATTTTGGGATAACTTGGAACGTCTTGCGCCAATTTTCATCTTCAAACAGATCGCCTTGATTAACGAGTGCTCGCATAGCCTCCATTTTACCTTTGTCCCAGTCGCGCTCAGTGGGCTCCCACTCGAAACCAATCAGTCGCGTGGGTTTGAATGTGGCCAGAGAGCGGCGGTTTGCCTTGGCATCCCGAATTAACTGTTGCATATCGGTGGTTACCGCGTCGGGCTTGAGCAAAAAATGGCGACGATCGCGCCAGTTATCGGAGGTGTCCATTCTACCAACGGGCAGGATTTGGGACATATCTCTGGGGCAAAACGATTCAGGGCGGGGGTCTTTTTTATTGCGGTGTAGAATACATTCAACCCAGTCGAACTTGCTGTACTGCTCTTTGTCTTCTAGACGGCGAAATGGAACAGGATACATGCGAACCCAAGAACCATCTGGGCGAAGGCCCGCTGTACAGACGGTTTCGCCATATTTTTTAGAAAGTTCGGGATAGGTTTTAACGGTGATGAGAATGCGTTCTTTGGCCATGTCGGAAAAGGCTTACAGGTGGCTGATAGTGCGGGGGGTGCCGTAGCCGTGTTGCACGGCTTCGGCGACACAGTGGCGGTGGCATTGTTGCGGGGCGTGTTCATAGCAGGTGAGAGCGACGCGCTCGCCCTGCCGCAGCCAGTCGGCAATTTGGTTGAGGGCGGCGGGCTGTTTGGGGAGGGCGGTTCGTTCGTATTCGCGAAAGAGGGCGTCGTAGTCGGCCTGCGAGTTCAGGCTTTTACGCTCGGCGGACTCGATGCCCAATTCGGGCAGGTGTTCGTATTGGATGCCGAGTTTGGAGCAGGCGTTTTGCAGGGTGCGCTTGGAAAAGCCGTATTTCCGGCTGATCGGGTTCCGGCGGACATCGCACAGGATGGAGATGCCGGCTTTCAGGAGGATATTCAGATAGCTTTCGAGGGTGCGGCCTTCGTAGCCGATGGTGAACAGCCCGGCGGATTGCGCCGCCGGTTTTGCCGCCTGGATTCGCTCACGGGCGGCAGGCGGGAGATTGAGAGAGCCGAGCAGTTCGCTGCGCGTGGCGTAATAGGGGAAGCGGGTGTACACATCGGCCAGCAGGGCGTTACCCCGCAGGTGGGCGTATCGTCGGCAAAAAGCAGCGATTCGCGAGCGCTCCGCGAAGGGTTCGCGAAGGGCCCGCGAACGGCCCGCAGAGGTCAAAAACCACGAGGCATCGTCCTCGGCGAGCAAGCCTTTGTCCGCCAACTTGCGTTTGTCGGCGTAGGAGGTGAACGAAAAGCCGCCGTACCGGAAGGGGACAAAGTCGTAGGAGGGCACTTCTTCCTCTTCCCGGGTGAAGAGAAAGAGGAGCTTTTGGAAATCTTTGCGGTCCGCCTTGCCGCCGAGGGCGTGCAGGAGGGACAAAAGCAAACGCTGACGCTTGAAGAGCATGGCTGGACACTATAGAAGAATGGAAAATGGCACAACGAAAAACAGGGAATTTATGGCGTAATAGCGGTCATGAAGGGAGCTTTTCTACATCCAGTTGGCCGGAAAGTAAACGGGGCAAGAGCAGGTCGCGGGTTTGGCGGAGGTTTTGGATTTTTTGTTGGCTGATTTTTATTTGCTCGAAAATCGCTGTGATGACTCTGGTGAATTCAGCAATTATTTTGTCAGGTGGTTTTATAATGGACATTCTTCGAAATGTATCGACGATAATAGTGTCGAAGGTAGCCCCGCCAGTATTCGTTTTCAGATAGGCAACTTGATTCAGCGTGAGAAGGAAAAGGAAAAACTGAGGAATTCCAATTTTCCCTTGCAGCGCATAACAAGATTGATTCATAGCCATTGGTTTAGCTGTTAGTGCGAGTTTTCCCACAGTTCCACGAGCAGTAATAAAGATTGTATTTGGTGGGTAGAGTTTGCTTGCGCATTTTGGTAGCCCCAATTCGCTTATGTACTTCTCAGTTAATTCTACGAAAAAAGAGGCTGGTGCGTCGCGCGGAGTAAAAAATGGAATATCACCATCCCAGTACTCTGGAATATTTCTTTTGGGAGTTCCACCGCTTAACACATCCGCAATATCCGTAAAAGTCCTTACCTCCCATCCCCTTGGGATATCGCCGAGGGGGGATGGGACGAGGGGGATGTTTTCGTGGCCTGGGTAGCGGAAGTGGACGAACCATTCGCGGTAGAGGGCGCGCGCCATTTCTTCGAGGATTTGGATTCGTTTTTGGTTGTTCTCGATGAGGTCGTCGTAGGCGGAGAGGATGTCGGCGATGCGTTTTTGGATGGGGAGGGGTGGATAACGAATAGGCAATTTTCGCAGAATCGCAGTATTCAGATTAGGCATCGTTGCCCCAACAGCCTGATTGGTAATCCAGCCAACTATTTCATTTTGTTGTAAATAATAATGCAGAAAAGACGGATAAACTAGTGTTTCTCCCAAGCTAATTCTGAGACAGCCGGTGCCGCATAACCAACCGTTTTGATTTGGCTTTATTAAGGCTTGCCTCCCAAGGTCGCCTCGTCTTGCAAAGACAATATCTCCCACAGCTAGCTTATGGCGCGATAGGCGGTTGACATGTTCTTGAGACACTCGCGCGACGGTATTGGGATTAATTTGTCCTGCAACAATGTCTTTGGGCATAACCACAGGGACACCCTCATCCGAATAATCGGACTGGTGCAACTGAGAGCCAAAAGGTCCCGTTTGGATGATGCCTCCAACTTTGTCGCTTGCTGCACCAAGTGTGCTATTTACCCAGACGGCCACTCCTACACCCCCAAAATTCCTTTGATGTTTTTGGCGATAATTTTTTCGAATTTTTGGGCCCGTGAGTTGAGTTCTTCGAGTTCTTGGTTTAGGGCTTGGAGTTGTTCTTGGAAGTCGTAATCGGATATTTCTTCGGTGGGGGCAATGCCGATATAGCGTCCGGGGTTGAGGGAATAGTCTTGGGCTTTGATTCCGTCGAGGGTTGCGACCTTACAGAGACCTGGGATGTCTGTGTAAACCGGATTTTTGCCAAAGATTTCGTGAAGTTTTTGTTCAGTTTCTTTACCGCCGAGGGTGAGGTCGGGTTTTTCGCCTCGATATAGGCGGACGATGTTGGAAATGAAACCGATTTGTGCGGGGGTCCAGTCGCGGTGGGCGCGATCAATTTGGCGGTAGATGTTGCGTGCATCAATGAAGAGGACTTGGTTTTCGCGGGGTGTATTTTTTTTGCCTCGGTCGAGGAACCAAAGGGTGCAACCTAGCGCAACAGTATAGAACATGTTGGGGCCGACGGAGACCATGACATCCACGGCTTTGGACTGGATGAGTTTTTTGCGGATATCCTGCTCGGAAGAGCGGGCGTCGGAGGCGGAGCCCGCCATGACGAAGCCGGCGCGTCCGGTTGGGTTGAGGGAGGAGAGGAAGAGTTGGATCCAGAGGTAGTTGGCGTTGTCGGCGTTGGGGAGTCCGAAGGGGAAGCGGCGGCCGGGGCCGACGGCATCTTTGAGGCTTTCTTTGTCCACGGCGTTCACATTGAAGGGGGGATTGGCGAGGACGAAGTCGAAGCGCCCGGCGGCGTTAAAGGGGTCGTCGTAGTAGCTGTTGATGTTGCCGCCGTGGCGGATGTCGCCTTCGAGGCCGTGTACGGCGAGATTGAGGCGGCAGAGGCGGCCGGTTTCATCGGTTTTTTCGACGCCGTAGATGGAGAGTTTGGTTTGAAGATTTTTGCGGTGTTGGGCGACGAAGCGGGCGGACTGGACGAACATGCCGCCGGAGCCGCAGGCGGGGTCGAGGATTTTGCCGTGGTAGGGCTCGATGATTTGGACAAGGAGCTGGACGATGCTGGCGGGGGTGTAGAATTCGCCGCCGCCCTGGCCTTCGGACATGGCGAAGGCGCCGAGGAAGTATTCGTAGATGCGTCCGAAGGCGTCGAAGTCGAGGGAGGCGGGGATTTCGGAGATTTTTTTGAGGATTTCTTTGAGGAGAGAGGATGTGAAGATATTGTAGGATTTGGGGAGGATGCCGGCGATGTGTGGGTTGTGCTGCTCGACCTGGCGCATGGCTTCGTTGACTTTTTCGCCGATGTCTTCGGCTTCGGGGAGCTGGAGGAGGTGGTCGAATCGGGCGTTGGGGGAGAGATAGAGGATGCTGTCGGCGTGGTAGGCGGCGGGGATGTCGAGGCGGCTGCCGCGGCGTCCGCCGGTTTCGGCTTTTTGAAGTTTTGCGCGCTGGATGAGGAAGCGGACTTCGGCGAAGCGGAGGAAGATGAGGCCGAGGATGGGGGAGGAGTATTCCTGGGCTTTGAGTCCGGAGTTGGCTCTAAAGTGGTCGGCGGCGTCCCAGAGATTTTTTTCGAAGGAGGCGAGGGAGGTGTCTTTTTCGCTTGGGGCAATCCATTTCAAATCGGGTCTCCTTGGTTCGGGGCTGGTTTTTGTATTGTGTGGATGGGGGGGGGAGGGAGTCAAGGCGAGACTGGAAACGGGCGCCGGAGGCGCGGGGCGACTTCGGCTTAGGGGAATACGGACAGACACGGACGGGGGAAAAGGCCGGAAAAGAGGCGAAAACGGACGGAAATGGGCCAAAACGGGTCAAAATGAGCAATTTTGGGTAGAAAATGGGCGATTTTGGAAGATTTAGGCGGAAATTGGCGGAAACGGGCGGGTGTGGGGCTTTTTGAGTATTACGATTGTGCACAATCGTAATACTGGAGGAGGAGCCGAGGTCAGCGACCTCAGCCACAGGATGCGGCTACCTTTTGGGGGAGGGGGAAAAGGCGGAGGGGTGGCGGTAAAAAGGGCCAAAAATGGGTCAAATATGGGCAGTTTTGGAAGATTTGGGGCGGAAATTGGCGAAAACGGGCAGGTGTTGAATGTTTTTTGTGCCGAGCTGGGGCTCGGCGATCCCAGGGGGGGACAATGGACGGCTGCCGGATTGGGTGGGGTTTGGGGCTTTTTGAGTATTACGATTGTGCACAATCGTAATACTGGAGGAGGAGCCGAGGTCAGCGACCTCAGCCACAGGATGCGGCTACCTTTTGGGGAGGGGGATCAGGCTTTTTGGAGGTGGATGGCGCAGGGGTGGCCGTTGATGTCGAGGGGGCCCGTGCCTTCAGCGGTTTCGAGGGTGGTGGCGAGGGTTTCGGCGGCGATGGTGTCGCGGTGGGCCTGGATGGCTTCGAGGAGTTCGGGGGGGGCCTGGATGGTCAGGGTGATGCGGTCGGCGACTTGGAGTTGCTGGGTTTTGCGCTGGTTTTGGATGCGGTTGATGAGTTCGCGGGCGTGGCCTTCGTGGATGAGGTCGGTGGTGAGTTTGGTTTCGAGGGCAACGACGAGGTCGTGGCTGGCGGCGACGGCGTGTCCTTCTTTGGGGGTGCGCTGGATGAGGACGTCGTCGGGGGTGAGGGTGATGGTTTGGGCATCGAGTTGGATGTCGAGGGATTGGCCGTCGAGGAGGGTGGCGATGGCGGCGGAGTCGAAGCGGGCGATGAGGTCGGCGGCGGGCTTGATGAGGGAACCGAGGCGGGGGCCGAGGTTTTTGTAGTTGGCTTTGGCGGAGAGTTCGGCCAATGGGGTTTCGTCGTTTGAGAGGAGGACTTGTTTGACGTTGAGTTCGTCGGCGACGATGTCGGCGAGGGGGCGGACGAGGTCGAGTACGGCCGGGTTGCGGCAGACGACGTGGATGGCGGCGAGGGGCTGGCGGACTTTGAGGTTGAAGTCGGCGCGGAGCTGTCGGGCGAGGCCGACGACTTCCTGGACGCGGGCCATTTGGGCCTCGAGGGCTTCGTCGCGCGGGAGGGTGCCGGGGAGGGGGAAGTCGCAGAGGTGGACGGATTCGGGCATGTCGGGGGTGCGCAGGTTGCGATAGATTTCTTCGGTCATGAAGGGGATGAAGGGGGCGGCGATCTGGCAGAGGCGCAGGAGGACGGTGTGGAGGGTGGCGTAGGCGTGGGCCTTGTCGGCGTCGTCTTCGCTTTTCCAGAAGCGGCGTCGTGAGCGGCGGATGTACCAGTTGGTGAGGTTGTCGATGAATTCGACGAGGGGGCGGACGGCCTGTTGGAGATTGTAGAGGTCCATGGCGGCGACGACTTCGCCGGCGAGGCGGTCGAGGGCGGAGAGGATCCAGCGGTCCATGAGGGAGGGGGGGGGCGGGTTGTCGTCTTGGGTGGGGGGGGGCGTCCAGCCGTCCACGTTGGCGTAGGTGACGAAGAAGGAGTAGGCGTTCCAGAGGGGGATGAGGAGGTGGCGGAGGGCGTGGAGGACGCCCATTTCGGAGAAGCAGAGGTCTTCGGCGCGGACGATGGGCGAGTTGATCATGTAGAGGCGCAGGGCGTCGGCGCCGTAGGTGTCCATGATGTGGCTCGGGTCGGGATAGTTTTGGAGGCGCTTGGACATTTTGCGCCCGTCTTCGGCAAGGACGAGGCCATTGACGATGACGTTTTTGAAGGGGGAGCGGTCGAAAAGGGCGGTGCCCAGGAAGATGAGGGTGTAGAACCAGCCGCGGGTTTGGTCGAGGCCTTCGGCGATGAAGTCGGCAGGGAAGAATTTGTCGAGTTCGTCGGCGCGTTTGAAGGGGTAGTGCTGCTGGGCGTAGGGCATGGAGCCGGATTCGAACCAGCAGTCGAGGACTTCAGGGGTGCGGCGGTAGGTTTTGCCGTTGAGTTGGAAGGTGATTTTGTCCACGTGGTGCTTGTGGAGATCGGTGACGGTTTGCCCGGAGAGTTGTTCGAGTTCGGCAATGGAGCCGACGCAGTGCATGTCCTGGCCGTCTTCGGAGATCCAGATGGGGATGCAGGAGCCCCAGAAGCGATTGCGCGAGATGTTCCAGTCTTTGGCTTCTTTGAGCCAGTTGCCGAATCGTTTTTCGCCGACGGCCTGGGGGACCCAGTGGACGGTGGCATTGTTGGCGACGAGGCGGTCGCGGAGGTCTTCGGCGCGGATGTACCAGGCTTCGATGGCGCGATAGATGAGGGGGGTGTCGGTGCGCGGGCAGAATGGATAGGAGTGGACGACGGTGGTTTGGTGGACCAGTTTGCCGGCGGCTCTGAGGGCCTGGATGATGGCTTTGTCGGCATCTTTGCAGAAGGTGCCTTCGTGTTCGGGGACGGTGGCGGTGAAGGCGCAGGATTCGTCGAGATAGTCGCGCAGGGGGATGCCGGCGGCGCGGCAGATGTGGAAGTCGTCTTCGCCGAAGGCGGGGGCCATGTGGACCAGCCCGGTGCCGTCATCGGTGCTGACGAAATCGCCATTGAGGATGCGGAAGGCGGTGGGGGCGTCGTTGCGGAAGGTGTCAAAGATGGGTTCGTAGGTCAGGTTGGCCAGCTGGCTACCGGGCCAGGTGGCGAGCAGGTCGTATTGGTCGGACTTTTTGTAGTAGGTGGCCAGGCGCGCTTTGGCCAGCAGGTAGATGTTGCCGTCGGCTTTGTCGCGGACGGCGGCATAGGTGATGTCGGGTCCGGCGCAGATGGCGAGGTTGCCGTAGAGGGTCCAAGGTGTGGTGGTCCAGATGAGGGCGTAGACGGGGGCGCCGTCGCTGTCGAGGCCCGGAGGCGGCCGGTTCATTTTGACGCGCACGGTGATGGAGGGGTCCTGGACATCCTGATAGTTGCTGCCGGCCTCGAAGTTGGAGAGGGGGGTGTTGAGCTTCCAGGAGAAGGGCATGATGCGATGCGACTTGTAGACGCGTCCCTGGTCGTAGAGCTGCTTAAAGACCCACCAGATGGACTCCATGAAGTCGAGGTCCATGGTTTTGTAGTCGTTGTCGAAGTCCACCCAGCGGCCCATGCGGGTGACGGTTTTGCGCCATTCGGCGACATAGGTGAGCACCATGGAGCGGCAGGTCTCGTTGAAGACGTCCACGCCCTTGGCCATGATGTCGGCGGCACCAGCCAGGCCGAGCTTGTCTTGGGCGAGGGCCTCGATGGGCAGGCCGTGGCAGTCCCAGCCGAAGCGGCGTTCGACGTAGTGCCCGCGCATGGTCTGGTAGCGGGGCAGGATGTCTTTGATGATGCCGGCGAGCAGGTGGCCATAGTGGGGGGTGCCGGTGGCAAATGGAGGGCCATCGTAGAAAACGTATTCGCGGGAATCGCGGCGGATTTCGAGGGATTTTTTGAAGGTGTCGTGCTCGGCCCAGAACTGGAGAACCTCTTCCTCCATTTTGGGGAAGGACAACTTATGGGTGACGGGTTTGAACATGGGTTTTCCTCGTATCGGCAATCAACATGTGTGGATGTTGGGTCAGCGGGGCATTGAAGGGAGGCCGGGGCGATTTGTCAAGGATGCGCGACAGAAAAGGCGGCGGCGAAGCCGTGCTTGGGTGCCTGGTTCTTCGTGCTTTGTTTGGGAACCGCAAATGGATGCGAAGGTGCCCCCGGCGCGGAATTTTTAACGCAAAAGGCGCAAGGGGCGCAAGAGGAAGGCAAGCGGGGAAAACGCGGGGGGGGGAGGGAGAATTGCGGGATTGCGGGAATGTGTGATTATTTTGGGTGAGTTTTGAACCGCGAATGGGCCTGCGGCGCGGAAGCGGAAGAAAAGAGAGTATTACGATTGTGCACAATCGTAATACTGGGGCGGGGCGGGAAAAAAGGGATTGGGGCGGGTGAACATGGTACCTTGTGCCACAAGGTAGCATGGGTGGCTATTGCTATTTTTTGAGGAGGGTAGATGTCTCGCCGAATTCCTACCTTTGGCGCTGACGCGCTGTTTTTTAACGCAAAAGGCGCAAGGTGCGCGAAAGGAACGCAAACGAAGGCATTGTCTCTCGCAAAGATGCTAACCTGAATAATTCATCAACATGGATGAAAAAGTAGTAACTAGCCGTAGAGTTGAATGATGAGCATAAGTGAGGAAACAAGTCGTTTGTCATCCATGTTGCCCTTCGGCGCGACGATTCCAACCCGTCTGCTTTGTTCTGCGGGGTTCGCAGTATATCCATACAGCTTCACCCCGCACGCCTCGCATCCGGGCCGGACTTGTCGTGTGCATAATCCAGGCTAAGGGCGCAAAGGAGCGCCTGCGGCGCGGAATATGGTAGAGGCGAAAGATTTTTCGCCCGGAATGAACAAAATGGGAATTTCTAGCGGGGAGGAGGGGCGTTTTTGGGGATGCGGGGGGTGCCGGGGGGGAAGACCACGCATTGCAGCTTTTGGCGGCCCCACTGGCGGGCCTGCTGGTGCGTGTTGTGGTAGAGGTCGAGGCGGTGGCGGCCTTTGATGGCGCCGCCGCGGTCTTCGACCACGCCGTAGCCGTAGCCGGGGATATAGAAGACCGTGCCCATGGGGTAGTAGCGGGTGTCGGCGGCGATGGTGCCGGGCTTGGCCTTGGCGCCGCTGGCGGTGATGCCAACGGCCTTGGGTTTGCCGCGGTGGGTGCCGGTGGCAATGACAGGCTGGCCTTTCCAGTTGAGTTTCCAGTTGCAGCAGGAGCCGCAGTGGCAGTAGGCGGTGGTGGTCATGGTGACGAGGCGGCCGCGGACGATGACATCGTTGCCATCCGCGCCATCGCGCACAAACATGCTGCAACTGGTTGCCAGCAGGAGTAAGAGGATGGCCACGCCACCTATGACAAGGTATCGCCGCATGGGGGATGATGATAACCCACTTGGGCGGAAAGACAACCCGCTTATCCTAGAAACATCTGGAAACATCCAGAATATGGGGCATGGATTGGGGTTGCGAGGGTGGGGCTGCGCTTGTATGGTACCGGGAGATGAGAGAGTTGCTTCAGGTGCTAAGCCTCGGGGGGCTGGTGATTTGCGGGGCGTTCTCATTGTGGCCGGTGCGTTTTGCCAACCGGTGGCGTTCCTGGAACCTTTATCTGCCGGTCGCGGGGTTGCTGTTCTACATGCTTTATGAGGGAGCGATGCCGGCGGAGGATCCCTATCGGTGGCGCTGGGCGCTGGCGTTGAGCCTGCTGCTGTTTTTGTGGGCAAACGGGGTGGCGAAGGTGCTGCTGTTGAGGGTGTTGCACAACCGGGCCGGCGGGAGCCGCCGACGGTTGCGTCGTCAGCCACAACGACTTTGGCAGTTGCTGGCGGCCTTGCCGCTGCTGGCGGCCTGCGGACTCATGTGGTGGAGGATGATGCTGTGATGAGAACGAAGATTCCCGAAACGCGCGAGGAAATCCTTCTGTTCCTAAATCAGAATCCGGTGTGCTACATGGCCACCCTTGAAAATGGCCAGCCGCGGGTGCGGGGGATGTTCATGTATCGCGCGGATGAGTCGGGCCTGATTTTTCATTCCGGGGTGCACAAGAAGGTGGCGGAGCAGGTGCAGACTGGGGCGCCGGTGGAGGTGTGCTTTGGCGGGGTGGACTTGCAGGTGCGGGTGGCGGGGACGGCCGAGATTCTGGATGACATGGAGTTGAAGAAGGAAATTGTGGCCACGCGGTTGTTTATTCAGCCGTGGATTGAAAAGTATGGGTATGATGCGCTTTTGATTTTCCGGGTGCGGGATTGCCGGGTGTCCATGTGGACGCTGAATGACAATTTTGCGCCGACGGTGTTTAGGGAGTTGTAAGCTGGGAGGCCGCGCTGGCGCGTGGTCAGCATGGGAGCCAAGAGGGGGGCGCTGACGCGCCATGGTCAATAAGGTCAACGAAGTCAATAAGGTCATGCCCATTTGCCGGATGGACAATATGGACGCGATGGACAGTATAGACGCGACTTTTTCATAAAATGGCGCAAAAGGAACGCAAGCGGGGAATGCGCGGGGGGGGGAGATTGTCAATTGTCAATGACTGACCCCGACGAGACGGGCCTGTGTGCCGGGGCAGGGGCGGGTTATTCGTAGTGGGTCCACATGCGGATGATTTTGACGGTTTTGATGTCATCCAGGATTTGATAGACGAGACGATGTTGGATGTTGATGCGTCGCGAACATGCGCCGGCGAGATCGCCGACGAGTTTCTCGAACGGGGGCGGGGTTTGATAGGGGTCTTCGGCGAGGATGGCCAGCAGTTTCTCCGCTTGGGGTTTGAGCCCGGAGCGGGAGAGCTTTTTGGCGTCCCGCCGGGCCTGAGCGGTATAGACTAACGACCAGCTCACCAGTCGAGTTTCCCGGAGCATTTCTCGACGGGCGTTTTCAATCCTTTGCGAATGGACTCCCGCATGCCGGGGATGGCGGCTAGATACAGGGTTTCCTGCACGGCGCGCCAGTCGGCCTCGGAGACCAGGACGGCGGAATGGCGTTTGCCGGTGATGGTAATCGGGCCATGAGATTCGCTGACATCGTCCAGCAAGCGGTAAAGCTGCTTGCGGGCTTCTGTTGCAGTGATGCTGGTCATGTTATTTCTCCATTGCGTACGTTATAGCGTACTGTATGAAAAGGGTGCCGTCAAATGTTTTGAGTGGCGGGAGGGGGGGGGGGCGGCAGGGCCGCGCAGACGAGAGACCACAGACTTGAGACTGTAGACTTTGCCGGATTGGGCGGGGTTTGGGGCTTTTTGAGTATTACGATTGTGCACAATCGTAATACTGGAGGAGGAGCCGAGGTCAGCGACCTCAGCCACAGGCGGGGCCATTGCGCGGACGCCTCGGCGATGCGTTCCGCCCGAGGCGGACAGGCTCCTACCTTTGGGAGAGGGGGAAAAGGCGGGGGGTGGGTGGTAAAAAGGGCAGAAACGGGCAAAAATGGGCGGTTTTGGGTAAAAAGGGGCGATTTTGGAAGATTTGGGGCGGAAATGGGCAGAAACAGGCGGGTGGTGGATTTTTTGTGCCGAGCTGGGGCTCGGCGATCCCAGGGGGGGGATAACGGGCGACTGCCGGATTGGGCGGGGGGAGATTGTCAATTGTCAAGGACTGACCCTGACGAGAAGGTTTTGGATGGCGTCGGCGAGGGCGGGGAGGGGGTGGGCTTCGAGGGCGCGGAGCATTTGGCGGGCGGCGGGGGGGATGTAGCGAGTGAAGGCTTCCATGCCGGGGGTTTGCGCGAAGACTGCGTAGGCGCCGAGGGCCTGGGCGAGGCGTTGGATGGCGGCGGCGGGGAAGACGTTGATGAGGCGGTCGCCGTCGGGATGTTGGCGGGCATAGTGGCGCAGGAGGCGGGTTTGCTGGGTTGCGGGGAGGTCGGCGTAGGGGTCGCAGAGGAGGCTGGCGAGGTCGTAGGCAATGGGGCCGCGGCGCATACCCTGGTAATCTATCATGACGGGCTGATTGCGGCGGAAAAGGATGTTGCTGGATTGCCAATCGCGGTGGATTAGAGCTTGGGGGGAGTCGGAGAGTTGGCGGGCGACAGTTTGGAGTTCGTCGGTGATGGCGGCGATTTGTTTGGGGTGGGTTTGGAGTCGGTTTTGGAGGATGTTGCGGATGAAGTAGTCGTGTTCGAAGCGATAGAGTTCGGGGCCGAAGCCGGGCATGAGGGGCAGGCGGGCTTGGCGGGCAGCGGGGAGGGCGTCGGTGTGCAGGCGGAGGGTGATGTCGAGGAGCTGGCGGTAGATGGCGAGGATTTGGGTTGGGGTGAGGTTGGGCAAGCGTGTTTCGAGGGTTTCGGGGCCGAGGTCTTCGATGACGATCAGGCGGGCGCGGGGGGCGTCGAGCAGGAGGTGGGGCACAGGCAGGCCGAGTTTTTCGAGGAAGCGGGTGTGACGGGCGTAGAGTCGGTTTTCGGGGCGTTCGGGGGACCAGCGGATGACGATGGCCGGCGCGGGGGGGGCGGGGG
>JAAZFE010000162.1 GCA_012511885.1 Lentisphaerota bacterium | reverse complement strand
CTGTTGCCCTTCGGCGCGACGATTCCAACCCGTCTGCGGCGTTATTCGGGGTTCGCAGTATGTCCATACAGCTTCACCCCGCCTGCCTTGCATCCGGGCCGGACTTGTCGCGTGAATTATCCAGGTTAAACCGGGGCGGGCCATGAAACTGTTGGCGGTGGAGGGTTCGGCGTCGCGGGTCAGTCTTGCGCTGTTTGAGGGGGGGCGGCTTGCCGGGGGGCGGGAGCTGGTGGTGGACCGGCGCAACAGTCAGGCTCTTTTTGACGCGGCCGCGGATCTGGTGGCCGGAGCGGGGTGGACTTTTGGGGATATCGAGGTGTTCGCGGCGGGGCGGGGGCCGGGCAGCTATATGGGGTTGCGCATGAGCATGACCGCGGTGCGCGGCTGGGCGTTGCCGCGGGAGCGAACCGTGTGGGCGGTGAGCAGCGCGGCGGCGCTGGCGGCGGAAGTGCTGAGCGAACAGCCGGAGCGGGAGCAGGTGGTGGTGTGGGGACCGAGCCGCAAGGGGATCGTGTGGGCGGGGTGTTTCGAGCGGGACGGGATGACGCGTGTGCGGCAGGTTGGCGGCTGGCAGTTGTTGGCGGAGGGGGAACTGGACAAGGGGTGGCCGGGGGTGCCGTGGGTGGAGCCGGGGAGGGTGCCGGGGGCGGAATGGGTGGGGCGGTTGTTTTTGGCGGGGCAAGCGGGCGAGGCTCTGGAGCCGATTTATTTGCATCCGGCGGTGGCGATTCCGCCACGGTTTGATGCAGAGGGCCGCCCGCTGGCGTAACCCGCAGGTCCTGTGCATGTTGTCGGCGGGGATGGCTTGTCGGGGTGTAAAAAAAACGACAGCGAGATTTGAGGTCTTGCTTGGAGTGGTGGGGGAGGGCATAATAAAGAAATGAGCGGTTTCGCGTGGATGGAGTTTTTCCGGGGAATGCCTTGGCTGTCGTGGGGGGCGCTGATCCATGCGCTGTTGTTCGTGTCAGTGGTGCTGCATGTGCTGCGGCACCGTCGGCGGGCGGACTCGACGCTGCTGTGGCTGTTTGTGACGTGGTCGCTGCCGGTGGTGGGGGCGGTGCTTTACGCGATGTTCGGGGTGGACCGGGTTCCGAAGATGCGCTGGCACCGGGGGGTGGAGCGGCGGGTGCGCATGGACGGGGCGCGGCGGGCGGCGAAGGACGAGGTGCTGCCAGCGGCGTATTGGCAGTCTATGGGGCGGGATTCGGTGACGCCAGCGGACGAGTGGACGCAGTTTTTGGATCGGCCGATGGCGGCGATGCTGGATAATTTTCCGTTGCTGGGGGGAAACCATGTGGAGCCGTTGTTGACGGGGGATGAGGCGTTTCCGCGGATGCTGGAGGCGATCCGGAATGCCGAGCACCACATTCATTTGCAGTCGTTCATTATTGGCAACGACGACGTGGGGCGGGAGTTCATGGACGCGGTGGCGGAACGGGCCCGCGAGGGGGTGCAGGTGCGGGTGCTGTATGACCGTTTCGGGTCGTCGCACGCGCTGTGGGGGGGGCTGTTCCGACGGTATCGGCGGGTGCCGAACTTGTCCATGTCGGGCTGGACGCAGTCCAACCTGTTCCGCAAGCAGTTGCATTTCAACCTGCGCAACCACCGCAAGATTCTGGTGGCGGATGGCAGAATCGGCTTCATGGGGGGGATCAATCTCAACGACTATTCGCGCAGCCGGGAGAACGAGTCCTCCATTCAGGATTATCATTTCGAGCTGCGCGGGCCGATCGTGCAGGTGTTGCAATATTCATTTTTGCGGGATTGGCACGTGATGACGGAGGAGAATCCGGAAAAGCTGCTGAGCGTGGAGCATTTCGGGCGGCAGCCTTCGGCGGGGGGGGCGCTGGCGCGGGTGATCAACAGCGGGCCATCGTCGGACTTGCAGGTGGCGGTGGATATGTTCTTCAACGCGGTCAACGCGGCGCGCGAGCAGGTGTTCATTTTGACGCCCTATTTTCTGCCGTCGGATGATTTGATGCGGGCGTTGCGGCTGGCGGCGCTGCGGGGGGTGCAGGTGTATCTGGTGGTGCCGGAGAAGAGCAATCACTGGTACACCACGTGGGCGTCGCGGGCGGTGTATGAGGATTTGCTCGAGGCGGGGGTGCGCATTTTTGAGCGGCCGCCGCCGTTTATTCATGCCAAGGCGATGACGGTGGATGACCGCATGGCGATTGTGGGGTCGGCCAATTGGGACTACCGGAGCCTGTTCTCGAACTATGAGACGAGCCTGGTGGTGTATGACGCCCAGTTTGTGATGCACCTGAAGCTGCTGATGGGCGAAGATTTGAGCGTCAGCCGCGAGCTCAAGCTGCAAATCTTCAAGGAGCGGCCGGTGGCGCATCGCTATTTGGAAAACTTCTGCGGGTTGTTTACGCCGCTGCTGTAGCCGGGAGGCCGCTGGCGCGGCGGGAACAACCGGCGACTGCCGGATTGGGTGGGATTTGGCGAAAAAATGGCCCGAAAATGGGCAAAAATCGGCCAAAATGGGGTTCTTCGTAGAATTTTATGGTAATTCGTCTAAAACGCCTTCTGCTCGCAGCTCCGCTCCGACGAGCCATGGGGAGGCCCATTCTCGCGTCGCTGCTCGCGGGACAGGCCAAATGACCGTGCTGT
>JAAZFE010000003.1 GCA_012511885.1 Lentisphaerota bacterium | reverse complement strand
CTACGTTCTTCTTGGGTTATGCGATGGTATTTCATTGTTTCCTTCCTTGTGATAGGCGAAGGAATCAAACTAGCGCATAACCCTTTTTAGAGAAACCTCCTGTTGCAATAGCCTCTGGAACGCGCGCCCCAAAAAAGTTTCCATGGCGTGGAAAATGGGGCGGGGTGAGTATTACGATTGTGAACAATCGTAATACTCGGGGGTGGCGGAGGGGCGGACGGGCCTTAGGATTCGAAGACGCGCTCGACGGTCAGGTCGGGGGAGAGGCGCTCGCGCATTTCGGCCTCGATGCCGTTTTTGAGGGTCATCATGGCGTGGGGGCAGGCATGGCAGGCGCCATGCAGGCGCAGATAAACCGTGTTGCCTTCCATCGAGACAAATTCAACATCGCCGCCGTGGCCCTGAATGAGGGGGCGGACTTCTTCGATATAGTTTTCTACTTTTTCTTGCACGGGCTTTCTCCTTGCTCCGGTTGAACCGGCGGGGAACCTAACGCAGGGCGGCCGGGTTTGCAAGACATCCAGCCGCGTTTTCAGTTTTTGCGGCGCGGGCTATTCGGCGGGCGCGGTGGCGCGGGAGAAGCGGGCGGCTACCTCGGGCCAGTTGACGACATTCCAAAACGCGCTGATGTAGCTGCCGCGCAGATTCTGATATTTCAGGTAGTAGGCGTGCTCCCAGACATCGAGGCCGAGGATGGGTGTGCCGCGCTCGGCGACTACGTTCATGAGGGGATTGTCCTGGTTGGGCGTGGAGCTGACGAAGAGCTGGCCTTGCGCGTCCACGGAGAGCCAGGCCCAGCCGCTGCCGAAGCGGGTCATGGCAGCGGCCTCGAACTTGGCCTGGAAGTCGGCGAATGACCCGAAGGCGGCTTCGATGGCGGCCAGCAGGTCGCCCTCGGGGATGCCGCCGGCATCGGGGGCCATGTTTTGCCAGAAGAAGGTGTGGTTCCAGTGTCCGCCGCCGTTGTTGCGCACGGCAACGGGCAGTTCGCTCGCGCGGGCGAAGAGCGCCTCGAGGGCCTGCCCTTCGAGTGCAGTGCCGGTGACGGCGTTGACGAGGTTGTTGTAGTAGGCCTGATGATGCCGCGCGTAGTGGATTTCCATGGTTTGAGCGTCAATGTGGGGTTCGAGCGCGTCGTAGGCATAGGGCAGCGGCTCGAAGACGAGCGGCGCGGCCTCCTGACCGGTGGCCGCCAGCGCGGCGCCCAGGACAAGGGTTGCGATCAGAATTCGGGTGGCTTGCTTCTTCATGGATGGCTCCTTTCTCGAGAGCCCTACCCTACCCTCGATTGGCTGATACGCAACCTTTACCCGTGGCCAAAATGCGCGCCGGGCACTGCGGCGGGCCAACGTGGGTCGGCCCGACGGAGAAGCTGGCGAGCGTAGTTAGCGGCTAGATGAAGAGCGTGGGGCCGCTTTCTTTGGCGCGGGCGATGTAGGTGGCCACACCGGCGACGTCGTCGACCTCGATGAGTTCTTCGCGGGTGATGCCCATGACGCTCATGGCCATGTCGCACGCGATGAATTTGACGCCGAGGGCGCGCGCGCTGTGGAGCATCTCGGGCAATGAGGCGACATTCTGGTTGGCCATGATGTTTTTCATGAGGGCGGTGCCCATGCCAGCCAGGTGCATCTTGGAGAGGGCCAGGCGGGTGGCGCCGCGCGGCAACATCCAGCCGAACAGGCGATCGAGCAGGCCTTTCTTGACGAGGGGGCCGGGGTCTTTGCGCAGAACGCTGAGACCCCAGAAGGTGAAGAATACGCTGACATTGAGCCCGGCGGCGGCCATGCCGGTGGCCAGGATCATGGCTGCGAGCGCTTTGTCGAGATCGTTGCTGAAAAGGATGAGGGCGGCGGCCTGGGCCTGGGTGGCCGCGGTGGCGGGGGCCTCCAGTCCTTTGCGCAAGATCGCTTCGAGTTGATCGGTCCCGTGCTGGATCTGGATGATTTTATGGCCGGCGCTCTGCGCCCAACTGGTCAGGTCCGAGGCGAAGCCCGGCAGCGCCACCACCTTGAGGGTTGCGCCCTTCCCCAGCGCGTCCATTTCCTTTTTGATGCGGACGACGGGGCCGGGGCATTGCAGGCCGCGGACATCGACCACCACGGCGGGCTCGGTGTCGGGTTCCTCGAGGCGCGGGCCGCCATCGATGCGGCTATAGGCGAGCATGGCGACATCCTCGGCGGAGGGCACCCAGCGCTCGGGCTGGAACTGCTTCCAGGTGAGGTAGCCGCCGGACAGGTTGGCCGCGCTGTAGCCGTGCTGACTGAGGATGCGCTCGGCGACGTAGCCACGGAGACCCACCTGACAAAAGGCGAGGATTTGGCGGTCTTTGGGCAGCTCGGCCATGCGCGCGCGCAGCTGGTGCAGCGGAATATGGACGGCGTCCTGGAGGACGCCCTGTTCGAGTTCGGCGGCCTCGCGGACATCCAGCAGGAGGGCGTCGGCGGGGATGGCGTCGGGCGAGATGGCCACGGTGTCGCCGTTGAGAGCGTTGGTGGCGATCATGCCGGCGACGGTGATGGGGTCTTTGGCGGAGCTGTAGGGGGGGGCGTAGCAAAGTTCGAGCTCGGCGAGCTGGCGCACGTCCATGCCGCAACGCATGGCGGTGGCGAGAACGTCGGCGCGCTTGTCGGCGCCCTCGGCGCCAATGACCTGGCCGCCATAGATGCGGCCATCGTTGCCGTAGAGCAGCTTGATGTGCAGCGGCTGGGCGCCGGGGTAATAGTTGGCGTGGGAGCCCGCGTGCAGATAGATTTTCTGGTAGGCCTTGCCGGTGGCGGCCAGCTTGGCCTCGGTGTAGCCGCAACTGGCGGCGGTGAGCCGGCCCACTTTCACGACGGACGCGCCATAGGTGCCGTCGTAGCGGCGGTCGCGCCCGAGAATGGTGTCGGCGGCAATGCGGCCCTGGCGATTGGCCGGCCCGGCCAAAGGGATGGCGGTCTGCCCGCCGAAAATGGGATCGGTCACGGCCACCACGTCGCCCACCGCCCAGATGCTCGGGTCGGCCGTGCGCATCTGGAGATCGGTGATGATGTGCCCGGCCGCGTCAGTTTGGAGCCCGACGGCCTGCGCCAGTTGCGAGTTGGGCCGGACGCCCACGCACATGGCCACGAGATCGGCGGTCCAGGTGCGGCCATCCTTGGCGGTGGCCTTGACTCCGCCGTTGTCGGTGGGAGCGAAGGCCGAGACCATGGTGCCCAGCTCGACCACGATGCCTGCCAGACGCAGCTCCTCGGCCAACAGCGAACTCATTTCCTCGTCCATGGTCGGCAGAAGTTGGCGGCCCATTTCGAGCAGGGTGACCTCCATGCCGCGATGCCGCAGGCTTTCGGCCAGCTCCATGCCGACAAAGCCACCGCCCACCACGATGACGTTGCTGACCCCGGCATCGAGTTTTTTGGCAATGTGATCCATGTCGGCCAGGGTCCAGAGGGGCAGGACGTTGGGCAGGTCCATGCCCGGAAGCTTCAGCTCGATGGGCGAAGAACCGGTGGCGATGACAAGGTTGTCGTAGCGCTCTTCGCGCTCCTTGCCGGTTTCGCGGTTGAGCACGCGAACCGTTTTTTGCTGACGATCCAGGGCGACCACTTCGTGGTTCACGCGCACATCCACATTGAAACGGGCGCGGAAATCGGCGGGGGTCATCACCAGCAGCCAGTCGCGCTCGGGGATGATCTTGCCGAGGTGATAAGGCAACCCGCAGTTGGCGTAGGAGATGTGCGGCCCTTTTTCGAGCAGCACAATTTCGGCTTTCTCGTCGAGTCTGCGCAAGCGCGCGGCCGTGCTGGCGCCCGCGGCCACACCACCGATGATGATCGTTTTCATGTCTGTTCCTTCCGTAAATTGGGGGCGACGGTATCACGGCCGGGGCGATTCGCCAATTTACAATTCGTGGCGGCGCGACGGAGGGTCTGAATAGCCGCAGGGCGCCGCGCGCGATGGGGGCGGCAGGGGACGGGATTTGCAAAAGGGGTCATCATGGGGTAGGTGTTGCGACGTTTATGAAGCGCAACATCATTTCGATTGATGAAGAGCTGTGCAACGGGTGTGGCCTGTGCGTGACCGCCTGCCACGAGGGCGCCATCCAGATGGTGGATGGCAAGGCGCGGCTGGTGGCGGACGTCTATTGCGACGGTCTGGGCGATTGCCTGCCCGCCTGCCCCACCGGCGCCATCGAGATCATCGAGCGCGAAGCGGCGCCGTTCGACGAAGCCGCCGTAGCCGCGCGCCGGGCGGAACCGGGCCGCGAGCCTCCGTCCCCTGCCGCGGCCGAAGCCGCCCCCGCCCGCCCGTTCCTGGGCTGCCCCGGGATGAGGTCGCAAACCATCGAGCGCCCCGCCACGCCGCCCGCGGCCGGCGACGGACCGGACGCCCCGCTGCCGTCGCAACTGACCAACTGGCCGGTGCAGCTCAAGCTGCTGAACGTCGAGGCCCCCTATCTGCAAGGGGCGGCGCTGCTGATTGCGGCGGACTGCACCGCGTTTGCCTACGCGGATATTCACCGGCGCTTCATGCGCAGACGCGTCACGCTGATCGGCTGCCCCAAGCTCGACGAAGGCGACTACGCCGAGAAACTGACCGAGATTTTCAAGCGCCACGAGATCCGGAGCGTGACCGTGCTGCGGATGGAGGTGCCCTGCTGCGCGGGCCTGACCAGCGCCGTGACCCGCGCGTTGCAAGCCTCGGGCAAGATGATCCCCTGGCAGGTCGTCACGGTGACCACCAACGGGGAAATCCTTGAAGAGTAGCGAGCTGGATGGCACAGTCCAAGTTTCTGAGCGAGCAACCGATTTAGAAAAAACAACACCCCCCCCAGGAGGAAATTCCACATGAGTGAAATGTTCTGTTTTCAATGCGAACAGACGGTTGGCGGCAAGGGCTGCACCCGCGTTGGCGTGTGCGGCAAGTCACCGGAAGTGGCCCAGTTGCAAGACGAGATTACCGCGGCGCTGATTACCCTGGCGCGCGCGCTGGACGGCCAGCCGGCCGACCCCAAGATGGAAGCGTTGTTCATGGATGCCCTGTTCATGACGATTACCAATGTGAACTTCGACCCCGAGGCCAACGCGGCCATGCGCGACCGCATTTTGGAGGCGGCGGTGGCCGCCGGCGGTGCGAACACCTATCGCCCGGAGGACCTGTTCCACGGCGACACCGACATCGTGTCGCTGCGCTCGACGCTGCTGTTCGGCATGCGCGGCATGGCGGCCTATGCCGCTCACGCGCGGGTGCTGGGGCATACCGACCCCGAGGTCTCCGCCTGGTTCCAGAAGGGCATGAAGGCCCTCGGCGAAGACCACACCATCGAGGGCTGGCTGGACCTGATCATGGAGTTCGGCATGGTCAATCTGGCCTGCATGAAGCTGCTCGACGCGGCCAACACGGGTGCCTATGGCCACCCCGAACCCACGCGGGTTTCGGTTACGCGCCACAAGGGGCCGTTCATTATCGTGACCGGCCACGATCTGCGCGACCTCAAGATGCTGCTCGAGCAGTCCGAGGGCCAGGGCGTCAACATTTATACGCACGGCGAAATGCTGCCGGCCACGGCCTATCCCGAGCTGAAGAAGCACGCGCACTTCCGCGGGCACTTCGGCACGGCCTGGCAAAACCAGCAGAAGGAATTTGCCGACCTGCCCGGGGTGGTGCTCTACACCACCAACTGCATCATGCCGCCGCGCCCGTCCTACATCCAGCACCTGGTCACCACCGGCGAGGTGGGCTGGCCGGGCGTGCCGCATATCGCGGCGGACGAGGCAGGCCACAAGGACTTCTCCGGCATCATCCAGCAGGCCCTCGAGCTGGGCGGCTGGACCGAGGAGGTGCCCGGCGACTATGAGCTGACCACCGGCTTCGGGCATCATACGGTGCTGTCGGTGGCCGACAAGGTGCTCGCCGCCGTGGAAAGCGGACAGCTCCGCCATATTTTCCTGGTGGGCGGGTGCGACGGCGCCAAGCTGGGCCGCGACTACTACACCGAGTTCGTCGAAAAAGCGCCGCAAGATACGCTGGTGCTGACGCTGGCCTGCGGCAAGTTCCGCTTCAACCATCTGCAAGACCGGATGGGCGACATCGGCGGCATTCCCCGGCTGCTCGATATGGGCCAATGCAATGACGCCTATTCAGCCATCCATGTGGCGCTGGCGCTGGCCGAAAAGCTCAACTGCGGCGTCAACGACCTGCCCCTTTCGCTGGTGCTCTCGTGGTACGAGCAGAAGGCGGTGTGCATCTTGCTGACCCTGCTGGCGCTGGGCATCAAGAACATCCGCCTCGGGCCAACCCTGCCGGCGTTTGTCTCGCCAACGGTGCTGAATGTGCTCGTCGAGAAGTTCGGCCTGACGCCGATCTCCACGCCCGAAGAGGACCTCAAGGCTCTGGCCGGATAACCGTCCCGGCACGGCCGGACACGCAAAAGGCGACGCCGCGGCGTCGCCTTTTTTCATCGCCCGGCGGCTGGTCAGCGCGGCTCGTAGCGCCGCTTGTGGTCCTTGATGCCGGCCAGACGGAAGGGGCCGCCGCGATAGGGCGCGAAGATGTGGTCGGCGCCGTCGGTGGGCACGCCGTAGTTGAAGATATCCTCATATTGGCGATAGGTGACCGGCACCCGGTCCTCGAGCTGCCCGCGGTGGGCGTCGGTAAACAAATGCTCGCGGTGGCCCGGCTGGATCACGCCGGAAAAGAATTCGGCCATGCAGCCCGAGCCATAGGAAAACATGCCGACGCGTTGGCCGTCGAGGGGGGCGGGCGGATCGTCCATCAGCGAGCACAACGCCTCGAACACGCAGGCGGTATAGGTGTTGCCCGTCTGGCGGTTGTAGCGCAGGGCTGGCGCGATCAGCCGTTCGAGCTCCTCCGGTTCCGGGCGCGGCGCGCCCTCGGCGCGGCAGAGGCGCTCGAACGATTTATAGGCGATCTTGGTGAACGGCAGGTGGAAGCAAAAGTGCGCGTGGTCGGCCAGGCCGCGCCCACTGGCGGCCTTGTAGCGGTTCCAGGCCTCGATCAGCGTACTCAGATACATGCGCGTGGAATACTGCCCGTCCACCAGAGCCTCCTCGCGGTAGTTCGGCCGCCAGAAATCCATGATGTCCTCGGCATAAAACCCCGACTCCGGATCCAACGCCATCACGCGCGGATTGGCGGAGACGAGCATGGCGACAGCCCCCGCGCCCTGGGTGGGCTCGCCGGGACTGGCCAGATCGTAGCGGGCGATGTCCGCCGCCAGCACCAGCGCGCGGCTGCCGGGGCGCGCGGCCACCATGGCCGCCGCCATGCGCAGCGAGGCCGTGGCGGCATAGCAGGCCTCCTTCACCTCGAGGCAGCGGCAGCTGGCGGGCAGGCCGAGCAGCTCGTGGCAGAACAGCGACGCCGCCTTGGACTGGTCAATGCCCGACTCCGTGGCAAACAGAAGCAGCTCGATGTTGTCGCGCCCGGCCCGCTCGAGAATCGGCAGCGCGGCATTGGCCGCCAGCGTCACGATGTCCTGATCCGGCGGCACGATGGCCATGCGCTCCTGGCCAATGCCGATGACAAACTTGTTGGGGTCCACCCCGCGAATGTCCGCCAGCACGCTCAGGTCGAGCACGTAGGAGGGGATATGGAACGAGATGAGGTCAATGCCGATGTTCGTGGCCATGGGGTGCTTGTAGCATCTTTCCATAGCGTGGAAAACTTTTTTCCATGGCGTGGAAAACCGCCCCGCCCGCCGCGCATCCAGGCCGGAATTGGCGCGTGAATCAGGCTAGAGGCCCATGACGTGGCCAATGGCCTCGGACGACCCGAGCAGGACGAGGGTGTCGCGCTCGGTCATGACGCTGCGGGCGTCGGGCAGCAGGGCCGCCAGGGTACCGTCGGCCTGAAGGCGCTTGATGATGAGAACGCGGATGCCCAGCGTGTCGGGCAGACGGGCCTGAGCCAGGGTCTGACCGTGATAGGCGGCGGGCGGCTCCCACTCGGCCAACTGGAAGCCCGGCGCGATGGTGACCGGGTCGCGCGAGAGCTGCGCGAGGCCCCCGGTGAGCGCGCCGACGGCATCGGACTTGAGGATTTCCTCCTGATAGGTGGTGAGAACGTCGGAGTAGGAGAGAACACCGAGCAGCTCGGGATCGTCGTCGGCGCGTACCACCGGAATCTCGTGCAAACGAATGGTGGCGAATTTGGCGAGGGCGGCGGACAGGGTATCGGCAGGGGTGACCCAGGGGATGTCGCGGCGCATCAGGTCGTCGGCGCGCAGGACATCGAGCAGCCCCGGGGGCGAGAGCAGCAGCCGGCGCGCGTCGGCAAAGGTGATGGTGCCCTGGAGATAACCGGCAACATTCGTTACATAGAACTGGAGGGCTTCGGCCGCCGCCATGCGGTCCATCAGGACGCGCGCCGGCAGGTCCGCGGTGAGGGTTTCCGCCACGGGTCGGATGAACTCGTGGACATGGCGACGGCGCAGGAGGTCGGGCGAACGCCCGCTGAAGAGCGCGATGCCCGAGCGGGACAGGGGCAGCGTGTAGATGCTCAGGTGGCCCGTCAGGCGCGACACCAGCACCGTGCTCAAAATCGCGACCAGCATCACGGGCAGAATGATCTCGTAGTTCGAGGTGATTTCGAAGGCCATCAGGATGGCCGTCAGCGGTGCCAGCATCGAGCCCGCCAGCAGCCCCGCCATGCCCACCAGCGCGTAGGCCGCCAGCCCGCCGTAGGCATCGCCCAGCCAGGGGGCGACCAGCGTGCCCACCGAGGCGCCGAGCAGCGCGCCAATCGCCAGCGCCGGCGAGAACACCCCGCCCGAGCCGCCGCTTCCCAGCGTGAGGCAGGTGGCCAGGATCTTGGCCCCCACCAGCAGCAGGAGCAGCTTGAGCGTGTACTTCCCGGCAAAGGCGTCGTTCACCAGCCAGTGGCCGTCGCCCATCACATGCGGTAGGGCCAGCGCCATCAACCCCACCAGCAGCCCGCCCAGCGCCGGGCGCAGCCAGACGGGCATGACCCGCCCTTTCTGGAACAGGCGCCCCGTGGCGTGGTTCAAATGGATGTAGGCCAGCGACACCAAACCGCAGAGCACCCCCAAGCCGATATAGGGCAGCAGCTCCCACGGACTGGCCAGCGCGGCCGCCGGCGCGGTGAACACCGGCTGGTTGCCCCGCAGTCCGCGCGCCACCACCGTGCCCAGCACCGAGGATATCACGATCGGCCCGAACTGCGTCGCGCCGAACTCGCCCAGGATCACCTCGACCGCGAAGAGCGCCCCCGCGATCGGCGCGTTGAAGGTCGCCGCGATGCCCGCCGCCGCGCCGCACCCCACCAGCGTGCGCAACCGCCGCGGCGACACCCCCAGGATGCGCCCGACCTTGGATCCGATGGCCGCGCCGATCTGGATGATGGGCCCCTCCCGCCCCGCCGAGCCGCCCGTGCCAATGGTGATGGCCGAGGTCAGCGTTTTGGCAATCGCCACGCGCCCGCGGATAAACCCCGAATGCAACGCCACCGCCTTCATTACTTCCGGCACGCCGTGGCCGCGCGCCTCGGACACCAGGAAGGTGGTAATCAATCCCACCACCAGCCCACCGATGGCCGGCAGCAGCGCCAGCTTCCACGGCGCGGTTTCGCGCAACACGGTCACCGCCGGTTCGAGCGCGTTCCAACTGCCCAACTGCACGAGGTGGATGGCCGCCTCGAACGCGTAGGCGCCCAAACCGCCCAGCACCCCGATCACCGCGGCCACAATCAGAAAAAGCGTGTATTCCCCGCCGCGGACGCGTTCCATCCAGACGCGCGCCGAACGGTCGAGCCAATGCCGCAAAATACGCAGGCGCGAAGCGGCGGGTTGGGCAGAGTCGGACATACAACCAGCATAGGGTGCCGCCGCCCGGCTGACAATCCCCATCCCGGAAAACCGCCGCAACCGCCCGGATTTACCGCGCGCGGTTTCCGGCACGATTAACCTGGAACCTGCAGCAGAAACACGCGCGGATTGGAACTTGGCCGGACGGTCAGCCCGAACGCGCGGCAAATCCAGGCAAAGGTCTCCGGGCGATAAAAGCACACATGGGTTTCGTCGCTGGCATAGCCCCAGACCGCGAACTCCTCGAGGGTGGTCCACGGCGCGGTCATCACCACCAGCATACCCCCCGGCGCGAGCAGGCGGACCATCCCGGCCCAGTCGCGCGCCGGGCGGTGAAAGTGCTCGACCACCTCGGTGGCCAGCACCACATCGAATGGGCCCGGCGGCAGCTCCGGATGAAAGAACGGATCATAGTTGGCGCAGGCAAGGCCCTCGCGCTCGAGCAGGATGCTCATGGTGGGCGTGTGCCCGCAGCCGAAATCCAGCACGCGCGCGGAGGGCGTCAGCCAGGGGCGCGCGGCGTCCAGCGCCTGACGCAAAAACGTCACATAGCCGGCATCGTGCGGACCGTTCTGATGCTTGGCGTAGCGTTGACGCTCGGCCTCGGGCGAGGGCAAATATTCGTCCTCCACAAACAGGAGCCGGCACGCCGCGCAATGCCGGTGCCACCGGTGGCGCACATCCTCCACCCGCGCGAACGGCCCCGCCGCGCCGCAGAGCGGACACCACTCCTGGCGGGCCGTCACCACCGCGCCCTCCCGGGGCGGCTCTGGAAGCCAATCGTCATGAGCGGCCAGCCTACCCTGATTCCCTTCCGCGCGGTAGCCCAAACGCCGCGTCGCGGATTTCTCCCTGCGGATTTCTCCCTTGCCGCGCGAGGGCAAGACTCCTATCGTGAAAGGGCTAACCAAATTTTAACACGGAGCAGCACGATGAAAATGATCCATACCGACCAGGCCCCGGCAGCCATTGGCCCCTATTCCCAGGCTGTCTCGCGCAACGGCTGGCTGTTTGTCTCCGGCCAGCTCGGGATTGACCCGGCCTCGGGGGAGATGCTCGAGGGCACCGAAGCGCAAACCCGCCAGTCCCTGCGCAGCCTGCTGGCCATTCTCGAAGCCGCCGGCCTCGGCCCCGCCAACGTCCTCAAATGCACCATCTATGTCGCCGACATGGCCGACTTCGGGCTGGTCAATCAGCTCTACTCGGACGTGTTCCAGCCCCCCTTCCCCGCGCGCGAGGTGATCCAGGCCGCCCGCCTGCCCCGGGATGGCCGGGTCGAGATCTCGGCCATCGCCGCCGAGTGAACCCAACGGCGACCGCATGCGCTCTCATTGGATAGGGCCTGTCCCGTAACCATGGAGAATTAATCATGATCATTATTGAACCGCACATCCACATGATTTCGCGGACCACCGACGACTATACCGCCATGTACAACGCGGGCATCCGCTGCGTGGTCGAGCCCGCCTTCTGGCAGGGCGTCAACCGCCGCCATCCCGGAACCTTCTTCGACTATTTCGCGCTGTCGCTCGATTTCGAGCACACCCGTGCCATGCGCTACGGCGTGGACCACTGGTCCTGCATCGCCGTCAATCCCAAGGAGGCCGACGACCTGCCCCTCGCGCTCGAAACCCTCGAAGGCCTGGGCCCCTGGCTGGACCATCCCCGCTGCGTGGGCGTGGGCGAAATCGGCTTCAACCGCATCACCCCCAACGAGGAAACCGTCTTCCAGCGACAGCTCGAAATGGCCAAAGAACGCGATCTGCCCGTCCTGATCCACACCCCCCACGACACCCCGGAAATCAGCAAGAAGAAAGGCACCGCCCGCATCCTCGACATCCTGCGCGAGTTCTCCTACGACCCCGCCAAAATCATCGTGGACCACAACACCGAAGACACCATGCCCCTGACCCGCCAAACCGACTATTGGGCCGGGCTGACCGTCTATCCCTATTCCAAGCTCAACCCCCGCCGCGTGGTGGACATCCTGCGCCGGTGGGGACTCGAACGCGTCCTAGTCAACTCCTCGGCCGACTGGGGAGTCTCCGACCCCTGCTCGCTGCCCAAAACCGCGACCTTCATGCGCGAAGAGGGCTTCAGCGAGCCGGAAATCCTCCGGATCATGCACGACAACCCGCTCGCGTTCTATTCGCAAACCCCCAAGTTTCAGCCCCGTTTGGACCTCCCCTATATTGACCCGGCCACCTACCAGCGCTGAGCAAACACGTTTTCCACGGCGTGGAAATAAAATTTCCACAGCGTGGAAAAAGCTGCTCATTGCCTACTTGCGCCTCAAGCGTTTTCTTGACCGCCGCTTCAAGGTGCTGGCCTGGCTGCGGCTGATCCGCCTGCCCAACCTGCTGACCGTGCCCGGCGACACCCTGGCCGGTTTTCTGCTGGCTGCCGGCTCGTCCGCGCTCAACTGGCCGCGCTTCTTCCTGCTGGCTCTGCCCGCCAGCCTGGGCTTCTACACCGCCGGCGTCATCCTCAACGACATCTTCGACTTCAAAGAAGACCACCGCGACCGCCCCCGCCGCCCCCTGCCGAAAGGCGACATCTCCCGCGAGAACGCCGGCATGGCCGCGCTGTTTTTGATCGGCTTTGCCGCCTTTGCCGCCGCGTTCTTCGACGCCATGTATGTGGCCGCGCCGCTGATCGTGTGCATCGGCCTCTACAACATCGGCCTCAAGCGCGTGCCCGTCCTCGGTCCGGTGCTGATGGGCCTCTGCCGCGCGGGCAACCTGCTGCTCGGCGCCGCGCTGTCCGCCCACGGCGTGGCCTTTCCGACGCCCGCGCTGGCAGGCGCCGCCGTGCTCGGGCTCTACATCGCGACGGTCACCCAGCTCGCCCGCGGCGAAGCCCGCCCCGGCGCGCGCTTCACCCCGCGGCATATCGGCCAGCTGCTGCGCATGCTGATCCCGCTCCAGACGCTGCTGTGCCTGGCCGCCTTCCCGCAGTTCCCCCGCAATCTGCTTGGCCTGCTCCTCCTGGCCCTCCTGCCCCTGCACCGCCGCCTCTCCCGCCGCTATCCCCCCAGCTAGCCTGGATAATTCACGTGACAAGTCCGGCCCGGATGCAAGGCAGGCGGGGTGAAGCTGTATGGACATACTGCGAACCCCGAATAACGCCGCAGACGGGTTGGAATCGTCGCGCCGAAGGGCAACAGGGATGGAAAATGATTTGCCCTCAAATATCTGCATCATGCAGTGCAATCACCAAAAGATGTTTTCATCCATGTTGATGAATTATTCAGGTTAACGCTTGTCCTCCGCACGCTGCCGATTCCAAATCACTTCCATCTCGTCCAGCGAAAACTCCGACAGTTTCTTGCCGCCCGCCTCCAGCTCCTTCTCCACCACCCGGAAGCGCCGCGAAAACTTGGTATTGGTCCGCTCCAGCGCGTAGGCCGGATCCACCTTCACAAAACGGGCAATGTTCACCACCGAGAACAGCAAATCCCCCAGCTCCTCGATGACCGCCAACCGCTTCTTCTTCGCGATCGCCTCCTTCAGCTCCCGGATCTCCTCCTCCAGCTTCTCGAAGACATCGGCAATGTTGTCCCAGTCAAATCCGACACGCGCCGCGCGCTTCTGCAACTGATAGGTGCGCTGCAGCACCGGCACATGCTTGGGCACCCCGTCCAGCGCCGACTTGCGCGCCTTCTTTTCCTGCAACTTGATCTCGTCCCAGTTGCGCAACACCTCGTCGGCGTCCTTGACCTTGGTCGTGCCGAAGATATGCGGATGCCGGTTCACCAGCTTGTCCGAAATCCCCTTGGCCACATCCTTGAAAGCAAAGCTGCCTTCCTCAAAGCCGATCTGCGCCTGAAACACAATCTGCAGCAGCAGATCGCCCAGCTCCTCGACCAAATCCTCGCGGTTGCCGCTCTCGATCGCGTCCAGGGCCTCATAGGCCTCCTCGAGCATGTTGGCCTTGATGCTCTCGATGGTCTGCTCCAAATCCCAGGGGCATCCCCCCTTCGGATTGCGCAAACGCGCCATGATCTCCAGCAGCCGCGCCATTTGATCGAGCCCCTGGCGACGGCTCGCCGCCGCCTTCTGCGGCGAGGGCTTCTTCGCCACGGCGCGCGGCGCCCCCCCCGCGCTTGTCGCGGACGGCGAACGGGAAGATGACGATGATTTGCGCGAGGCCTTAGAAGCTGATTTGCTCGAAGAACTCATTCGGGTTCACCTTCTGCAAATCGGCGCAAACCAGATTCGCTCCGCAAAAATCCTGGTATTCCGTGAACTCATCCGGCACCGCCAGCACGTTCATCATCGCCGCCAGAGCCGTCTTGGCCGTCGTCATGCTCGTTACCGCCACCAGGCACCGCTTCGCGTGCCGGTCCAGCGCCTTGGCCATGCGCAGCCAGTGGTCCGCTCGCGGATACTTCTTCTCGCTGGCCATCGGCAGCGCCGAAAACACCTGCACGTTCCACCGTTCCAGCTCCAGCTTGGCCGCGGCCTCGTTGGCCACTTCCTGCGGCTGCATCGAGACGCATGCCAGACCCGCGCCCCGCGCGAGCGCCGCATCCATCCATTTGACCAGCCCGCCGCCCTTTAGCGGGGTTGCCTTCTCCACATGCGCCGCCTGCGCCGCCATCAGACGCTCGACCACCTTCTCCGGCTTGAGCTTCTTGGCGTTCATCGCCTTCAAAAAGCCCTCCATGTAATTCATCGGAGAGGGATGCAGACAATGCCTCGAAAAATGCGCCGGCAACAGCTCGATCGACTGCTCCTTGAGGATGCCGGCCAGAGTCTCAAAACGAACCCGGCGCAACCCCAGGGCCAGGTTGTCCAACTCAAAAATAAACGCGCTCTTGGCAAAGGGCTTGTCGCCCCGCTTCTCTTTCTTTGCTACGGCCATGCTTCCTCCTAAAAATCACTTACTTGAAACCGGGGCAGTCTAGACTCTCCCCGCCAGCGGGTCAAATGGTTTCCTGCCCACGCGCCAAATCTGGCCGGCCGGCCCCCCCGCTCCTCTCCGATCAGTCCGATCCGTCTGATCTACCTTCCACCTTCAATCTTCCCCCCCCCCGCGTAGCGGCACTTGCCGCCTCAGCCCAGACGCGCCTTCACCCTCTCCAGCTCGGCCTCGGCGTCCGTAATCAACTCGGCAAAAATCTCCCTCATCGGCTGAATCTTGTCCACCAGCCCCACGCATTGCCCCGCCATGCAGGAACCGTGGTCCACGTCGCCGTCAATCACCGCCTTGCGCAAACCGCCCATCCAGAAGTTCTCCACCTCCAGCTGGGCTTCGATCCGGTTGACCTCGCCGGCATTCATCTTGCGCATCAATTCCAGTTGCAGCTCGCCAAAGGCTTCCGTGGACTTGTTCTTCAGCGCGCGCACCGCCACCACCGGCAAACGCTTGTCATAGGCCGGCGTGCTCATCGCTTCCCGCGCCCGGGCGCGCACAAAACGGGCCTTGAGATTCGGGTGCGCGTGGCATTCCTCGCTCATGACAAAGCGCGTGCCCATCTGCACCCCCGCCGCCCCCATCAGCAGCATGTTCGCCACCATCCGCCCCGTGGCGATGCCCCCCCCCACAAAAATCGGCACGTCCGGCTTGTGAAACAGAACCTGCTGAAGCAAAATCATCGTCGAAACATGGCCGATGTGACCTCCCGCTTCACTCCCCTCCAGAATCAGCGCGTCCACCCCAAAGCGAACCATCTGTGCCGCAATCGAATCCGTCGAGGCAAACGACAGCACCCTCTTGCCCGCCTCCTTCATCTCCTCCACATCCTGACGCTTCGGAAAATTTCCCGCAAATATCACAATCGGCGCTTTGGATTGCAGCACCGCCTCCTTGTGCTCCGGAAAATTAGGCGCAATCGTCACCAGGTTGACCCCGAACGGACGATCCGACTGCGTCAGGCACTTCTCAATTTCCGCCGACAGCATCTCGCCGGGCATATTCCCCGCCGCCAGCGAGGCAAACCCGCCCTGGTCGCTCACCGCCTTCACCAGCGACGAGTCGCTGATCCAGGTCATCGCCCCGCACAAAATCGGGAAACGCACCCCCAAAAAATCCCGTCCTTCCTGCCACAATTTATCCAAGCATGTTATTTTCATTCCTCAATTCCTCCAATTAACCTAAATCATTCACGCGACAAGTCCAGTTCAGATGCGAGGCGGGCGGGGTGAAGCTGTATAGCATACTGCGAATCCCGCAGAACAAAGCAGATGGATTGGAATCGTCGCGCAAACGGGCAACATGGATGAAATAATGACCTGTTTTCTCAAATGCTCTCACCACTCAGCTCACAATGGGTTATGACTTTTCCATCCACGTTGATGAATTATTCAGGTTGGTCCCCACAACTTAGCCGACCCCACCCCCGCCCGCCAGAAAAAATCCGAAAATTGTCTCCCCCATCTTGCTGTGAATGAAGATCTGGGCTCTGCCTCTTCCCGGACTTCTCAAACCCATTTTTCTGGACATCCCTGCTCCCGTCAGCGCAACCTTTGGATGTTGAACCAGTCGCTTGATGCAAGCGAGGCGGATTGGTGTCAAATGCTGGCAAAATTGAACGCAGGAGGGCGGCATGAGCAACAACCCGGAAGCCGGCAAATCGGCTGGGCAAAACGCGGAAAAGAAAAAACGACTCAAGGAATACGCAAGAAATCTTCCATCACCCTCCTGGGGCTACCCCTCTATCACATCGCAACTGGACCTGATTTGAATGCCAGGGAAACCTGCGGCCACGCCAAAGGAATCATCGCCATCGGCGACAGGGCGACCGGGTGGGTGGCCATCGGCGGCATGTCCCGCGGCATCATTGCGATCGGCGCAAGCGCGGTTGGTCTGCTGGCCTTTGGCGGCATCGCGGTCGGAGGCTTCGTCTTTGGCGGCGCCGCCGTGGGCATCGTGTCTGGCGGAGGCGCCGCGGTTGGATGCTATACCTTCGGGGGAGCCGCCTTCGGCATACATGTCCTGGGCTCAATCAGTCACAACGCCGAAATTCTAGCCGTATTGAAGAAAATCATTCCAGGGCTCAATCTCCCCGCTGGCTAACCCCGCGCATTCAAGCTTCGCCAGCCGCCCGTAAAACCGCCCCCCCCGTCCCCTTGCGCCGCTCATTAAAACCCAATTTTCTGGACTTTTTGACTCCGAGTTTCGCAGACTGCAGAGGACTGATGACAGGGTGAACCATCGGCGAGCAAACGAAGAGAGGAAAACTGAGCATGACAGAGTTGGTTTCGGAACTGGTGTCGAAGTTGGGAGTTGAAAACACGCAGGCAAAAGGGGGCGCTGGCCTCATCCTGAAACTCGCCCAGGAAAAACTGGGCGGCGATTTCTCAAAAGTCGCCGCGGCCATCCCGGGAGCCAAAGATTTGATTTCCGCCGCGCCGGCCGCGGCTGGCGGGGCCAAGCTGATCGGCGGCTTGCTGGGCTCCATTGGCGGTGACAAAGCCAAGGGGCTCTCAGATCTGGCCGGACTTGCCGGCGGCTTCGCGCAACTCAATCTGGACAGCGGAATGGTGACCAAGTTCGTTCCGATTATCCTGCAGTTTGCCAAGAGCAAAGGCGGCCAGGATGCCATGAGCCTCCTTGCCAAAGTCCTGCAAAAGTAGCCCAAGGAAAAGAGCTGTCCCGCGCCCCCATTCAAGACGCGGACGATTAGGCATGATGACTCTATCCATTTGCGTGTTGGCACTCATGCTGGGCTGGATGCCCGCAAACTGCCCGGCCGAAAACAGCGACTGGGCACAGACGGCGACCAAATCAACGGCAAATGAGCTGCAACAGGAAGGGGCGCTGCGGCGGAGCCTGGAAAACATCCTGATCCCTTATCCGGACATCACCATCTCAAGTGTGGATGCAGACAAGTCCTTCATGGTCATCCGGCTGAACGGCACATTTGGCGGCCTGACCGATTCCGAATGTGAAGCCGCCGGAATGCTATTCCGACAAATCTGCGCTCTGGATTCCGGACAGATGATTCTGCTTGTGGAAGACTCTCCCGTGCCCTCGGCGGTCAACCCTATGGACTTGTCATGGGCGCGCAAACTGGCGGCAACAGCCGGTGCCCCCGCCGGCATCCATGAAGCCGACATTGCCGCCGAGCAGTCGCGGGTGCTGGAAGCTCTTGGCCGCCGGGGAATTGCTTCCTTACCACAAGATGACACCCTGAATCGAAGCAATCACGATAAGCATAGTAAGCCTCAAATTAGATCGCCTTCCTTTGGCAAAATATTTTAGGAGCTGACTTGTTCATCAGGCGTGAATTTTTGAGCTTACGCACCGCTACCCATAACGTGCTTTCCGTCTTTCACAACAATTACCCCTCCCTGAATGACATTTTATAGACATACCATGCCACAGTTTACTATAGTTGTGCCGTCAGTGTTCTTCGCTAGATAATCGTTGATGGAATGCCACCATCGCTAGCCAACATCTGATAGAATATTGCGGCACCATCCATAGAAATAATTAGATCTGAAAATAACTTAAGAATTGCTCTGTGGTCCTGAAACTGCTTCCCTTAAAGAGTTAATGAATTGTGGATCTTCAAATGAAATTGAAAATTTTATTTGTTCATGAGATTTCAGCCGCAGATACAATTATAATTTTTTCATCACTTCAATCGTATTAAGCCAAACTCTCAAAGACAATAAAAGGACACCTGCCAATGAATATTAGGTCGCTTGCACTAGCTGTATTAATAATAACGTTGTTTGCTGGTTGTACTTCAACACCTACACGGGATGTATTTTTTTCTCTCCCCTCAAAATTGCAGAACCCATATTGGCAAACAGTATCATTAAACATAACCTCTAGCGATATACACTGGGCGAGAGATGTATCTCAAAGAATATCGTCTGATTCGTATCTGCGGATTGGAATGAACGTGTCTGGAACCCCGAAATCTCATGGGGTTGTCGTTCAGTCAGTAGTCTCAAATGCGCCCGCTGGAATAGCTGGACTTGTTGCAGGTGACATAATTACTAAAATTAATGGGATCCAAATCAGAGGAGAGCTTGATTTTCGTGAAATAATTTCTCAAAATACAGCGCCGTTTAATCTGATCGTAAAGCGCCCCAACGGAATAGATTCCTTTACGATAAAGTCAGATAGCGCGACAATTGGATCTGCCTCACATATGGCTCCTGTGTGGCAAATTGGAAGCAATGCTCCTTGCACCTTATCCCAAGGTTCCCATGCGCTCTTACTCCGCTCAGCTCATGAAAACATTACAGCTACGGCTATCGCCACGGTGAAAACGATTATGGGCCACGAAATGGTCGCCATTCATGAGATTACGCCTTCTCTTATCAGAAGGGCTGCAACTGGCGAAACATTTATTCTATCTAATGACTCGTTGTCAGGCAATTCCAGTGCATCAATTGTTATCGGAGGTCGATATGCCCCTGAGCACATTACACTTACCCCACCAAATATAGCTATACGATTATTACTTCCCGATGGTTTTACTGTCTTGAGCACACGCAAAGGCCTGGTGACTAATGGTATATTTACAATAGGTGCTTGGGATAGAAGTGTTACCTTTTCAATCATAAGACCAGATGGGCATAAATATGCCGCAATATTTAAAATAGGGGAAATACAATTCCCAGATGCAGTGACACAATATGATCTTGCAATTGACAAAAAAGATATTCGTCAAATGGAAACGGGCGCTCGATTGCACTGGGATATAATTGGTTCAAATGGGAATAAGATAGTGACTTTATCGATGGAACGCAGTTGATCAGCATGAAAAGACATATTCCACGAATAATCTTTTGCATCTTCTTGTCTCCCATAATTACCTGTACAACATTTCCACTGAACGAAGAACCCCCTATTGCTTTTACTTTGAATCCGCAAACAGTGTTAACTACAATGTCCCATAATCGCCAATATGTTAAAGCAACAAATATTGCGTTTGTAACAATAGAGGCCTCTTCGATTGAATTTCTTGGCGAAGCCACTGCAACAATAATACGCAAAGAAGAAAACGAATCTTACTCCTCGTATGCTTCCCTTAATCCAAAACAAAGGATCCAAACTTCCTCATTAGCGACAACAAGGTATTCTGTGATTGAAAAGATAGTCCAGACGGCAGATATTCCATCTAGAATCCAAAGCACTATTGCTAATATTGTCCAGCCCACAACTACTGGAAAACTGGTTGAATATAAATTTACTCGCACGTTAGTTGATACTTATGAGTCAGCAACTGAGTATTATTATACCTGCCACAATTTGCGTAGTTCGCAGCTCACAAGAAGTGCTTGCAGTCGTTCGACTCAGCATCTTTCGCACGAAAATAAACAGATTTCTACTTCTAGAACCGTAAAAGCATTACCACAGCAATCAGGTGATGGGACGTTAACTGCAATTAAAACTGCTGCTTATGCGAAAGAATCCGATGAATTTGTTGAGTGGACGATATGTGTTACAAATAAAAGTGAACGACAATGCACAGTTGTCCAAATAATAGACTATTTCCCACCAAACGTGGACATCGTTTATATCTCTCATCCCGCTACGGTAAACAGAACGACGGAAGATACAATAATTGCGTCTATCAACTGCTTTGACACATTAGCTCCACATTCAGCTTGGTTCATTAAGATTATTACCCGAATGAAATACGATTGATATCTTGGTTGATTTCAGTAACAGCATCTGTTTTAAAAAAAATCGGTTCTGCGCACACCATAAGCCGCGAGCGACTAATTGCAGCATCATCACCAGCGACGAAGTCCTTTTTATGGTTACCATCGGACTATTCTCTGTCCGTTTGTACGACGCGTAAATTGACTGGCTGCCGATAACTGAACAACCGGTCAAAGGTGAGTCCGGATGATTTATGCATCAAGCCTAGCCCAAATGTAAGGCAGCTATACTTGAGCTAGGGGTGAAGGCTTCGGGCTGTGCGCAGATTTCACGGGCGAGATCTTCCAGTTTAATCCAGCGCAGGGAGGCAATTTTGGGCGGGATTGGGCAGCAATTCCTCTTTCCACACAACAAGCACCATGTAATCATTCAAGTCAGGCAACTTGCATGACCACGCTCGAAATCGTAACCACAATCGAGGCCGCCGCCCGGCTGGATGA
This sequence comes from Lentisphaerota bacterium, assembly GCA_012511885.1. Lineage (GTDB taxonomy): Bacteria > Verrucomicrobiota > Kiritimatiellia > CAIQIC01 > Lenti-01 > JAAZFE01. The sequence continues at coordinate 27,484 of JAAZFE010000003.1, read as the reverse complement.
ACTCCTTTGGGTGGTTCTGTGGCAACCGTTGGGTCTGCCGCGCGATATCCGCCGCACATTCCGTCTCGAAGGAGAGAAATTCGAATGGCTGGCCCAAGAACATGGACAGGCCGTCGGTGGACTGGTTGCCGTTTCGTCCGGAGATGCCGAAATAGAGCTGCGGCATCTGGCCGTCGCGGCCCATGCCCAGCGACGTGGCATTGGTCGCCGCCTCGTCACAGAACTCTGCCGTATCGCCCAAACCAAAAACTGCCGGCGCATTCATACCATCGCTCGCCATACCTCCAGCCAGTTCTTTAAAAAATTAGGTTTCCAAACAGCTCCGGGGCAGGCGCCCATCCATCCCCTTTTTCTTCAACATGGCATCACTTTTGAACTCATGGAAAGATTCATCGAACACGACACATAATTTGGCTGTCGCCCGTTGCAAGTCCGGTCCAGAAGCGCGGCAGGCGGATGCTTTATGCCTTGAGCCAACACAGAAAGAAATCAGGATGAAAACTATTCGTTTCGCACTCATCGCCCTGCTGCTCCTATCCATGCTGGCTGCCGCAGAAGAAGACCCGACCCAACGCTTGAAAGATTTGGAGGCGCAGATTGTACAGACCCCCGACGATCCCATGCTGGTGTATCGCAAGGCACAGTGCCTGATGAAGCTGGGCCAACACGACGAGGGGTATCAGGCCGCAAAGGACGCCATGGCGCTGTTTATTGAGAAAGAACACAGCCTGTCTTGGATGATGCTGGAGCAGATCGACCTCGAAAACGTGCGGGTGGATGTCCACTTCAACATGGGACCCAGGGAGCGAAATCCACCCGAAATGGGCATCATCCTTCCACTTTCGTTCCGGGTGTGGGCCAAGGCACAGGAAGAATACCTGCTGAGAACCATCGACTTCGAAATCGGGCTATGGGATGGCCAACCCTCCACGGCGGCCCTCGGTCAAATGACCCGTGCGGGGCACGACAACTTCGGGATGCTGGACACCGACGCAACGTACACCACGATTCGAGACCGACTGATTGCCCTCGTGCAAAAACTGCACAAAAGCCCCAACCCAGCGCCGGAGGAGATCAATGACCTGTCGCCATAGCCTTGAAGTTACATGTGCCAATCATCCTGTTGGCTACCGAAGGCAATGAATAGACCATTTCAATTTGCAAATCGCATCCGGAGTTTCAAGTTCGCCTTCGCCGGACTCTGGACCATGCTGAAAACCCAGCACAATGCGCGGATACATGCCTGCGCCACAGTTGCCATTATCGGGGTTGGCCTTTTCCTTGGCATCTCCCCTGCCGACTGGTGTTGGCTCATCCTGGCCATGATGGCCGTCTGGATCACCGAAGCCGTCAATACCGCCCTCGAGTTCTTGGCCGACGTGGTATCTCCAGAATATCATCCGCTGGTGAAACACGCCAAGGATGTTGCCGCGGCGGCCGTATTGATCTCCGCCATGGGTGCCGCAATCATCGGACTGCTCGTCCTGGGGCCGCACCTCATCAAGCTGATCAACTGAACCCAACCTCCTACTGCCTCCGGCCTCAAAGCCCCCAGCCCCCCCCTTCCACTCGATGCAGGATCAATCGAGTTCGGCGCGGACCCGTTCCCAGGCCAGCTTGAACCAGGGGGTGAAGGTTTCGGGCTGTTCGCGGATTTCACGGGCGAGATCTTCCGGTTCAATCCAGCGCAGGGAGGCTATTTCGTCGGGATTGGGCTGCAAGTCCCCCGAGAAGAGACCGGTGAACACGTGATCAATTTCCCATTCGGTCAGGCCTTCGGCCTCGGAGGTAGCCCGGTAGGTGAAGTGGAAACGCTCGCGCACCGGGCAGGTGATGCCCAGTTCCTCCCGCAAACGGCGCTGCACGGCGTCTTCCGTGCTCTCGCCCGGGCGCGGATGGCTGCAGCAGGCATTGGTCCACAAGTTTGGGAAGTGATATTTCCCGGCCGCTCTTTTCTGGAGCAGCCAGCGCCCCTGTTCGTCCAGCAAAAACACCGAAAACGCCCGATGCCGGGTGCCGCCATCACGATGCGCGGCCAGTTTTTCCATCGAGCCGATCTCGCGATCCTGCTCGTCCACCAAAATGACCTGTTCTTCCATCTTGCCCTATCTCGTGAAGTTGAGCGGGGCGCATGCCCCGCGGCCGGTCAGTCGGCCGCCCGTTCCAGGCGCAGATGGGCGGCCATCAGCTCGCCCGGATTGGTCTGCGCCGCCAAAAGCGACAGTTCGCCGCAGAGCACCGTTGCCGCGCAAATGCCGGCCAGGCGGCGGGCATTTTCGCCCGCGGCCCGCTCGTCCTTGCAACCCAGCGCGCGCAAGTTTTCCTCGACAAAGGGCAGCCCCTTGCCGCTGCCCACGCTGCCCATGATCAGATTCGGCAGGGTGACCGAAAAGAGAAGTCCGCCGCCCTGGTCCACCTCGGCCAGGGTGAAGCCCTGGGAACCCTCGACCACATTGGCGGCGTCCTGGCCGGTCGCCAGATAAAAGCCGAGCAACATGTTGGCAAAATGAGCGTTGGCGCTGCGGACTCCGCCGGCCAGCACGCTGCCCATCCAATTTTTGCGATAATTCAGCTCAACGATTTTCTCGGGAGTGGTGTGCAGATAGCGTTCGACCAGCTCGCGGGGGATCCGCGCCTCGGCCACCACCCGCTTGCCCCGGCCAAGGATGCCATTCACGGCCGACACCTTTTTGTCGCAACAGTAATTGCCGGAAATGGAACCGTAGGAACATTCCGACCGCTGTTCGAGAATCCAGTTCAGGAGCGCTTCCGACGCGCGGGTGGCCATGTTGTGCCCGGAGGCGTCGCCGGTGGCGAACTCGAAGCGCAACCAGACGAGATGGCCGACCGCTTCGCCATGCACATCCTGCAACCGGGCGAAGCGGCTGGTGTCCGCGGCCGCCCGCTCGAGTTCCGGGCGCTGCTGTTCGACAAATTGCAGTAAGGCAAAGGCTCCGGCGGCATCCGGCGCCACAATCAGCACCGACCGCGTCATGCCATCGCCCTGCACCGTCACATGGATGCCCCCCGCCCTCGCGGTCACCCGGGCGCCCCGCCGCACCGAAGGCCACAACGGACTCTCATAGGTGGCCAGCGGCACCAGCACCTCGAAATCGCCCAACGGACCGGTCAGTTTGAGCGGCCCCACATGCTGCATCGGGATCGAGGCCATGCTTGTTGGTTCCACCTGCTTCATTGCCTCTCCTCCGTCTTCCATACTCATGACTTATCCGGATCAGTCCGGCCCTAGGAATCCCAGTCGGGCAGGTCCGCGGCGGCCTCCTCCAAGGCCTTGATCCGGGCGCGCACCTCGGCCACGCGCGGATCCGTGGGAAAGCGCCGCTCAAAATCCCGGTAAAGCGCGATCCCCCGCCCGGTCATGCCCAGCTTGTCGCCATAGGTGTCGGCCAAAAGCCACAACGCGTCTGGATTGTGCGGCTCCAGATCCACCAACTGCTTGAGCACCAGAGCCATGCTGTCATATTCCTCAAGCTGCGCGGACACCCGTGCCAGTTCATTCAAAACCATCGGATTGCCGGGCTCAAGGGCCTGGGCCTGCAACAGCACCTCTTTGGCCTCGGCGGGCTGTCCCTGCCGGGCGTGGAATTCGCCCGCGGCCAGCTTGAGGGTGGCCCGTTCGGGAAACTCTTGCAGGGCTTTGCGCAAGACTTCGGCCAGTTGGTCGGCGTCGCCGCTTTCCCGGGCGATCTCGACTGCGCGCATGGCCTGCAGATAGGCGGCTTCCAGCTCGCCCTTGCGCAGCAATTCCTGGGTTTCGACCCAGGCCACCCCCGCCGCGCTCCTGGGCCGCTCCGGCGCGGTGGCTGTAAACGATGTCTGTGCCACGGGCTGTCCCCCGATCCGCGCTGCGGCCGTGGCGGCGCGGTCTCCTTTGGGCGTCACCAGCAGATATTGGCGGAAATACTCCTGCGCCTGCTCGCCGTGGCCCTCCATCAAGGCGTGCGCCACGCCCAAGTTGTAGAGCGCGGGGGGATAGTCCTTGCGAACTTCCAAGGCCTCCATAAAGAGCGTTTCCGCCTGCGGGAGCTTGTTCTCGAGCAGGGCGATCCGTCCAAGCCCCACCACCGCGGCGGCGTTTTGCGAATCGCGCTTCTTGGCCTCGTAATACATCCGCTTGGCCAGGTCCCAGCGCCCGTTGCGGGTGGTCCATTCGCCGATTTGCAGCAATGCCCGGGTGTCCTTGGGCGCAGTGTCCGCCGCCTGGCGCAACAGGGTAATCCCCCGCATGGGGTCCCCCGCCTCCAATTCGAGGCAGCCCAGATTGTAGATGTAATCGGCTGATGCCGGCGCCAGCTCACGGGCCCGCTCGAAGGCCGCCTTGGCCTTTTCGCCGTCCCCCATGTCCCGATAGGCCAGCCCCAGCCAGTTGTGCGCTTCCGCCGCAAAAGATGCCTCCGGCCCGGCCGCCAGCGCCTCCTCGATGCGCTCGACGCCGACACTCAACTGTCCGGCCTGCAAGGCCGCCAGACCGAGCTGATAAACCTTCTGAGGAGGCGGCTGACTCCCGCAGGCGCTCAGCAGCACCGCCACAACCAGTGATCTCAAGACCACGCGCCACAGTTGTCCCGCGCAGGGGGGATGACTCCTCATGGCGACTCCTTGATGGGCGAGAGCCACAGTTCGCGCCGGCGCGGACCATCGAACTCGCAAAAGAAAATGCCCTGCCAGGTGCCCAGGGCCAGCCGCCCGCCCTTCACCGGCACAAGCGAAAACGTGCCCACCAGCGACGCCTGAATGTGCGCGGCGGAATTGCCTTCGGCGTGCGCGTAATCCGCGTTCCAAGGGATGAGGCGTGCGTACACCTTCTCGATGTCTGCCGCCACATCCGGGTCGGCCTGCTCATTGACGGTCACACCGGCCGTGGTATGCGGCGAATGAATGTGCAGGAGGCCATCCCAGGCGGGCAGGTCGCGCAAAGCCCGTTCGATCAACGACATCACCGGCACCAGCTCCGTGCGCCGGGAAGTTGTGATGGATATTTTGATCATGAGGGGTTACTATACACGCCGACTTCGAATCAGAAAAGTGAAACCTGCCGATAACGACACCCATGACTCAGCCGGGGGAAGCGCTTGATCACGTTCCTGATGGTCATTCTCTTTTTTCTGTTGCTGGTTGGCAGCGCATTCTTTTCAAGCGCGGAAACGGTCTATTTCTCGATTGATCCCGTACTGTTGCGTCGCATCGGCGAACAGCATCCCGCCACCGGACAGCGCCTGCGCCGCCTGCTGGCCACCCCCACCCGCCTGCTCTCCACCATCCTGATCGGCAACACCCTGGCCAACATCGCCCTGGCCAATACCGGCTACGCCCTGGCCCGCATCTGGACCCCCGCCCACAGCGAGCTGATTGCCGTCCCGGTCGTCACCATCCTGCTCATTTTCTTTGGTGAAATCGGCCCCAAAAATTTCGGCCTGGTCTTCACCGTGGCGCTCGCGCGCCTCTATGCCCCGATCCTCCGAATCCTGGATGTTCTCTTCACCCCCCTGCGCTCGCTCCTCGACCGGGCCAGCCACCGTCTGTCCCATCTCTTCCATCCCACCGGCAAAAGTCTCTCCGAGGAAGAATTCGAGACCGTTCTCGATATCTCCCGCGAGGAAGGCATTCTGAACTCCGAAGAACTCGCCATGATCAAGGCCATTGTGGATCTGGAAGACCTCCACGCCTCGGACGTCATGACCCCGCGCGTGGACTTTATCGGCTTGGACCTCAATGATCCCGGGGACGACCCCCTCGCCGTCGCCCGCCGGGCCAAACGCAGCTTCCTCATCCTCTACCGCGATCAGTTTGACGACATCGTCGGCTTTCTCGACGTGCGCAAATATCTGCTCGATCCCCTTCACTCCATCTCCGCCGCCACCCTGCCGCCCGTGTTTGTGCCCGAGGGCGTCCAGCTCAACCGCCTGCTGACCCGCTTCCAGAAAGACCAGATTCGCATTGCCATTGTGGTGGATGAATACGGCGGGGTGGCCGGCCTGGTCACCCGCGGCGACATCCTCGAAGAGATCACCGGCGACATCTACAACGAGCTCTCCAAGCCCCGCGCCATCTTCCAGTCGGCGGGTCCCTACGCCTGGCTGGTGGACGCCAACATCTCGCTCGAAGAAATCAACCGCAAGCTGCGCCTCGAACTCGAGGCCGAAACCTCCGACCGGCTGGCAGGCTGGATCACCGAGAACCTCGGCGCGGTTCCCCGGCAGGACGATGTTGTCGAAGCCCAGGGTGTCCGTGTCCGCGTCATGCAGACCATGCGCCTGCGTGTGACCCTGGCCCACATTGAAAAGCTGGATCCCCGCAAGGCGGCGCGCCCATGATCGCCTCGCAGCTCATCCTCTTGTTCACCTGCCTGCTCGGCAGCGCCTTCTTCGCGGGCATCGAGACCGGCATCATCGCCATCAACCGCCTGCGCCTCCAGCATCTGTGCCGGCGGCAAGTCGCCGGCGCCGCCATCATCCGCCGTTTCTTGACACACCCCGACCGTCTGCTGGGCACCACGCTCATCGCCACCAACTTCCTCCATGTCATGGCCGCCGTGCTCGCCGCGTCCATCGGCTATCAGATCGCCGGCGCGATGGGTGCCAGTATGGCCGGCATCCTGCTGCTGGTCATCATGCTGATCTTCGCGGAATACATCCCCAAGGCCTGGTTCCAGGCCGCGCCCGCCCGCCGGGTGCTGCCCTTCGCCAAGCTGCTCCAGGCCGCCGCCTGGGTGCTCAGCCCACTCACCTTCATCGTCAACACCATCCTGCGCTGGGTCATGCCCCGGCAAGCCGGCCTGAACGTCAAAAGCCGCATGCTGCTCACCCGCGAGGAGCTCCTCCACCTGACCCGCGAGGGCACCCATTCCGGCGTGCTGACTCCGCACGAGTCCAAAATGATTCACGGCGTCTTCCACCTCACCCACAAAACCTGCGGCGCGCTCATGGTGCCCCGCGCCCGGATGGCCTACGTCGAGGCGGACTCCACCGCGGAGCAAATCCTCGACTACGCCCGCCGACGCGAATTCAACCGCCTGCCCGTCTACGACCCCGGGCAGAAATCTTTTGTCGGCGTGGTCCATGTTTTTGATGTGCTGGCCGACGACACCCCCAACGGCAAGGTGGCCGCCGACTACATGCGCCCCCCCCAGCTCGTAGGCTCCTATCTGCCGGTGGACCACCTGCTCCCGCGCATGCGCGTTACCCGCCTGCCCCTCTTTCTGGTGACCAACGACCGCTACGAAGTCATCGGCCTCATCACCCTCGAAGACGTCCTGCGCGAAATCACGGGCGAGGGTTGACCCGGCGCCGCTGCCAGTTCATGTTGTCAACAGCGGATGCGGCCTCTACTATATCCCCCATGCCACCCTTGGAGAACATCCGCATTGTGCTGGTCAACCCCATCTATGGCGGCAACATCGGCTCTGTCTGCCGCGCCATGATGAACATGGGGCTCTCCCAACTCGCCCTGGTGGCCCCCAACCCCGCAGTGGACTGGCACGATGCCGCCACCATGGCCTGCCACGCCGGCGACATCCTCGCCCGGCGCCGCGAATATGCCACCACCGCCGAGGCCGTGGCCGATTGTGGCCTGGTGGCCGGGGCGTCAAACCGCGGCGGCCTCTACCGCAGCCACGCCAAAACCCCGCGCGAGTGGGCGCCCAAACTCCTCGAGGCCGCCCTGGACACTCCCGTCGCCATTCTCTTCGGCTCCGAGGACAACGGCCTCTCCCTCGACGACCTCGCCCTCTGCACCCAGATCATCCGGATCCCTTCATCCGAGGCCTATAAATCGCTCAATCTGGCCATGTCCGTCATGATTTGCGCCTACGAGCTCTTCACGGCCACCGACGCCTTCGAACCGCCGGAGGAACGCTCGCCGGAATGCCCCTCCTCCATGCGCGAAGCCATGTTTGTCAAATGGCGCCGCGCCCTCCTCGATATCGGCTTCATGACCCCGGAAACCGCCGACCACATGATGCTCGGCATCCGCCGCATCTTTTCCCGCGGCACCCTCACCGAAAAAGACGTCCAAATCCTGCTGGGTGTGGCCGCCCAAACCCTCTGGGCCGCCGGCCACATCCCCCCGCGCCCATGACCTCGACGCCCGACTATGTTCTGTCCGTCATGGTGGTGGCCCTCAACGAAGAGCGCCACATCGGCCTGCTCATGGATGCGCTCACCAAGCTCGCGATGCCCGAGCACTGGCGCTTCGAGACCATTCTGGTGGATGGTGGCAGCCGCGACGGCACCGTGGAGCTGGCCCGCGCCAAGGGCTTCGATGCCTGCCTGGTGCATCCGGGCGCCTCCATCCCGGTTTGCCGCAATCTCGCCCTGCGCGCCGCCCGGGGCCATGTCTTTGCCTTCCTGGATGCCGATTGCCTCCCCGAGTCGGACTGGTTCCGGCAGGCTCTGCCCTGGCTGCTCAAGGAAGAACCCGTCATGCTCGGCTATCCCGTCCAGCCCCCCCCCGCCGGCAACTGGATCCAGCGGACCTGGCACGCCCATTGGCGGCACAAGCACTCCGTCACCACCGCGGCCGACCCCGAGCCGGTCATCCGGGACGCCTTCCGGCTCATCACCACGCGCAACATGCTCTTCAACCGCGCACTGCTTGATGTGGTGCCCGAATTCGACGAAGCCCTCTCCACCGGCGAGGACACCGACTTCGCCTTCCGCGCCACCCAGGCCGGTTGCCGGGTGGTCGCCCTCCCCGCCCTGCGCGTGACCCATCTGGGCGAACCGTCCACCCTTCGCCAGTACTATCGCCAGCAGCTCTGGCACGCCAACCGCAAGGCCTACGCCACCATCTTCCGCAGCACCAGGGGCGCTTCCGGCGCCAACGCGGTGTTCTACACCCTTGCCTTCCTGGCGGCCCTCCTCCTCGTTGTGCCCGGGCTGATCCTGGCGCTGCTCTCCTCCCCCTGGTACGCCCTCCTCCTGGTCCCCATCGTGCTCATCCCCGCCCTGCCCGCCCTTCTGATTGCCGACCGCGCCAACTCGCCCATCCTCTTCTTCCAGCTCACCGTCCTCTATTTCCTCTATGGCCTGGCCCGCTCCGTGGATTTGCTCGGCCTCTCCCCCCGCAAATATTCCTGGAAAAAATAGTCCCGCGCCCGCCATGCTCATTGCCAGCCTCCAGAATCCCGGCATCAAGAAAGTCGTCAAACTGCGCCGCCGCACCTACCGCGACGCCACCGGGCTGTTCATCATCGAGGGCTACCGCGAACTCAAGCGCGCCCTGGACAACCACGCCCCCCTCACCAAACTCTATTACTGCCCCCCCCTCTATCAGGGCATCAACGAGCCCGGGCTGGTCGCCCGCTGCGCGGAGGCGAGCCTGCCCGTCTTCGAGTGCACCCCCGCCGTCTTCCAGAAAATCGCCTATCGCGACCGTCCCGAGGGGCTCCTGGCCCTCGGCCGCCAAATCCATCGCACCCTCGACGACCTCGAGCTCCCCGAAAATCCGTTCCTGCTGATTGCCGAGCGCATCGAAAAACCCGGCAACCTCGGCACTATGCTGCGCACCGCCGATGCCGCCGGCGCCAGCGCCCTGATTGTCTGCGACCGCGGCACCGACATCCACAACCCCAATGTGGTCCGCGCCTCTATCGGCACACTCTTCTGCGTGCCGCTGGCCGAAGCCGGCACCGCCGAAACCATCGCCTGGCTCAAGGCCCGCGGCATCCGCGCCATCGCCGCCTCCCCCCATGCCACCCAACCCTACACCCGGCCCGACATGACCCGCCCCTGCGCCATCGTGGTCGGCGCCGAACAGTACGGCCTCAGCGACGAATGGATGGAGCAGGCCGACGAACAAGTGCGTATCCCCATGCTCGGCCAGGCCGACTCCCTCAATGTGGCCGCCGCCACCACCATCCTGCTCTACGAAGCCCTCCGCCAGCGCAGCCAAGCATAGTCAGCCGCGCCCCCGCTCCCTCCCGCTACAACCGCTCCGCCGACAAGCGGTCCAGCAACCGCAGCAGCCCGTCCAAAATCGTGATGGGATGCGGCGGACAACCGGGGATGTACAAATCCACCGGCACCGTCACCAACAGGCCAAACAGGGCAATCGGAATCAGCACGTCCGCCGCCCGCCCCGGCAAAAACCCATGGATTGCATCCATACCGCCAACCTGCCATCATGAAAGTGCAAAAAAGACCCTGAAATGCGCAAATTCCTTCTCCATCCCCTGTTTCATCTTTCTGTCGCCTATGTTGCCCTATTGCCGCAGATTTATCTGCTATACGACCGTGGCAACCGCTACACACTGGACTGGTCCCCTCAATATCGCTGGGCAGTTCTCCTCGCCATTGCCATTTTGGCTGCAATATATGGCATGTCGTTCGGAGTTTTGCGCTGGATTCAGATGCGAATAAAGCACCGGAAGTGGTCCAAGCCTCTGCGGAAAATTCCAGACATCATGATTTTTTGGTTCCTGATGGCCGTATTGTTCCGCTCGGTAATGGCCATTGCCTATTCCAGTGACCAATTGCCGTCCGCTCTGGCTATCTGCATTGATGCCCGCATAACCAAACTGTTTTTCTATGTCTTGCTCCCCTCTTTTTTGCTCGCAGTCTTCCGCAGGCGGACACGGGAAGTTGTGTTCAAGATTTACGGTGTTTTCGCTATCGTATTTCTGCTTTTTGTTGTTCAAACCTTTGTGTGGCCCAGCTATGCCGCTGACTACCGGGTGAGCGACATGCCCCCCGCTGCAGAACCGCCCGCGAATTCCAACAGCGTCTATATTTTTCTCTTTGATGGATGGTCCTACAACTACACATTTGGCCATTCGAGCTTCTCCCTCGACCACATGCCGCACCTCCAGAAGATGCTGCAGCACTCGACCTTATTTACCCGGGCATACAGCCCCGGGGTACTGACGACAGTTTCCGTCCCCCGGCTTTTATTTCAAACTGACCCGCGCATCCACAACTTTTCCCACACGGATTTGAAATCCAAAATCGAACGGAATGAATTTTTACTTCTGCAGCTCAAATCCATTTTCGACCTTTCCGACAACCATTACAGCTTCACCTCCGGCTGCTATATCCATTATCCCGGCATCCTCGGGAAAAATATAAATGGGCTGATTCCTTTCTACAGCCACAACAGCCGCTACACCCTGCCCGAACGCATCCTCAACCTGTTGTACACACAATTGGCTTTTCTCGAAAAATTCGGTATCCGGATTCCATCCCCCACCGATCCGCTCGGTTCGATGTTCGAGGAATTCCAAGTCCGGATTCGCCCCCATCTGGAAGCAACCCTGCCACGGTTGCCCTATCCCAATATCTCGTTTTTCCACATCAATCTCCCGCATTCCCCCTACCTCTTCGACCGGCACTGGAATCGTCGCACCTCCCCTCCGCAAGCTTCATTGGCGACCATCTCCGACTACTTGGAAAATGTGTATGCCGTGGATGTCGTTATCGGCGACATCATTGATCATTTAAAAACCCGTTCGGATTATGACTCCTCGCTCATTCTGATTCTCTCCGACCACGGTTGGAGGGAGAGCTTCAAACGCTCAGAAACAGAAGCGGATATGGATCCGGAAGCCCCTGAAAAACATGTGCCACTGATTATCAAATATCCGGGTCAAAAGCGTGCCGAAGAAGACCACTCTCCCGTATACCTCACGGACTTACATCCTTTGATAAATATGCAACTGACCCAACCGGAAATGCTACGCCAATGGGTTCTCGACTGGAATGACGGCACCCGTCCCGCCCGGCCTCGATTTGGGGATGCCGCCGCCACGTCCTTTCAAGCGCAGTAACCTGACTGTCTCCCGGTTCGGGGCGGTCCCGGCTGTTCAATAGGCAGTAGCGTTATAGCGGTTTGGTCCGCAGTTCGCCGTCACGTTCACGCTTGTATTCCCCCCTGCCCGCCCCCCCCCGCTACAACCGCTCCGCCGGCAAGCGGTCCAGCAACCGCAGCAGCCCGTCCAAAATCGTGATGGGATGCGGCGGGCAGCCGGGGATGTACAAATCCACCGGCACCACGGCGTCCGCCCCGTCACGCGCTTCGGCATGGCCGGCGTAAGGCCCGCCGGAAATCGCGCAGGCGCCCACCGCAATAACCAGGCGCGGATCCGGCAACGCGTCATAGGTCTTCTTGAGCGCCAGCGCCATGTTGCCGGTCACCGGCCCCGTCACCAGCAAACCGTCCGCGTGCCGCGGCGACGCCACAAACTTGATGCCGAACCGGCTCAGGTCAAACACCACCGTGGTCAGCACGTTGGTATCGGCCTCGCAGGCGTTGCACCCCCCGGCGCACACCTGCCGCAGCTTGAGCGAGCGGCCAAACAGGCTGAGCATGCGGCCCTCGAGCGCGCGCGCCAGCGGCCCCTCGCCGCCCACCGTGCGCAAATCGTCGCGAGTCCGCGCCGCGAGGCGGTGATCCCGGGTAAAACGCAAGGCGCCATGCGGGCAGGCCGCCGCGCAATCGCCGCAAAACAGGCAGCGCCCCAAATCCACATGCACCCGCCCGTCCGGCCGGGTGATGGCGCCCACCGGACAAGCCGCCACGCACTCCACGCAGCCCTCCGGGCAGGCCCCGGGCGTCACCACGGGGCGACCGCGCAGACGCTCGGGCAAGACCGGCGGCCCGGCGGGATACACCACCGTGCGGTGGCATTGGCGTATGCGTTCCAGAAGTGCTCGTATCACAGGTCGTGTCCGCAGTAGGAAAGGTTGAAACTCTTGTTGCACAGGGGGAAATCGGAAATCTCCTGACCGCGCAGAGCCATGGCCAGCCCCATCCAATTGTGGAAGGACGGATCCACCACCTTGTAGCGGGCAAAACGCCCGGCCGCGCCGGTCTGCGCCACATGCACGATTTCGCCGCGCCAGCCCTCGGTCATCGAAACCACCAGCGAGTCCGCCGCCGGCGGACCGCATTCCATCCGGACGGGCCCTTCCGGCAAATCGGCCAGACAGCGCCGGATGAACTCCGCCGACCGCTGAATCTCGAGCCAGCGAACCCGCGCCCGGGCCATGACATCGCCGCTGGTCAGCATGGCGATGGACCAATCGTCGTAATGCGCGTCATCCGCCGGAAAATCGCGGCGGACATCCATCTCCCGTCCGCTGGCGCGCGCGGCCGGCCCGACCAGGCCCAGTTGGACGGCCATGGCGGCGGATACCGTCCCGGTTTGCTCGAAACGCGCCCGCACCGACGAAGTCTCCCAGAGCAGGTTGACCGCCCCGGCCACATCCCGGCAGGTATCCTCGAGTGACTCGAGCAGTCTCGCCGTCAAACCGGCATCCACATCAAAGCCCACCCCGCCGGGCCGCACCAGGCCGCGTCCGAACCGGCTGCCGCAAAGCATCGCGGTCATGTTCAAGAAATCGCCGCGCAGGCGTCCGCAGAATGACGCCGTGGGCAGATAGCCCACATCGCCCGCCAAAGCGCCCAAATCGCCGGTATGATTGCTGAGCCGCTCGAGTTCGAGCGACACCGCCCGCAGGGCCCGGGCGCGGGGCGGCGCCTGGCAGCCGGCCAACGCTTCCACCGCCCGGCAATAGGTCGTGGCGTGTCCGATGGTGGTATCCCCCGCCAAGGTCTCCATATGGTGGATGGTGCGCGGATGCGGACCGCCCAACAATGCGCGCTCGACGCCGCGATGCTGATAGCCCAGCGAAATCTCCAGATGCAGCACCTGCTCGCCGTGGCAGTGAAAACGGAAGTGGCCCGGCTCGATAATGCCCGCGTGCACCGGCCCCACGGCCACCTCGTGAATGCCCTCGCCCTCGACATCAAAGAAGTCCATCACCGAGGGCTGGATATTCTCGCCGGCCAACTCCGGCCAGACCACATGCCCCGGGCGATAGCTGCCATGAAAACGCAGAGGTTTCAGCCAGGGGTGACCCTCGGGCGTCACGCCCCACTGCTCGGCAATCTCGCGCTCGAACGGTCCCGCCTGCGGACAAACCGGGGTCAGCGCGGGATAACTCTCGCCGGGATCCGCGGCCAGAACTTTCAGCTCCCCGCTGGAGTCCAGCGCCAGCACCGCCGTCAGGCGCACCGCGTCATCCGGCCGCCCCGCGCCATGAAACGACACCAGCCGCCAGCCGTCCTCGACCGATGCCAGAATCTCCCGCCGGAACGCTCTCATGGACAGCACGGGCACCTCCGTGACCGGCAGGGGTTTCAGATGACGCAACGCGGCGGCCCTCATGGTCCGCGCCCTCCCAGCAGACGGGCCGCGTGGGCCAGCGCCTGGTGCAGCTTGCCCGGAATCCACAGACCCAGCCACAGCGACATCCCCATCAGCACCAGCGCGGGTATTACCGCGGCGCGCTGTTCCTTCTCGGCAATCTCAAACTTGCCCCCCCCCGGCTCCGGCCCGAGCGCCATGCACAAGAAGGTGCGCGTCATGCCGATAAAGGCCACGCCCAGTGCCACCAGCGCGACAACGGCCACCCACTCCCGGCCCTGCGCGAATGCCGCGCGCAACATCGTAAACTCGCTCACAAAGGTGCCGAAGGGCGGCGACCCCGTAATGGCAAACACCCCCAGCAGCCAGAGGCCCCCGCTGACCGGCAGCCAATGCAGGGCGCGCCCGGTCTGACCGACCAGCTTCGTGCGGTAGGCCGCTACAAAATTGCCCGCCACCATGAACAGCGCGGCCTTGACCAGCGAGTGGTTCACCGCGTGCAGCAGCGCGCCATAAAGCGCCGCCCCGCCCAGCCCCGCTCCCAGCGCCAGCAGCCCCATGTGCTCGATGCTCGAATAGGCCAGCATCCGCTTGTAGTCCGCCTGATTGACCAAAAACGCCGCCGCAAACACCATCGAGATCAGCCCGAATACAATCAGCAGGTTCCCGCTGAAATCGCCGATGCCCGCCGCCGCGCAGATGGAATGCGTCCGCAGAATGCCCAGAAACGCGCAGTTGAGCAGCGCGCCCGACAGCAGCGCCGACACCAGCGAGGGCGCCTCGCTGTGCGCGTCCGGCAGCCAGGTATGCATCGGCACCAGCCCCATCTTGGTGCCGTAGCCCACCAGCAGGAAGACAAAGGCCGCCTTCATCCAGGGCGCGCGCAGCTCCGCCCCCCGCGCCACCAGCTCGCGAATCACCAGCGTGCCCCCGCTGCCATCGGCATGGGCCGACGCCACCACCAGCAAGAAGTTGCCCAGCAGCGCCAGCGCGATGCCCACCGAGCACACCAGCAGATATTTCCAAGTGGCCTCGAGCGACCGCGGCTGGCGGTGGAAATAAATCAGCGGCGCGGTCGTCAGCGTCGTCGCCTCCAGTGCCACCCACAACACCCCCAGATGCCGACTCGCCGCCACCAGCGTCATCATGGCCAGAAACAGCAGCAGGCACGCCGTATACACCGCCTCGGGCGCGTTGATGAACGGCATCCCCGTGTCAACCTCAGCCTGGCGGCCGCGCTGCTCCCTGCCGAGACGATAAGCCCCATAGAACGCCACCGCCAAAAACAACACGCTCGAAATCCCCAGGAAAATCCGCCCCGCCGAATCAAAGCCCAGCCAGGCATCCGCGGCCACCGTTGGCGGATTGCACCAATAGAGAGCCGTCAGCCCCAGGTGTGCCGCGGCCGTCCCCACCAGCAACCGGCGCCGCCGGACATCCGACTCCATCAGCAGCGCCACGACCGCCGCGCCAATGGGCAAAAGAATCAGCGCCGCGATCACAGCGTTTCCTCCCGCAGCGCGTCAAGCTGATCCACATCAATGTGGCTGAATTCACGATTGATGTGGAACACCAGAATGCCCATCACAAACACGCCCGCAAACACATCGAGCAGCACCCCCAGCTCGACCAGCAGCGGCATCGCCTCGACCACCACCATGCCCAGAATAAAAATGCCGTTCTCCAGCACGATATAACCCAGAACCTGGGTCAGCGCCTTGCGGCGCGCCATGATCAAAAAGAGCCCCGTCCACGCCGTGAACAGCCCCGTCGGAATCAGCAGCGGCGACGGCGACGCCCACGGCAACGTCAGCCGCGCCCCCGCCACGAACGCGCCCGTCAACACCCCCAGCCCGATCAGCAGCGATGGGATATAACCGACCAGCGGCTCGATCTCGCGCCGCACATGAATCTCGCGCGAGGCCCACCGTAGCAGCGCCGGGAACACCCCGCCCTTCAGCACGGCGCTGGTCGCCCCCATCAGCAGCGCCGCGCCCGTCAGCTTGCCGTGGGCCAGCCACGGCAGCAGCCCCAGCACGAACCCCTGCACCGCCATCAGGCGGATCGCGTTGCGCAACTGGCTCGAACCCAGCAGCAGCAGATCCGTCAGGATCAGCGCGATCAATACATTGCCCATCCAATCCTGCATGCCGTCTCTACCGGAAAGTCAACAACAAGCTCAGCGCGCACATCATGCCCGCGCCCACCAGAAGCTGCGGCATCCGCAGCAGGCGCAAACGCGCCATCACCGACTCCACCACGCCCGTCAGCACCGCCAGCCCCAGCAAGCCGCCCAGCCCCGCCAACAGCAGCGCCAGCGGATGCCTCAAGGCGCCCAGCGGCAGCAGGCCGCTCCACAGTGCGCCCACCACCCACAACTTCAACGCCCCGCCCCACTGGATCAAACCAAAGTCCACCGCGCCGTGGTCCAGCACCATCACCTCGTGGATCATGGTCAGTTCCAGATGCGTGGCCGGATCATCCACCGGAATGCGGCAGTTCTCGGCCAGATACAGAATAAACATCCCCGCGCTCAGCAAAATCCGGAACGGCACCTCCCCCGTCAACGCCAGCTCGCCATACATGCCCGACAGCGACATCATCCCCGTCTCGCGCGCCAGCGCCGCCAGGCCCAGCAGCAGCGCCGGCTCGGTAAACACCGCAAACTGCACCTCGCGGCTCGCGCCCATCCCCTCGAAACTCGACCCCGTGTCCAACGCCGCCACCACCATGCAAAAGCGGCCCAGCGCCAGCATGTAGGCCAGCAGAATCCAGTCGCCGTCAAACGACACCACCGCCGGCAGACCGCCCAGCGGCAGAATCAGCAACGCCACCAGCAGGCAGGCAAAATTGACCAGCGGCCCCGCGCGGAACACCCAGGTGGTGGTGCGGCTGTAGGTGCCGCCCTTGCGCAGCAGTTTCCACAAATCGAAATAGCCCTGCAGCCACGGCGGCCCCTGCCGCCCGGCAAACAGCGCCTTGACCCGCTGAATCACAACCGGCAGCAGCGGCGAGAGGGCCACGGCCAGCACGATCTGCAACATGGAAACCGCCTTCATCAGGTCCACACCGCCCAGGCCAGCAGCGCCACCAGCGCCAGAACAATATAAAACACATACCAGTGCACCCGCCCCTGCTGCAGCCAGCGCAACTGGCCCATCCGCCGCGCCGCCCGCCGGAACAGCGGATCAAAAAACAACTGTCGCGCCGCGTCCGGCGTCTCCGACCGGAACGCGCCGCCCGCCGGATAAATCCCCGCGGGCAATTCGCTCTCCACCCGCGGACGCAAAATGCCGCTCGCGGCCTCGGTCAGCGGCTGGACAAAACCCGTCGCGGTGTACTGCATGCTGGCGCTCGGCGCCGCGTAGCCGCAGTCCCAGGTGGCGCTCTCGCGCTGCACGCGCTCCGCCAGCAAACGACGCCTCACCTGCGCCAGCGCCCCCGCCACGACCGGCAGCAACGCCAGCAGGCCAAACAGGGCCATCGGAATCAGCACCTCTTCCGCCCGCCCCGGCGGCGCCGCCGCCCCCCCCGACAACTGCCCCACCACCGGCTCCAGCCAGCGCAACCCCAGAGGCAGCGCCAGCCCCAGCAGCAGACAGAATCCCGCCAGCGCCGCCATGGCATAGCGCATGGACGCCCCCACCTCGGTCGCCATCGCCGCCATCCCCGAGCGCGGCTCCCCCAGGAACACAATCCCGAACGCCTTCGTAAAACACGCCAGCGCCAGCCCGCCCATCAACGCGAGCGACCCGACCGCGACAACCCCGCCCACCACCCCCGCGCCCGAACCAACAATCCCCCGAATCGCGCCCGCATAGATCAGAAACTCGCCCACAAAGCCATTGAAAGGCGGCAACCCGCAAATGGCCGCCGCCCCCGCCAGAAAGGCCGCGCCGGTCCACGGCATCCGCTTCAGCGCGCCCCCCAGCATCTCAATATTACGCAGTCCGGTGGCATGCAGCACGGCGCCCGCCCCGAGAAACAGCAGCCCCTTGAACACCGCGTGATTCAGCACATGCAGCAGCGCCCCCGCAAAACCCAGCACCGCCAGCCGAGGCGCGCCCGTCGCCACCCCCAGCAGCCCCAGCCCCAGGCCCAGCGTGATAATACCGACATTCTCCACGCTCGAATAAGCCAGCATCCGCTTCAAATCCCGCTGCGCCAACGCGAACAAAATTCCCAGCACCCCCGTCGCCGCCCCCGTCAGCAGCACAAGCCACGCGCACCACGCCGGCACATCCCCCAGCAACACCAGCAAACGCGCAATGCCATACACTCCGGTCTTGATCATCATCCCCGACATCACCGCCGACACCGGACTCGGCGCCGCCGGGTGGGCCACTGGCAGCCACACATGCAACGGATACAGCCCCGCCTTGGTCCCAAACCCGATCAACCCCAGCAAAAACACCCACCCCGCCATCCCCGCCGGCGCGGCATACCGCGCGAAGTCCTGCGCCCCGCTCTCCCGTCCCAGCCAGACAAACAGCGCGATCAAAAACGCGGTGCCCAAGTGCGTCGCCACCAGATAAAGCCAGCCTGCCGGCCCCACCTCCGCCTCCTGCCAGTCATACACCACCAGAAAAAACGACGCCAGCGCCATGGCCTCCCAGGCCACCAAAAACAGCACCCCGTTGCGCGCCAGAATCACCAGCCCCATGCACGCCACCAGCCAATTGTAGAACAGCCAGAACCGCCCCGGATTGCGCCCCGGCCATGGACGGAAATAACCCACCGAATACACCGCCACCACCCCCGACAGCAGAAAAAGCGGAATCAAAAAAAACGAACTCAACGGATCCAGCCCCACCTGGAATTCGCCATACGGAATCCGCCACGGCGCGGACAACAGGCATTCGCCCGACACCCACAAAGCCCGCACGGACGCCAGCAATCCCAACCCGCAAGCCGCCACCGCCCCCCCCGCGCCCAACCACACCGAACCCCGCTCCGACCGCCCCCCCGCCAGCCACGCCCCCAAACCGCTAAACGCCAGCAAAGCCAGCGCCACCAGCGCTACGCCCAGCGGCCCGCCCGCGCCCAAAGCCATCGCTCCGGCGCTCACCGCTGCGCGAACACCTCACCGCCGGTCTGCCCGGCGCGAACCAGATTTTTCATACACCCATCGCGTGTCAATTCAATCACCATAACGAAAAGAAAACGGACGTTTTCGGGCCCTGCCCGGCAAAACAACCATCAATAGACTAGCCAAACCCCGCCGCCTGTGGCAAGCCTATTCCGCTTTCCCGATTCACGGGAACGCGCTCTTGGAGAACATCATGGCTTGGATCATCTTGGCAATTGCGGGACTTTTCGAAACCGGCTGGGCCATCGGCCTCAAATACACCGATGGCTTCACCCGCCTGTGGCCCACCGTCTGGACCGTCGTCTCCATGGCCGTTGGACTCTGGCTTCTTGGCGTCGCCCTCAAAACCCTGCCCGTCGGCAGCGCCTACGTCGTTTGGGTCGGCATCGGCGCCGTCGGCACCGTCATCCTCGGCATCCTCCTCTTCGGCGAACCCGCCACCCCCGCCCGACTCCTCAGCGCACTCCTCATCATCGCCGGCATCATCGGACTCAAACTCACCACCCCCGCCTGATTCTCTCCAAATCACGCAAAAATCGGCTTTTTCAGCCAATTTTCGGCTCTTCGTAGAATTTTATGGAAACCTTGAGTTTGAGCCTTCCAGCCATGAGAACCTTTGCTGTTCACGCCTCAAAGATTCTCAACCGGGATCAATTCTTAGAAAACCCTTGCATAGCACGCTCATTTGGCTTGCCCCGCCCTCCGCTCCGCGAGAATGGGCTCACCCAAAACTCGTCGGAGCGGAGTGGAGGCGGGCGGTGGTTTTGGTGAAGAAACTATAAAATTTTGCGAAGAACCCAATTTTCGACGTTTTTCACCCAAAAATTCGTGAAAAACATCAATTTTTAGCAATATCTTGCGTTATTCAGAGCATTTTTCAAAGAAATTACAAATATTTTCTATCCTTGGCTATCTTAGTCCCAATTTTGTACCCAACGGACTATTTTATCTTTTAATCCATGTCTCCCAAACTATTTTCCCACATATACCAAGCAAATTAGATCATATCAGTTTTTCCACATATAATTATATGTGGGAATAGCCAAACCGATCATTTTTCAATATTTTTTGTCGATAATAGTTGGTCAATAAAGAATTTTAGAATATAATCACATAAATAGCTAAATCGAAGATTTTGGCATAAATATCCTTGTGTTTGCCCGTTTTTAGGCGGTTTTAGGCTATTTTACCTTTATTTTTTTTTAAATTTTAGCAATATTTAGCGTTACTTGGATCATTTTTCAAGAAAATTGCAAATAATTTATCTCCTTGGCTATCTTAGTCCCAATTTTGTGCCCAACTTACTTTTTATCTTTTTATCCATTTCTCCCAAACTATTTCCCCACATATACCAAGCAAATCAGATCATATCAGTTTTTCCACATATAATTATATGTGGGAATAGCCAAACCGATCATTTTTCAAAGTTTTTATCGAAAATAGTTGGTGTGTGAAAAATTTATGACTGAAACCTCATAAATAGAGACAAATCAGAACTTTTGGCATTAATATCTCTGTTTTTGTCCGTTTTTAGGCGGTTTTGGACCAATTTTACCTTGTTTTTCCAAATTTTCAGCCACTTTTTGATGATTTTCCGCAATGAGCGATGAGTTTTTCATCCATGTTGATGAATTATTCAGGCGGGAGGAGCGGGATACAAATATCGAACCGGCACGTCGCGCCGGAACAATCGTCGTAATACAATTCATAGCAGGGCCGCTCCGCGCATTCATACCCTTGTTGAACCAGATATTGGAAGGCATCCGTCCATGCGGCCGTAAAGTCGGTCGGTGGCAGGTTGAATTCACACACCAGATGCGGCCCGCCCGGCACATCCTGGAGTGCCACCGGCGGCTCCACCCGGGTTCCCTCTGGCACAACCAGACAGGCATCCACCCGGCAGTTGGCCGGCGCGGTCACCTCGGGATTGTCCCAATAGATGCCCAGCATCGGCCCCTGGCCCAGCAACTGCCGCGGCCCCGCCCAACGCATCAACTCGCGGAACGCGGCCTCGCAGGTCGCCTTGCCATACGGCCCCAACCGCCGCATATACGCCACATGCCACAACGGCATGTTCTTCACTTCTCGTTTCTGCATCGTCCATTTCCTTTCGGGTTGCGGTGAAGTCCTCTCCACCTGCCCCGCATCCTGCATCAAACGCAGCGAATCGGCTTGTCGCTCCTTGCTCATTTTGTTTCCGTCCTTGCGGCGTCGAAACGCCGACGGCGAGCAGCCGAAATGCGCCCGGAAGGCCTTGGCGAAGTTTTGTGAACTGGAAAACCCGTTGTCCAGCGCAATGCTCGTGATGTCGCTTTGCGGACGCCCCAACAACTGATTGGCCGCCCGCTCCAGGCGCAGCCGCCTCACGAATCCGAATACGGTCTCCCCCGTCACTGCGGAAAATATCCGGTGAAAATGAAACGCGGAAAAACTGGCCGCCCGGGCGATTTCCTCCAGAGACAGCTCGCGGTGCAGATGAGCGTGGATAAAATCCATCGCCCGGCACACTCGCTGACGGTAATCCAACCCCGTGGCCACGCTCACCCGTTGCATGCCCGCCACCCTACGCCCTTCCCCATCCCCTGACAATCCAATTCACCCGTGAAGAGAATGGAATGGAGTATCAGCCCTTGAACACCAGGAATTTTCGCAGGATGTAATTGATCGCGAGGGAGCTGAAAATGTTCGCTCCAAAAGCATAGGTGGTCTGCAGACCGAATTGCTTGATCAATACCCCCATCAGGCTGGCCCCCACCACCATGCTGATGGCCGAAACCGCCAAAAAGAGCAGGAATTCAACGATGACATGATGGCGGCCCGGCCGGAACACAAATAGCCGGTTGATGATGTAGCACACCACGTTCGAAACGATAAAAGCCATCGTGTTGGCATAGATCGCGTAGCGGGCGCGCAGCACCTCTTCGACCACCGGCGCCGACACGCCGAACAGCGCGGCGAGCAGCTTCATGAGCGGGTCTTCGGCCGTCACGCAGGGAAACAGGAAAAATCCCGCCAAAAAGAACGCCACAATATGCACGGCCGTCGCAATGCCCCCCGCGACGCTGTACTTGATAAACTGCACCAGCGGCGTGGCCTCGTGCGACAAATACCGGTTCAAATTCCGCTGCCAGCTCATCTCAGCGCGCCCATTCGACAATATCCGCCGGCAACGGCATCACATTCACGATGCGGCACTCCGCCTCCCCTCCTTCATCCCCCGGCACCATGGCGGTGTCGCCGGGGCCCTTGCCCAGCAAGGCCTTGGCCAGCCGGGCGCTCGAGGACATGATCCGCCGCTCGGGGAACTGGTCCAGCTCGCCCAAAATGTGATACTGCTCGGTGCGACCGTCCAGATAGGCCAGCTCGACCGTCGTGCCGATCCCGGCCACATCCACCGGCGTATCCGCGAAATCCGTGGGCCGCACCCGGGCCGCCAGCTCTTCCAGTTCCGCCTGACGGGCCATCAGCACCCGCTGCATGTCTTTGGCAGCCTTGTATTCGAAGTTTTCGCTCAAATCGCCATAGCTGCGCGCCACCGCGATTTCCTTCGAGTTGGCCGGGATTTCTTCATGAACCAGCTTGTGCAATTTTTCCTGCAATTCGCGATAGCTCCGCTGAGAGGTCAACCCACCCTGAACCACCCGGGCTTGGGTCACGTCCTCGTCGCCGATCACGCTTTGCAAATGCGGGAACAGCTTGAGGACCCGGGCCTGCATCGCGCGCCGGTCCAGCCCGCTCCAGGCCGCGGACTGCCCCAAACGGCGGAAATAGTCGCTTTGCTGTCCCGGCGACATACCCCCCAAGATGGTTTGCAGCATGTCGGGCTCAAGAAATTGCTTGCGCAACAGCTTTTGGGTTTTGAGATCCTCGTGGGTGTAATCCTGTTCCAGTTCATCCACGATGCGAGGCGCCAAAACCGTCAGCGGAGGCAGCCCCCAAGCCGCCGCCGTCTCCGGATTGCGCATCACCCAAAGCAGCATGTCCTGACGGATGGTCAGCATTCGGCAAGCCTCGGCGAAAATCTCCCCGCAGGCCCGCCCGGCGTCCTGCTGCAGCAACCAGGCCAGCGCATCCTGTAACACTGGGAAAGTAAAAGCGGTCAGATGCTCCAGAAGGCCGGCTTTCACGGCTTCCCCGTTGCGACTCCAGAGAAATTCCAACGCCGCGCGCCGTTCCTGGGCCTTCAGGTCGTTCAGAAGCGGCAACAGCGCGGCGGAATCCAAAAAATCATCCGCGGCGGCCGGCCAATTGCATTCGTCGGCCGTCAGTCCGAGCCGATGGGCCAGAAGAGCTGCCAGCAACCGTTGGCCCGGTTGCTGCTGCCCGCTCGCCTGAATGACAAAAGCCAAACGATTCGCCAGCACGGCCCGCCATGCCGGAGCAACCGGATCCGGTTTTGCCGGGTTCTCAATCCATTCGCGAACCAGCCCCAAAATGGTTGCCACATCACGTTCCGCCCCCAACCGGTCGAACCAGGCATCGTCGTAACCCATGGGCCGGTCCAGCAAATGAATCGGTTCCGTGCGCTTGGCGGGAAAAGCCACGGTTGGATCGGCTTTGAGCCCCTTGCGCGCGGCCTCCCAAAACCGTTTCCAGTCGGCGGCATCCACCAGGCCGTAATGGATCAGACGTTCCTGCAATATCGCGGGCGACATCGGCCCCAGGCTCGCCAGGGCCAGCCGGGCCACATCGGTCGGCGCGTCCTGCACCATCTGGCGAATGACCTCGCGCTCGCGGTACCACCGCGCCAGAAGGTGGTCATCCTTCAGCAGCTCCAGCGTCTCCGCCGCAACCTTCATGGCCAGGCCATGACCGGGGCGGCCGCGAAAATCAATAATCACCTTCTTGTAGAGGATGTCCATGTCGCGCACGACACCCAGTCCCCAGGCGCGCGTCAGGCAAATCGTGCCCGGCTTGAGCGAACGCAGCAACCGCAGCCGGCGGACGCACTCCCGCGCGGCCAGCGGCTGGCCAAACCCCGCCTCCTGCACCAGCGTGCGCAACGTGGCATCGGCCCCCGCCACCGATTCCGCCAACCGCAGCCATTCCTTGCCGGTCATCATTTCCGGCGGCATATGCACCGCGCGCCAGGCCAGCAGATGGATCGCCCCGTCCACATCCTCCGCCTGCCCCAGAGCCTCATGGGCCATGTCCAGCCAATCCTTGAAGGCCTCGGGCAGGCCCGCTTCGCGAGCCTGGTCGAGCACTTCCAGCCAAGCCTGCGCCCCCCCCCCGCCCGGCTCGAGCAGGGCCAGCACCCGGTTTTCCAATTCCTGTTGTATGACGGCAGAACTCATGAACCCTCTTTCCCAAACGAATGACGCAGGGAATCAGATCAGCTCGTCGAAATCAAGTTTCATGCGTGGCTCAGCGCGCTTGTCAGAACCGCCGCCCAAGGTTATTCTCAACTTCATCATGACTACCTCTGGCCGCACCCGAACCGACCATGACTCGCTGGGCCCGCGCGAAGTTCCCCTCGAGGCCCTCTACGGCGCGCACACCTCGCGCTCGCTGGAAACCTTCCGGCTCTCCGGCGTTCCCCTGCCCATCGAGATCATCCACGGCATGGCCCGCCTCAAACTGGCCTGCGCCCAGGCCAACGCCCAACTGGGTCTGCTGGCCGAAGACAAAGCCGATGCCATCGTCAACGCCTGCCGCGCGGTCCTCACCGGCGCGCACAACGACCAGTTTCTCATTGACACCTATCAAGCCGGCTCGGGCACGTCCTCGCACATGAATCTCAACGAGGTGCTGGCCGGCCTGGCCAATGAAGCCCTGGGCGGTCGGCGCGGCGACAAAGCCCCCGTGCATCCCAACGACGATGTCAATATGGGCCAATCCACCAACAACTGCTTCCCCTCCGGCGCCAAAATCGCCCTGTGGAATCAGACTCAAAAGTTGGTGGCCGGGCTGACCTCCCTCGAGCAGGCGATTGCGGCCAAAGCCGCCGAGTTCGCCGGCATCATGAAGGCCGCGCGTACCCACTTGCAGGATGCCGTCCCCATCACCCTGGGGCAGGAATTTGCCGCCTGGGCGCAAGCCATCCAAGCCGATATCCGGCGCGTGCTCCAAGCCGCCGACTGCCTGCTGGAGCTGGGCGCGGGCGGCAACGCGGTCGGCACCGGCATCAACACCCCGCCCCAATTCCGCGACAGCATCATCGCCGCTCTCAACCGCGAAACAGACGGTTCGTTCCGAACCGCCCCCGACGGCATCGCGGCCACCCAGTTCATGACCGATTTTGCCCATGTGTCGGCGGCTTTCCGCTCTTGCGCGCTCGATATCCAGCAAATCACCAACAATCTGCGCTTGCTCAGCTCCGGCCCCAACACCGGTCTGGCCGAAATCCGCCTGCCGGCCGTCGAACCCGGCTCCAGCATCATGCCCGGCAAGGTCAATCCGTCCGTGGCCGAAGCGGTCAACATGGTTTGCATCCAGGTGCAGGGACTCGACTACGCCGTGGCCCTGGCCTGCGGAGCGGGCCAGCTCGAACTCAACACCCACATGCCGCTCATTGCCGCCAATACGCTCGAAGCCGCCCAATTGCTCGCCGCCGCGGCGAAGCTCCTGGCCGAACGGTGCGTCGCCGGCATCGAGGCCAACCAGACCGTCTGCCGCCAAAATCTCGAACGCAGCGCCGGTCTGGCCACGCTGCTCAACCGGCGTCTGGGCTACGACCGGGCTGCCGAGCTGGCCAAAGAGGCTCTCGCGACCGGCCAAACCCTTCGCGAACTGGTTTTGGCCCGCGGCCTGTTGACCGCCACCGAATATGATGAGCTGCTCGCCTCCTCGACCCGCCCCAATCTGTGAGCCCCCGCCCAGTCAGCCCGGCCCAGCCAAGCTGCACGCGAGCGCCCTTGGAGGTCGGCGGCTTGCCGAAACGCATGGTGGCAACCCTGAAGCGAAACGGCTTCGAGCGCCTCGGCGATCTTGAACGCCTGGATACCCTCCCCCCCGGCACGCTCGATGACGAACATCTCGCCCTGGCCCAGCGCGTCGCGGCCTGGTGCCGGGGCCTCGAGACCGGCCGCCCCCCCCGCCTCCATTTCGGCGAATGGCTGAACCTCTTCCTCCCCCCCCGCCCGGTCGAGTTGCTCCGCGCCCACTACCGGCTCACCAGCCACGCCACCGGTCTCGTGCTCTACCGCTCCACCCTGCGCGGCACCGGACGGCAACTGGACCTCTCCGGCGAACGCATCCGCCAACTGCTCAACCAAACCCTCCACAGCCTGCGCCAGACCATCCCGCTGCAGGCCGCCGAGCCCTTCTATCGCGCCGCCGAAAAAACCCTCAAGAAGTTCGGCGGCGTTGTCGAGGCCGCTCAGCTTGTCCTGACCAAAGACAGCGCCATGTGGGGCGACCTCGCGCCGG
This sequence comes from Lentisphaerota bacterium, assembly GCA_012511885.1. GTDB lineage: Bacteria > Verrucomicrobiota > Kiritimatiellia > CAIQIC01 > Lenti-01 > JAAZFE01. The sequence continues at coordinate 860 of JAAZFE010000003.1, read as the reverse complement.
CCGGCGTCTGGCTCCTGCTCAACGATCTCATGCCCGGGCGGATCACGGTTGCCGAACATTACTTCTGCCTCTGCTCCCACGAGGAACTCGATGCCCTGGTCTCAGCCCTGCGCCGCCATTTGGAAGCATCCGTCACCCTGGTCAGCCTCCACGATCTGGCCCGCGAGCTGCCCCTGCCGCCCGGCATGGGGGGCAGGAAGAACATCGTGGAAGCTCTGCGTGTGTTGGCCCGCTATCTGCCCGACAGTCTGGTGACGCTCGGCGACCGCGCCGGCCTTCTCCCCCTCCACGGCCCCGCCTGTCTGCGGGACATCATGGCCGGCGGCGGCGACGAGGTCTCCCTGCGCCAACTGACTGCTACATTCAACCGGCTGGTCCAGCCGGAATGTGGCCGGGGCAGCGGAACCCTCCGCGTCATGCTCGACAGCGATCCCGATGTGCGCAAAACCGCCCCGGGACGCTATGCCCTGCGCCAGGCAGATGATTAATCCGGCCATGATTCATCCGGCATGCCGGATAATGGTGCTGAACAAACCGGGGTCGCCGACCCCGGCTGCAATTTCAGACTTCCTGACCTCGATGGGGTTTTGGTGGATTTTGCGGAAATTGCTTTGGCACTTTTTGGGGGGCGCGACATCGAAAGGGACATGGCGGATTCTGTAAGTTGTTTTCCTCCGCTGGCTGCCGCTTCCGTTGGCGGCTATCGCCCTGTTTGGTTGCCGAATGAATCAAAGCGTTGCCCCGCCTCCGGAATGACCGGTTCGTAGTCCCGCCTTCAGGCGGAACGATCGGGACATGCCGCCTGAAGGCGGGACTACAAACTCGCGGGGATGTCAGCCCTTGCCAGGGCAGGCTTCCCG
>JAAZFE010000161.1 GCA_012511885.1 Lentisphaerota bacterium | reverse complement strand
CGCTGCTGCGCAGCGGAAACAGAAGCAAAAACGAGACGTTTTTGGGCGTTGAGGCGCCTGGGAACAGCCGGCAGCTCTCGAAAACGGTGGGAAATGGACGGAATGGACAGAAAAAGGCGTAAAAAATGGGAAAAAGGCGTGAAAATGAACGGAAATGGGCGTTTTTTTGGTTTTTTGGGGGTTGGAGGATGGAAGGCCCGGCCTCATCGAGACCGGCTACAGAAAACCGATCAAAGGGCGGGGGGGGAGTGGTGTCAGGTGGAAAGTGGAAGGTGGAAGGGGGAGCGCGGGGGGGCGGGTGTCTGCTGTTATAGGCGGGGGGGCGGCTTTGCAAACGGGCGGGGATATGGGATAGTGAGGGTATGAACTCTTTTCTGTCAGCCGTGATGATCTTGTGGATTTTCTGGATGGTGATTTACCTGACGAAGGGGATGTGAGCGGGGGAGGGGGGTGAGCGCCCGGGTTGCCAACGTTGTGACCGGTCTCGCGCTGGACCGGGAGTTTGATTATCGGATTCCGGCGCATCTGCTGGGGCGGGTGGGGGTGGGGAATATTGTGCGGATTCCTTTTGGCCGGCGGCGGACGCGGGGTTTTGTGACGGGGCTTGCGGAGACATCGTTGTTTCCGGAATTGAAGGAGATCGAGGCGGTCGAGGAGGGTCCGGCGCTTTTCGATGAGCCGATGCTGCGTTTGGCCCGCTGGATGGCGGGCTATTATGCCGCGCCTTTCGAGAGCGCCATTGCGGCAATTCTGCCGGCGGCCGTGCGGCGCGAGGGGGCCCGGCACAAGGCGCAATGGACGGCCCGGGTGAAGCCGGGCGTGACCCCAACGCCTGACGAGGAGGTGGCGCTGGCACGGCGGGCGCCGAAGCAGGCGGCGGCCTGGAGCACGCTAAAAGTGATGAGCGAATGCACGGCGGCGATGCTTGAGGCCAGGACGGGTGTCTCGTTGGCGGGGCTGCGGGGTCTTGAAAAGCGCGGCTGGATCGAGGTGACCAGGGAGGTGGTGCGGCGTGAGCCGCCAAGCCAGATGAGGATTTTGCCGACGACGCCCCCGCCGCTTACGGAGGAGCAGGTCGAAGCGCTGGCAGCGGTGAAGAAGGAGATGGAGGCGGCGGCGCCCGGCGTGGTGCTGGTGCACGGGGTGACGGGCAGCGGCAAGACCGAGGTGTATTTGGCGGCCATCGAGCTGGCGCTCAAAGCGGGACGGGGGGCCATCGCGCTGGTTCCGGAAATATCGCTGACACCCCAGGCCATGGAGCGGTTCCGCGGGCGTTTCGGCGAGACGGTGGCGGTGCTGCACAGCCATTTGTCGGACGGGGAGCGCCACGACGAGTGGATGCGGATTGCTTCGGGGGAGGCCAGGGTGGTGGTGGGGGCGCGCAGCGCGCTGTTCGCGCCGGTGCGCCCGCTGGGGCTGCTGGTGGTGGATGAGGAGCACGAGCCGGCCTACAAGCAGGACGAAGCGCCGCGCTATCACGCGCGGGATGTGGCGGTGATGCGCGGCAGCATGGAGGGTTGCGCGGTGGTGCTGGGCAGCGCGACGCCGTCGCTCGAGTCCTTTCGCAACACCCAAACGGGCAAATACCGGCTGACCCGCCTGACCCGGCGGGTGGACCACTGCCTGATGCCGGACGTGCGCGTGGTGGACATGCGCATTGAAGCGGAAAAGGCGGGGCGCGCCCACCTGCTGTCGCAACCGCTGATCGAGGCGATCCGCCTGCGGCTGGACCGGGCCGAGCAGACGCTGCTGTTTTTGAACCGGCGGGGTTTTGCCACCACCATCATGTGCCCGGTGTGCGGCCATGTGGAAACCTGCCCGAATTGCAGCATCAAGATGACCTATCACCGGCATAGGGACCGGGTGCTGTGCCATGTGTGCGGGCGGGAGGCGGCCGCGCCGGAGCGGTGCGCCAATGCCGAATGCAAGGCCGGCAACATCAAGATGACCGGCGTGGGCACGCAGCGCGTCGAGAACGCGGTCCGTCAGTTGTTTCCCAAGGCGCGGATCGAGCGGATGGATTCCGACACCACCGGCCCGAAGAACTCGCACGGCGAAATTCTCGAGCGTTTCCGGCGGGGGAACATTGACATCCTGGTGGGCACGCAGATGATTGCGAAGGGGCTGGATTATCCCAATGTGACGTTGGTGGGGGTGATTTTGGCCGACTTGAGCCTGCTGGTGCCGGATTTCCGGTCGGCGGAGCGCACGTTTCAACTGCTGACCCAGGTGGCGGGGCGGGCGGGCCGCGGGGAGATTCCCGGCGAGGTGCTCATGCAGACCTATACGCCCTTCCATCCGGCGGTGCAGTGCGCGCGCCGCGCGGATTTCATGACGTTCTATGACCAGGAAATTGACATGCGCCGGGAGCTGGGCTATCCGCCGTTCACGCGGCTGAGCACGGTGCTGTTCCGCGGCCAGGTGGAGAAGGCGGTGACGGATTGCGCGAACCAGGTGGCGGAGCAGCTGGCCGCGCGCCTGCCGGCCACGGTGAACATGACGGGGCCCATGCCCGCGCCGCTGGCCAAGGCCAAGGGGTATTACCGCGTGCAATGCGTGCTGCGGGCGCCCGCCACGCGGGATTATGTGCCGCTGCTGCGGGAGTTTTTGCGCGGATACCGCCCGCCGCGGGGGGTGACGATCAGCGTGAACGTGGACGCGTTGTCGCTGATGTAGCGTGAATTATCCAGGGTAGGCCGGTTTGAAACCCGGCTGTCCGCACGGGGTCCGGCTTGTCGCGAGAATTTGCAGGCTAAAGAGGCAAAAGTGACTTGCAACATGGCGTATCCGCTTGATCTTCGGGCGGCGGCACTCTCTAATACGGTCAAGTACGGACGGGTGGCGGAATGGCAGACGCGTCAGACTTAGGATCTGATCCCGCAAGGGGTAGGGGTTCGAGTCCCCTCTCGTCCACCATGTGCTTTTTGCCAAAGCATGCAGGTTGGTTGGATGTCCCGGCGCGCGCGGCCGGCGGCCGGCCGGGCCGTTTTGGGGTTTGTGCCCGAGCGTTGCGGGGTGCTAGAGTGCTTTGGTTGTGGAGGCAGAGGTGATGGAATCCATATATACAACCGAAGATATCCTGAAGATTTTGCCGCATCGGTATCCTTTTTTGCTGGTGGACCGCATTGTGGAATGCAACCACGAGGATTGGATTGTGGGCATTAAGAATGTGACAATGAATGAGCCCTGTTTTCAGGGACATTTTCCAGGGATGCCGGTGTTTCCGGGGGTGTTGCAGCTCGAGGCGCTGGCGCAGACGAGTGGGGTGCTGCTGAACAAGTTGATGGGGCGAGACGGCCAACTGGCCTTCTTCATGGCGGTGGACAAGGCCAAGTTCCGCCGTTTGGTGGTTCCGGGCGACCAGTTGCGGCTGGAGGTCAAGCTGTTGCAGATGCGCCAGGCGGCGGCGCGGATGTCGGGCCGGGTGCTGGTGGACGGGCAGGTGGCCTGTCAGGCGGAGATGCTGTTTGGAGGCCGGTAGGCGTGGGTGTGGGCATTCATCCGCAGGCCCTGGTGCATCCTGACGCCAAGCTGGGCGCGGGGGTGAACGTGGGGCCGTTTTGCACGGTGGGCGCGGATGTGACCCTCGGCGACGGGGTGAGGCTGCGTTCGCACGTGAATGTGGAGGGGCACACCACGCTGGGCGCGGGCTGCGAGGTCTGGCCGTTTGCCAGCGTGGGGGTGCGCACCCAGGATTTGAAGTACAAGGGGGGCAACCCGCGCCTGGTGGTGGGCGCCAACACCGTCATCCGCGAATATGCCACGCTGAGCTGCGCCACGTTTGACGGCGACGAGACGCGGGTGGGGGCGGACTGCCTGGTCATGGCCTATTGCCACATCGCGCACGACTGCATTTTGGGCGACCGGGTCATCATGGCCAACGCGTCCACTCTGGCGGGGCATGTGCTGGTGGAGGACGACGCGATTGTGGGCGGCTTGACGGGGGTGCATCAGTTTGTGCGGATCGGGCGGATGTGCATTGTGGGCGGCGCGGCCAAGGTGGTGAAGGATGTGCCGCCCTATATGATGGCCGACGGCGTGCCCTTGAGGGTCTATGGCCTCAACAAGGTGGGGCTGAAACGCAAGGGGGTGTCCGCGGAGGCGCAGGAGGCCCTCAAGCAGGTGTATCGAATTGTGTATCGCAGCGACTTGACGATAGCCAGGGCGCTGGAGCGGATTGCCGCCGAGGCGCCGCCCCTGCCCGAGGTTGAGGCGTTCGCGGACTTTATTCGCTCGAGTGAACGGGGTATTGCGCGATGAAAACCAACACCAGAATCCGGCGCGCGGGTTGCGGGCTGCTTGTCATGCTTGGCCTGGGCCTGCTGCTGCCAGCCGGCGCCGGCGCCGCGGAGCCATCCGGACGCCGGGTGGACTTCAACTATGCCGACGCGGACATCCACCGCATTGCGGAAATTGTCGGGCAACATACGGGCAGGACCTTTGTGGTGCCGGGGGAGGTGCAGGGGAAGGTCACGATCATGACGCAGGGCGAGGTGCCCATCGAGGAGCTGTATCCGCTGTTTGTGGTGATGCTCGAGGGCATCGGCTATACGGTGGTCGAGCGCAAGGGGGTTCACCGGGTGGTGCCGCTGCCGGGTGCGCCAGCCCTGCCGATGGGTTCCGGCGAGGACGGCGGGCTGGTGACCAAGATTATCGCCCTGCACCATGTCAACGCGGCCGACGTCAAAAAGAGTTTCGAGCCGCTGGTGCGCGGCGGGCGCGAGGGGGCGCTCGAGGTGTTCGCGCCGGGCAACCATTTGGTGGTGACGGATACGGCGGGGAACATCGAATGGCTGGAGAAGCTGGTTGCCGAGCTGGACCAGCCCGGGGCGGGCAGCTCTATTGAAGTAGTCGAGCTGAAACATGCCAGCGCCGAGGAGGTGGCCCGCCAGTTGCGCGCGACGTTTGGGGCCACCGACAGCGCCGCGAACAAGGTGCACCGCCACTTCCAGCAGGTGGCCGGGGGCACGGGGGCGCTGCCCACGGACTTTACGGTGGTCGAGGTGCCCGAAGCCAACAGCCTGATTCTGGTGGGCATGCCGTCGCAGATCAGCGAGACCCGGCGCATCATTGAAAAGATGGATGTGGAAAGCCCGCACGGTTTCGGGCGGCTCAACGCGATTTTTCTGAAATATCTTTCGGCGGAGGACGCGTCGAAGAGCCTGAACGCGCTGCTGGGCAAGGGCGGCGAAGGGGAGACCGGGCGGCGGAGCATTGCCATCGAGCCGAGCATCCCCAACAACGCGCTGCTGGTGGACGCGTCGCCGCAGGATTTTGAATATGTGCGGCGGCTGGTCGAGCGGCTGGATATCGTGCCCCAGCAGGTGCTGGTCGAGGTGCTGATCGCGGAGGTGAACCTCGAGGAGGGGATGGATCTGGGCGTCGAGTGGTTCGGGTTGGACCAGCCCGAGGGCGAGGGCACCGGCGGCTTCGGGCGCACGCGCTACGGCGACAACGATTCGATGATGAATCTGCTCACGACCGGGACATTCCCGCAGGGGCTGGCCCTGGGCATTCTGAGCGGCACGTTCACCGGGCCGGATGGCGTCGAATACAATCAAATCCCCCTCTATTTGAAGGCGGTGGCCGGCAAGCGGGATCTCAAGATTCTTTCGAACATTCCGCTCTGGGCGCAGAACAATCTGGAGGCGTCGGTCAGCGTGGTGGAGAACATTCCCATCCTGAAGTCGTCGGTGGAAGGTTCGGGTTCGGACCGCGACTTTATCCAGAACATCGAGCGGATGGATGTGGGCATCAAACTGAAGTTGACGCCGCAGGTGAATCCGGACCGCGAAATCCGCCTGGATTTGCACCCGAGCATCGAGTCGGTGGTGGAGGACAGCAGCGAGGCGATGAAATATACGCCGACCATCGCCAAGCGCGAAGTGCAGACCACGGTGACGGTGCCCGACCGGGCCACCGTGATTCTGAGCGGGCTGATCCGCGAAGACACCGCCAAGCTGGTGACCAAGGTGCCGCTGCTGGGCGACATTCCGTTCCTGGGCGCGTTGTTCCGTTCGAGCAGCACCGCCAAGAAGCGGACCAATCTGTTGATTTTCGTGACCCCGCGCATTGTGACCGACATGAAGATGGCCGAGAAGGAAAGGGAGCGCCTCGAGCGGGCCGCCAGCCTGCCGGGCGCGACCCGGACGCTGGATGAGCCGTCGGCGGCCGCGGAGGCCGCCCGCCTGCGCGAGGCGGCCGCCAAGGAGAAACGCGCGGCCCGCAAGAAAGCGAAAGCGGACAAGCAAAAATGAGCGACGCCCTGCCAGGCCTGCCCCGGTTGGAGCGGATCGAAGAGGAGTGGCTGGACCCCGCCCTCATCGAGCCGGTGGCGGTGGACTGGGCCCGGCGGCGGGGGCTGCTGCCCATCCGGCGCGATGGCCGGGTTCTGCTGGCCGGTTCGCCGGAGACATCTCTCGAGGCCTTCGAGGACCTGGCGCTGCTGCTGGGGCTCGAGGCGGAGTGGGTCCAGGCGCCCGCCGCCGAAGTCCAGCGGGCGATTGACCGCTGCTATTTCCAGCGCGCGGGCGCCCCGCCGCCGCCTGCCACCCCTGGGGAGGAAGCGCCCGCCCCCCGCCGTGAAACCAACGATCTTCTGGTGAGCAGCGCGGATGCCCCGGTCATTCAATATGTGAACATGATTCTGCTCGAGGCGGTCAAGCGCGACGCCTCGGACATACATGTGGAACCCTTTGTGGATCGTTTGCTGGTGCGCTACCGCATTGACGGCCTGCTCTACGAGCAGCCCAGCCCGCCGCGTCATCTCGAGCAGGCGCTGACCGCCCGGCTGAAGGTGATGGCCCGCCTGGACCTGGCGGAGAAGCGTCTGCCGCAGGACGGCGTGGCCCGGGTGCGGGTGGGCGCGCGCGAAATTGACGTGCGCGTCTCGAGCGTGCCGGTGGCCGAGGGCGAGCGCATTGTCCTGCGCCTGCTGCACCGCGAAAGCGTCCGCTACGCGCTGGACGAGCTGGGCATGGCGCCGGGCACCCTGGCGCAGTTGCGCGACATCCTGCGCGCGCCCAACGGCATCGTGCTGGTGACCGGGCCCACCGGCAGCGGCAAGACCACGACGCTTTACGCGGCGCTGGGCGAACTGGACACCGCGCACCTCAATGTGCTGACCATCGAAGACCCCATCGAGTATCAACTGCCCAACATTGCCCAGATTCAGGTGCATCCCAAGATCGGGCTGACCTTCGCGCGGGGGCTGCGCCATATTTTGCGCCAGGACCCGGACGTGGTGCTGGTGGGGGAAATCCGTGATTTGGAGACGGCTGAAATCGTGGTGCGCGCGTCGCTGACGGGCCACCTGGTGTTCGCGACGCTGCACACCAACGACGCGGCCAGCGCGGTGACCCGCATGGTGGACATGGGCATCGCGCCGTATCTGCTGGCGGCATCCGGACGGGCCGTGCTGGCCCAGCGGCTGGTGCGCTGCCTGTGCCGGAATTGCCGGCGCGAAACGGCCATGACGGCGGATGAAGCGGCCGGGCTGGACCGGCCGGAATTGGCGGGGCGGTCCATCTGGACGGCGCACGCCGAGGGATGCGACAACTGCCTGGGGGGCTACAAGGGCCGGACGGGCATCTATGAACTGCTGGTGATCAGCCCGGCGCTGGCCGAGGCCATCCGGGCGGGGGCTCCGGCGGCGGAACTGCGCCAGCGGGCCGCCGAAGACGGCGGCCGCGACATTCTGGCGGACGGCGTTGACAAGATTCTGGCCGGCACGACCACGGTTGCCGAGGTTTTGCGCTCCGCGGGCACCACGCGGAAGTGAGCCGGATGGACGCGGCATGACCACGTTCGAGTATCAGGGCTTTGACTCGACCGGACGGGCGCGCAGCGGCCTGATCGAGGCGCTGGATTTGAAGGATGCCCGCAAGCGGTTGGCCGCGCGCGGCATTTTGGCGGAGAAGGTGCGCGCGGCGGGGGGGGCGGACGCGCGGCGGACCCTGCGCGGCGCGGCGTTTCCCGTCGAGGCCCGGGCGATGCTCTATCGCGAGCTGGCCGTGCTGCTGGGGTCGGGGATCGCGCTGGTGCCGGCGCTGGATTTGATTTTGCAGGCGCCGGAGCTGGACCGGTCGCGCTCGCGGCTGGCCGCGGTGCGCGACGCGGTGCGCGAGGGTCAGCCGCTCAGTGCCGCCCTGGCCGGGGCTTCGAGCCGGGTTACGGCTTTCGAGCGGGCGATCATCGAGGTGGGCGAGCGGGTGGGGGGCATGGATGCCGCGCTCGAGCGGCTGGCCGGTTTCCTGGAGGAGCAGGAGAAGCTGCGCGAGCGGCTGACGACCGCCCTGATCTATCCGGCGGTGGTGGTGGCGCTGGCGCTGCTGATCGGCGCGGGGGTGATGGTGTTCATGCTGCCGAAGGTGCAGGAGCTGCTGCTTCAGACCAACCAGGAGTTGCCGTGGATTACCAGGGCGCTGCTGGGGGGGGGGCGGCTGGCAGGCTGGGCGCTGCTGCTGGCGCTGGCCCTGCTGCTGGCGGGCAGCGTGCTGACGCGCCGCCGCCTGCGCAACGACCGGGCCTTTCTGGCGCGTCTGGACCGCCGCCTGTTCGCGCTGCCGGTGCTGGGCGCGGGCTGGCGCAACCTGGTCAGCCTGCGTTTTGTGCGGGTGCTGGGGCTGTTGCTTGAGCGCGGGGTGGGTCTGGTCGAGAGCGTGCCGTTGGCGGCGCGGGCCACCGGCAGCGCCTGGCTGATGGATTGCGCGGTGCGGGAAACCGCGGCCCTGAGCGAGGGCAAGCCGCTGGTCGAGGTGATTCGCGGGATGCAGCCGCTGCATCCCACGCTGGCGTCCTGGGTGCAGGCGGGCGAAGCCGGCGGCAATCTGCCCGGCATGCTTGAAAGCTCCGCGGCGCGTTTTCAGCAGGGATGGGACCGTCTGGCGACCCGCGGCGTGCAGGCGCTTGAAATTGCCATGACCCTGGCCCTGGGGATTTTTGTGGCGTTGATCGCGCTGGCGGTTTTGCTGCCCATTTTGCAGATCAACAAAGGGATGATGTAACGGCAACAGCCGGTTGAAGATAGTTGTCACGCCCTGCTTTTCAATTTCTTTTCGGTGCAGGATGGGGTAGTATGAGAGTATGAGGCTGCAAGAGAATAAAATTCATACTGGCGATTGTGAAATTGTCCTCAAGGATTATCCTGACGACTTTTTTGACCTTATCGTAACCTCTCCTCCTTATGCGGATAGCCGCAAAAATACTTATGGAGGAATACCCCCTAACGAGTATGTTGAATGGTTTCTGAAAAAGAGCGAACAGTTCCTCCGAGTGCTGAAACCGACTGGCACGTTCATACTCAATATAAAGGAAAAGGTAGAAAAAGGCGAGAGACATACGTATGTTCTCGAGCTCATTTTGGCATTACGCCAACAAGGTTGGCTGTGGACAGAAGAGTTTATATGGCACAAGAAAAATTGCCATCCCGGCAAATGGCCGAATCGCTTCAGAGATGCTTGGGAACGTTGCTTGCAATTTAATAAGAATCGTCAATTTAATATGTATCAAGAAAGCGTTATGGTACCCATGGGGCAGTGGGCCGCGACACGACTTAAGAAACTTGGCAAAAATGATGTGGTTCGGTTCGACTCTCAAGTAGGGAGCGGATTTGGAAAAAACATTGCAAACTGGGTGGGGCGAGATAAAGCGTACCCTTCGAATGTTCTCCATCTTGCCACCGAAACGGGCAATCGAAATCATAGCGCAGCTTTTCCCAATGCGCTTCCCGAATGGTTTATCAAGCTATTCACCCTTGAGGGCGATTGGGTATTAGATCCTTTTGTTGGCAGCGGAACTACTTGCATTGTGGCCCAAGAGTTAGGCCGCAATTCTGTGGGAATTGATGTTTTGCCAGAATATACCGATATGGCAGCAGAACAACTCCAGCCAGACGAAGCCTTGCTATTTGATGGAAAGGGGACGTATGAAACCCGCCGAAAAAAGTAAAATCGTTAAATTCATAGAGCCCCGAATTAGTGATTTCCATCAACGTAGATTAGAAAATCTGTCAAACCTGAAACTGAATAAAATTCTTGCCCGCAAAAATCCTTATTTATTCAAGGCTAAAAATCAAAATACCGCTCACGATCTCGTAAAAAGTATTCTTGATGCTTACCTTTCTTCCCAAGAAGAAGGGATATTTGGTGGTTTCTTAGAGGAGCTGGCCATTTTTATTAGCGAGATTTTCTTTCAAGGGAAAAAATCCGCTGCTGAAGGGATTGATCTAGAGCTTCAAAAGAATGGCATCCATTACTTAGTATCGATTAAGTCTGGGCCTAACTGGGGCAACAGCCGCCAGATAGCCAAGATGAAGGATGATTTCAAACGAGCCAAACGGGTGCTGGGCACAAATGTACGAAACCAAAAGGTAGTTGCCATCAATGGCTGTTGCTATGGGCGGGACAACCATCCCGACAAAGGAGATTACTTAAAGTTGTGTGGACAGGAATTTTGGGAATTTCTGTCCGATGATAACGATCTCTATACAGATTTGATTGAACCTATCGGTTTTCGAGCCAAGGAAAAAAACGAAGCGTTTGAAGTAGAATACGCAAAGGTTATCAATCGTTTCACACACGAATTTTCCTCTGCGTATTGCTCGCCTGACGGCACAATTCAATGGGAGAAACTTGTCAGCTTCAACTCGGGGAAAGCGTAAAAACGCTCAATGGGTTGCAGTACACAACTGTCAGTTGCTGCGGAGGCTTTATTTCTCATTTTATCGAGGGATCATAATTGATCTGGTGGCTTTACAATCTGCTGTTTCCCATCGTGTTCCTGTTTATGCTGCCGCATTACATCCTGCGCATGTTGCGGCGCGGGGGGTACGCGAGAAATTTCGGCCAGCGTTTTGGCATCTATTCGCCGGAGGCGCGCGGGCTGCTGGCCGGGCCGGGGCGGCCGATCTGGATTCAGGCGGTCAGCGTGGGCGAGCTGGCGGTGGCGTTTTCGTTCATGGAGGAAGTCCGCCGCCGGGATCCATCGGTCCGTTTTGTGCTGACGACCAACACTTCGACGGGGCACGCGCTGGCGCTGGCCCGGGTGCGGCCGCCGGATGTGACATTGTATTTTCCGGTGGATGTGCCCTGGATCATGGCGCGGGCGTTGCGCCGCATCCGGCCGGCCATGCTGGTGATGGTGGAGGCCGAGATGTGGCCCAACTGGATCCGGATGTCGAAGAAGCGGGGAATCCCGGCGGTGATGATCAACGGGCGCATATCGGAGCGTTCGTTCCGGGGGTATCGGCGGATCAAATTTATTACGCGTGAGCTGCTACCGCGGATTCACTGGTTCTGCGTGCAAAGCGCCGGGGACCGCGACCGGCTGGTGGCGCTGGGCGCGCCGGTGGAGAAGGTGGAGGTTGCCGGCAGCGCGAAATATGACATCGAGGCGACGCCCCCCGCCGCCATCGCGCGGGCGCGGGCGGCGCTGGACAAGCTGGGGGTGGCGGAAGATGATTTGGTTCTGGTGGGGGGCTCCACCTGGGAGGGCGAAGAGGCCATTCTGGCGGATCTGCTGATCGCGGCGCGCGAGCGGCATCCGCGGCTGATGCTGGTGCTGGTGCCGCGGCATTTCGAGCGACGCGAAGCGGTGCTGGCGGTGCTGGCCGGGCGCGGCCTTTCGGTGGCGCAGCGCAGCCTGCTGCCCGACGACGCCCCGGCGCCAGCGGAGCGGCCGGACGTTTTTCTGGTGGATACCACCGGGGAGCTGCGCGGATTTTACGCGGTGGCGGATGCCGTATTTGTCGGCAAAAGCCTGACACAGACGGGCGGGCAGAATCCCATCGAGCCGGCGCGGGACGGCAAACCGGTCATTGTGGGGCCGCACATGGAGAACTTTCCGGCCATCGCGCGGGATTTTGCCGACGCGGGGGCCTGGGTGCAGGTGGCGGATGCCGCCGAGTTTCAGGCGGCGGCGCTGCGTCTGCTGGATGACGCCGGTGAGCGCCGCCGGCTGGGCGATGCCGCGGCGGCGCTGGTGGCGCGCCGGGCGGGGGCGATCCGCCTCATGGCGGAACGGGTGCTCGAGGCGCGACCGGCGGAATAGGCGCGCGGGGCGGTTCGGGCGGTCCTGCTCTATTGCATGAGGAGCAGGCTGAGAGCCATGACGGCCATGCCGGCGACCAGGCCGAAGATGCTGTCGTGCCCCTTGCCATAGGCCTGGCTGGTGGGGATCAGCTCATCCACGCTGATGTAAACCATGATGCCGGCGACCCCCGCGAAGAGGTAGCCCATGATTTTATCCGAGAACAGGCAGTCTTCACATCCGATGACCAGGCGCAGGATGAAGTAGGCGATCAATGCGCCGACCGGCTCGGCGAGGCCGCTGAGGAAGGAATAGATGAAGGCGCGGCGGCGGCTGCCCGTGGCGTAGAAGATGGGGACGGACACGCTGATGCCCTCGGGGATGTTGTGCAGGGCGATGGCGATGGCAATGGCCACGCCCAGCGAGGGCTCGTGAAGGGCCGCCATGAATGTGGCGAGGCCTTCGGGGAAGTTGTGGATCCCGATGGCCAGCGCGGTGAACAGGCCGGTGCGCATCAGCTTGTCCTTCGAGTGGGAGTGGCTGTGGACATGGGCGGGAAGCGGTTGGCCGTCGGCGGCATCTGTTTCGGGGCAGGGGGCGCCGTCCTTGTCGCGCAGCGGCAATCCTTCGCAGTCGGCGTGGGCTTCGTGCGGGTTTTCGGCGGCGGGGATCAGGTTGTCGATGAGTCCGATGAGCAGGATGCCGGCAAAGAAGGCGCCGGCCGTGAGCCAGTTGCCCGTGGCCTGGCCATAGTGCCGGGCGAGGGCCGCGCCCCCCTTGACGAGGATTTCGACAAAGGAGACGTAGAGCATGACGCCCGCGGAGAAGCCCGCGGCCACCGAGAGAAAGCGGAAGTTGGTGCGGCTGGCGGCAAAGGCGATGATGCTGCCGATGCCGGTGGCCATGCCGGCCAGCAGGGTGAGCGAGAACGCGATAAAAACCGGATTCATGGGATTAGCTGAACTGGCCGGTGCGCAGCATGACCAGGGTGCAGGCGTGCGGGGTGGCGACGCCGGCGGCGGAGAGTTGTTGTTCGAGTTCGGGGTTTTCGGTGCCGGGGTTGAAAATGACCCGCCGGGGTTTGGCCTCGAGGATGGCCTCGATCATCTTGCCGGAGAGCGCGGCCGAGACGTAGAGCGTGATGGTGTCGATGGGATCGGGGATGTCGGCCAGGGTGCGGTAAACCCGGTGGCCCTCGATGTCGGCCAGGGCCGGATGGACCGGATAGACCGTGTGGCCGTGTTCGGCAAGCAGGCGCAGGGCCTGATTTGAATAGCGGTCGGGCTTGTTGCTGGCTCCAAGGATGGCGACGTTCATGGCGGCAACTCCTTTTCTATGCCCCTACTGTTCCTTTTTGAGGGGGGCAGGTCAAGGACGCAGGATGCAAAACGGCAAGAAACCGGCCGCCCGCGACGGAAGGGGGCCGGCGGATTCCTTGTGGCTGGTCTTTCGCGAAAGGATCAAGTAGCTTCGGGCCATGCTCAACTATATTCAGCGAGTCAGGCCGGGTTTGCTCAAGGAACTCCGGGGTATTTTGGATGCGTACGAGCCCCGCTTGAGCCGGATCAGCCCGATGGGCGAGGAACTGACCGGGCATTTGAGCGGATACGGGTGCGCGGGCAAGATGGTCCGCGGGACCCTGGTGTGGCTGGGCTATGAGCTGTGCGCGTCGAAGGCGCCGGACGCCGCGATGGGCCGGGCGCTGACCCGGGCGGGCGCGGCCATGGAGTTTTTCCAGACGGGCCTGCTGATTCATGACGACATCATGGATCGCGATGTGCTGCGGCGCGGCGGCATGACGATTCATCGCCGTTATGAGGAGGCCGCGGCGAAAGCGGGGGCGGTCGCGCCGGCGCATCAGGGGATGGCGCTGGGCATTTGCGCGGGCGACATTGCGTTTTATCTGGGTTTTTACGCGCTGGCCACGCTCAAGCTGCCGGCGGCCATGGCGGCGCGGGCGCGGCGGGTGGTGGCGTTTGCGGGGGAGGAATTGTGCTGGGTGGCGGTGGCCCAGATGCAGGATGTGCGCCAGAGCGACGGCGGCCGGAACCTCGAACCCACCGCCGAGCAGATCCTGAAGCTGTACCGGTACAAGACCGGGCGCTATACGTTTTCATTGCCGCTGATGATCGGCGCCATCCTGGCGGGGGCGACGAAGGCGGACCTCAAAAAACTGGAGGAGGCCGGCGAGACGCTGGGAGTGGTCTTCCAGTTGCGCGATGATGAACTCGGCATTTTTGGCCGCGCGGGGGCTTTGGGCAAGCTGCCGGAATCCGACATTCGCGAGGACAAGAAGACCTTGCTGCGTCATTATCTGTTCGCGATGGCGGATGGGGACCTGTGTTTCGAGCTGGCCGATATTTTTGGGAAGACGGAGCTGACCACGGCGGACTGCCAGTTGGTGCGCGACGCGATGGAGCAGACCGGCGCCCGGGCGCGCGCGCGCCGGGTGATGGAGGATTACATCGAAGCGGCGCGGCAGTGCCTGGAGGCCCTGCCGGTGCGGAGAGGTCCGCGCGCGGCGCAGGCGCGCGAGGCGCTGAAGGAGTGGTTCCGCTTCAATCTCGAACGCGAGTCCTGAGCGCGGCGGCGCACGAGGGGGGGGGATCAATCCGCGACGGCTGGCAGGAGGATGACCACGAATTCGCCCCGGGGGGGGCGGGCGGCGAAATGGGCCTGCAGCTCGCTGGCGACGCCAGTGAGAATCTCTTCGAATTTTTTGGTGAGTTCGCGGGCGATGACCAGGCGACGGGCGGGGGCGAGTTCTTCGGCGATTTCGTCGAGCAGTTTGACGATGCGGTGGGGTGATTCGTAGAAAACGACGGGCGAGGGGAAGCCGGCCAGCTCGCGCAGCCGCCGGCGGCGGGCGGCGGTGCGCGAATCGAGGAAGCCTTCGAAGTGGAAAGCGGTGTGCTCGACGAGGCCCGCGAGAGCGATGGCGGCGGTGAGAGCCGAGGGGCCGGGAATGACGGTGACCGGCAGGCCGGCCTCGCGGCAGGCGGCCACGGCCCGGGCGCCGGGGTCGGCCAGGCCGGGCATGCCGGCATCGGTGACCAGGGCGAGGGCTTCGCCGGCGCGGATGCGTCCGAGGATTTCGTCGCGGCGGGCGCGTTCGTTGAACTTGTGATAGGAGATCATCGGGGTGCGCAGTCCGTGGCGCTGGAGCAGGCGGCGGGTGTGGCGGGTGTCCTCGGCCAGGATGTGGTGGGCGCCGGCCAGCACGCGGAGTGCGCGCAGGGTGATGTCTTCGAGGTTGCCGATGGGGGTGCCGACCACATAGAGGCCGGGGGGGAGCGGAGACGCAGCCGCCCCCGGTTCGTCGAGGGACCCGGGGGCGGGGCGGGGGGCGGTCATGGGCCCGGCTACTGGCTGTCTTGCTCGACCAGCCGGATGGTCCGGGGCTGCGCGGCCTTGCGGAGCAGTTCGTCAGACTCGGCCAGGTGGCGCTTGAGCTCGATGAGGGTGGACTTGAATTCCTCGGTGGCGGTGACGCCCTTGAGGGTGCCGTCCACGGCCTGCTGCAGTTTGAGGACGTTGTCAATCGAGGCGGCGATGCTCGTGACGCGCGCGAGCTGTTCGGCCACCTGGCCCTGGGTGGCGGCGAGCTGGCCGGCCGCCTCGGACTGGGACTTGGCGAGCAGCGCCGCGGTTTCCTGCTGGGCCTTGACGAGTTGGGCGGAAGTATCCTCCTGCACTTTGGCGAGTTGCGCGGCAAACGCGCTCTGGGCCTGGCTGAGGGCGGCGGTGGAATCGGTGACCGACGCGCCGACGGCCTGGGCAAATTCAAGACCGGCCGCGGCCGGGGTGTCGTTTCCGATGCGCGCGAGGAGCTTGGCCTCGACATAGGCGGCCGCGCGCAGGGCGAGCTGGACGCGGGCGAGGGCCACAATCATGAGCAGCACCATCAGGCCGGTGCCGAGGGTCAGCAGAACCTGGGGCGCTTCAAAGCCGGCGGTGGCGCCCAGGAGCGCGAGGATCGCGGCGGTTTCGGCGATGACCCGGCCGAGCATGCGCTGCATTTGATAGCCGGCCATGGTGGCAACCTGCGGGCCGGAAGCGCCGGTGGACCAGGCGCCAAGCAGCGTGCGCAGTTGTTGATGAATGGGGGTGTTGCCCTTGACGTTGGCGAGTTGTTCGGCGGCCACGGCGCGTTCGCTGAGCGCCAGATTGTCAGGGAGAAGATCGGCCGCAAGGGCGCGTGTTTGCATGATCCACTGCAGGGCGGCCAGCACGATATATGCGAGGCCGATGCCGGTGGCGAGCAGCGCGGATAGTTCGGAGGGCGAGCCCTGCCAGCCGTCAATTCCGCGCATGGGGATGCCGATCAAAATCGCCAAGATGAGCCCCAAAGCGAGAATGCCGAAGATGCCGGAGAGCACATCACAGCCGCGGGAATTCTTTTTAGGCTTGTCCATCATGTTGCCACCTTTCGAGTCCAAGAGACCATGTTTGGGGCAGTATGGAGATTTCGTGATGGAATGTCAAAGGTGGATGCGCTACAACCCGGCCATGGTTCGAAATGGCATGCGCGGGGCGATGATTCTGCTGGCGGGCCTGGGATGCGCGCAAGGCTCCTGGGTCAGAATTCCGGCCGGGAAGGCGTCCGGCGGCGAGGTGCAGGCGTTTCAGATGGGCCGCTATGAAGTGACCGTGAAAGAGTTCACGCAATATTTGAACGCGGAGGGTGTCCCGGACTTTCCGGAGACGGCGCAGGTCGCGCGCCTGCGCCGGGGGGGGTACCGGGCGCGGCGGGGGATGCGGCGGCAGGCGGTGGCCGAGGTGCGCCATGCCGAGGCGGAGGCTTATACGCGTTGGCTGGGGCGGCGGTTGCAATGCGTCGCGCGGCTGCCCACCGAAACCGAGTGGGAGCATGCCGCGCGCGGCGGGCTGGATGAGACGCCCTATCCCTGGGGCTGGGGCGGGAAGTCCGCCAAACTGGCGCGGTTTGATGCCGACAGCCCGGCCGGTCGCGTGGGCGCCTATCGGCCGAACGGATACGGGCTGCACGACATGGCGGGCAACCTCTACGAGTGGTGCGCGGCGGAAGCAACGCCCGCCGGGCAGAGTTTTCGCGTGGCGCGGGGCGGGGCGTGGTCCGAGAGCGATCCCGCCCGGCTGCGAGTGGATCATCGCGAGCTGTTTTCGGAAGGATATCGCGGCAGGGATGTCGGTTTTCGGGTGTTGCTCGAGGCGGCGGACGGGGGGAAGACGCCATGAGGACTTCTCATGTGATCGAATATGCAGCGGCCCGGACGGTGGTGGCGCTGGTGAGTTTTTTGCCGCACCGGGCGACGCTGGCGCTGGCGTGGGGCATCGCGCGGCTCGCGTTTTGGCCGGGGGGGCGCTTGCAGCGGCGGACCTTGCGGCGGTTGCGCCAGGCGCTGGGGCCGGAGCTGCCCGAGCGCGAGCTGAAGCGTATTGCCTGGACGGCGTTTCGCAATCTGGCGTTTACCGCGGCCGAAGGGATGCGCCTGCCGCGGATGACCCCGGAGTGGGTGGCCCGGCGCATTGACCTGAGCCCCCTCGAGCTGGCGCGCGAGAACATGAAGGACGGGCGCGGGGTGATTGTGGCCGTGCCGCACATGGGCAACTGGGAGATGGCGGGCATCGCGCTGCACTCGCAGGGCTTCCGCCTGATGACCCTGGCGCGGCGGCAGAAAAACCCGCTGATGGATGCCTGGATCAACCGCATCCGCAAAAGCACCGGGGTGGAAGCCATCGAGAACCGCAGCCGGGGGATGGTGGAGATCGCGCCCAAGCTAATGGCGGGCCAGGTGCTGGCGCTGCTGCCGGATGTGCGCGCCAAGGTTCGGGGCGTGCCCGTGAAATTTCTGGGCGCGGACACCGCGGTGCCGGCGGGCGCCGCGCGGTTTGCCCGCGAGACCGGCGTGCCGGTTTTGACGGGGGTGGTTGAGCGGCGCGGCTGGACCCGCTTCGAGTGGAAAGGCACCGGGCGGATCACGTCGGACCCGGCGCTGGACGAGCAGGAGGACCGCCGCCGGATCATGCAATACATCATGTCGCGCTTCGAGGAATCCATCCGGGCGAATCCGGAAAACTATTTCTGGTTCAACAAGCGCTGGATTCTGGGCGAGGAGCCGCCACTGTGAACGAGCCGGTTCCGATGGCGGCGCATGAGTCGCGCATGCGTCTGGCCCTGCGGCAGGCGCAACGGGCCGCCGAGGCCGGCGAGGTGCCGGTCGGCGCGGTGATCTACAACGGCGAAACGCTGGCTGGCAAGGCCTGGAACCAGACCCGCACGCTGAACGATCCAACGGCGCATGCCGAAATCCTGGCGATTACCCAGGCCGCGGCCGCCGTCGGCGACTGGCGTCTGACCGACAGCATTCTTTATGTGACCAAAGAGCCCTGCGCGATGTGCGCGGGGGCGATTGTGCTGGCGCGGATTCCGCTGGTGGTGTGGGGGATGAGCGATCCTTTGCGCGGCGGGGCGCTATCGCGGTTCAAGATTTTGCAGACGCCGGAGCTTAATCACCGCGCGGAGGTCATCACCGGCGTGCTCGAGGAGGAATGCGCGGCGCTGATCCAGGGATTCTTCCGCCAGCGCCGCCTCGAAAGCAAAAACGACCCCGACGGCTAGCCAACACGCCTGCATTTGCATCCGCGCCGCCCATTACCCAACACCTACCCCGCACGAATGTTGCCGAAAAACCGCATTTTCGAGCGGATTTTCGCACATTTTTGAGGTTTTGTGCGATTTTTAGTCCGAAATTGTCAAAAACGGACGGATTTTAGGCGATTTTTGGGGTTTTGCGGGAAAATTGTTGAATTTTTCGACACTCGACACTCGGCACTCGACGCCCATTTTATTTGATGTTTTATTCGCACCTGAACGGGCCTGCACACGAATTGGGGCAAAATTCGTAAAATCTGAATTATTCAGGTAAAACCAGCTCAAAATAGGCAAAACCAGTATTACGATTGTGCGCAATCGTAATACTGGGGAGCGGGCAACTTCCATGGCCTAGAAAACGGAACGAGAAGGCCAAAATGGCAGATTTTGGGGTGGATTTTGCTCATTTGTGAGTTTTTGTGCGATATTTGGCCTCGATTTCGTCAAAACAGACGGGATTTGCGGGGATTTTTATGATTTTTGGCTTTTGGGAGGAGTTTTGGGCGACTGTCGGCGAAGGGCGGGGAGAAATCAGGTTGGTTCGTTTCTGATTGTGCCTTGGAACATCTCCAGCAGGATGGGCTTGGTTTTGTTGGCCTCGTGCCAAAATGCTCCTGAAACCAGGGCCCAGCCGATAAGAAGCAAGCCGAACGGGATGAGCATGGTTGGATGGGCGTCCGCCTGACCCAATACCAAGGCGGCAAGGGCGGCAACTATGCCCACGCCTACCCCGCCAAACCATAGACCCATAAATGCTGTGACGAAAGGGTGCAGGCGCATGGTGACGGCCACCGTGACCCCCGATGGCCCCGGCTTGAAGCGACCTCTGACAACCGGAAGAAAGGAATTCCGGTAATGGATGATGCGGGTGATTTTGAAGCCGTCACGTTCGACAGTGCCTTGGAATGTTTTGTGGTCTCTCGTCAAGCGAAGCCACTTTGTGGGTTCAACCATGTCATGGAGAACGGCCCCGATGGCTTCTGCCGACATCGGTGTGGCGATCTCAAAGGCGTCATGGGGAAATATCTTCATGGTCATCTGACGTCAGCGTTCACCCTCGCGCCGTTTGCGTCGCGTAGTGGTGATAGGCTTTGTGCGACAACCATTATGAAACGGGGACAAGATCTTCGGGGGCATTTGCTGAAGTAATGTCTTTAAACTGATTGATAAGAACATCGCCTTCTGGGAAATGGGCAACAATCTTCAGATCAGCACCCATAGCGAAAAGTATTTTTCGAAGCGTGCTAATATAAATGTCGGATTGACGCTCAAACTTAGAAATAGCGGCCTGTTTAATTTTTAGTGATCGAGCCAATTCATCTTGCGTAAGTTTAAGGGCTTGCCTCAAATCTTTTAGTGCCATTTCGTTTTTTAGCACCTCGGTTTTTATGCGAATACGCTCACGGCGCTCGCTTGGCATATTTTCAAGAAGCTTTTTGAACGGTTTGCTCACGATATCAGTCCTTCCTTTTTGAGTTGGGCAAGATGATTGTCATACAATTTATCCGCAATCGGGACATTTGTTTCGTACCATCGATCATCACCTTTCTTATTTCCGCCCAATAACAATATCGCCACTCTTCGAGGGTCAAACGCGTATAGCACTCTATACGGCTCACCAGCATGTTGGACTCTAAGTTCTCTCATATGGTTGTGTCGCGAACTCTCAACCCCTGAACTATACGGAAAGGGCAGAGATGGTCCCTTTTCTTCAAGCAAGATTACGTAAGCCGCAATATCATCCTGCTCGTCCTCAGAGAGGCTATTCCACCAGATTTCGAATTCATCAATATATTCAACTTCCCACATTGATTTATAACCTTACCCTTATATAACTCATTAGTTATGGGCTGTCAAGTGAAAGTTTATGGGCGAAAGATTATTTTGTTGAACGTTACGGGTGAGCGGGCGGTTCGCCCGCCGCAGGTGAACCGTACGCTCCACCCGCGGATTGGTTTTCCGTTAGTGGTTTCAAGTCTGTCTTCAATTGTTCGTAAAGCCGATCTATCCATGCCGGGGCGTTGGTCAGCTTGGGGGTGGCACTGTGTTTTCTGAAGTCTACTGGCGAAATGATGACTGAGACATTTTCGATTCCTGACCGTGCTGCAAGGACAAACAGGTCTTCGGCTGCTGAGTCGCCCATGGCGAGGCAGCCGATGGACATGTTCGACCCATGGATCATGATGTCGGAACCGAGATCCGACCTTCCGTCATCTTGTGCCATTTGGCGATCGAAGTCATTGGGGTAGTTCAGCCGGAGTGAAAGATGATAGAGGCTGTCAGGATTGAGCGACTCGATGCGATACAGACCTTCTGGCACCTGCCGATCTCCTTCTGCGATTTTGGGGCCGAGTGTGCCGCTTGCGGCAAGAATCGGATATTCCCGGATATATCTCCACTCCATGTCGGCATCGCGGGCAAAGACTTCCAGGGTACGGTTGTCTTTAATGGCTAGGAGGATGACCTCCTTTGGGGGGAAAGACAGATGTGCGCGATCAAAATACGGTTTGAGCCTGGCCGTCGCGTTGTCGCCGTATTCCGATAATCGGTCTGCCACAGTCTTCTTGCCCGTCAGGCGATATTGAACGAAACGCGAAGCGACTTTGATTCGCTCTTGCAGAAGAAGAGTGAGAATCAAACCGCAGATTGCGGCTATTGCGATTCGCCATTTCATTTCAGTCTGTCATAAAACCCAACGTCGCGGTTCAGGATCGGTCCACGGCGCAAGTGTATACCTGTGTAGCGCAGGAAAGCACAGGTATAACGGCAACGTGCGGGTCGAAGTCGGGGCTCCGATGATTCAATTCCTAGCCGGCATAATTGAGGTAAGTTTTAGCCTGAATAATTCATCAGCATGGATGCGGCTGGGCTGCAGCATGGAAGCAATGGAGCGGGCACGACGATTCCAGTCCATCTGCTTTGTTCTGCGGGGTTCGCAGTATATTCATACAGCTTCACCCCGCACGCCTCGCATCTGAACCGGCCTTGTCGCGTGCATAATTCAGGTTAAAATCGCATTCTCAACTTGTTGATCGGTTATAGAATACATAACTATTCAATTGAATAGTTGAATAGGGATGTGACTGGGTCAGGCTCGAATTTGACAGCCCCCCAACCCCAATTCGAGGCTTCAATCCGAAACTTCAATCCGAAACTGCAGCTTGAAACTCGAACCGGAAACTTGGGCTAACCCAAGTTCGACAGTTGGGGGCTAAAACGAACTATTTTTTAGGGGTGTGGATGAAGAAAAGGCCCGAATAGCAGGCCTTCGATTTTTGAAAAGGCGTGTAGTGGAGACCACCCTCTTGCATTG
>JAAZFE010000160.1 GCA_012511885.1 Lentisphaerota bacterium | reverse complement strand
TACTGCGAACCCCGAATAACGCCGCAGACGGGTTGGAATCGTCGCGCCGAAGGGCAACAGGGATGAAAAATAACTTTTTCATCCAAATATCCGCATCATACTGCCCCGCAGCAAATAACAATTTTTTTTCATCCATGTTGATGAATTATTCAGGTTCACTCTCCGACATAGCGGCGCTCGATCTGCCGCGAAACGCCCGTCAAAATTTCATAGGCAATCGTGCTGCAGTGCCGGGCCAGCTCGTCGCCCCAGATTTCCTCCCCGCCCTGCCGCCCCATCAGCACCACCTCGTCGCCCGGCTTCACCCCGCTGTCCGGCCCCAAATCCACGGTAATCCAGTTCATGCTCACCCGTCCCACCACCGGGCACCGCCGCCCCCCCGCCAGCACCTCCCCCCGGTTGCCCAGGTGCCGCTGATAGCCGTCCGTGTAGCCGCAGCTCACCACCGCCAAGTCCGTCGGCGTCGCCGTCTGATAGCTCGCGTAATAGCCCACCGCAAACCCCGCCGGCGCCCGCTTCACCTGGATCACCCGCGACTTCCAACTCATGACCGGCTGCGTGCGGAACCGCCGCTCCTCCTCGCCCGCGCCATAACCGTAAAGCACGATTCCCGCGCGCGCCGCGTCAAAGTCGCACTCCGGCAGCAGCAGCGCCGCCCGGCTGCTCGACATGTGCCGGAACAGCCGCCCCCCCGCCGCCGCCTCCACCACCGGCAGCGCCCGCAAAAACTTGTCCGCCTGCCCCCGCGTCATCGCCGGTTTGCGCTCCGGCTCCACCATCGAAAAATGCGCGCAGACCCCCTCCACCTTCAACCCCGGCAGCGCGCAAACCGCCGTCGCCTCGCCCACCTCGTCCGGGCAGATAAATCCCAGCCGCCCCATCCCCGCATCCAGCTTCAGATGCACCCCCAGCCGCCCCCCCGCCGCCACCGCTGCCGCCGACAGCTCCCGCGCCTGCTCCATGCTCACCACCACCGGCATAATTCGATCCGCCAGCAGCCGCGCCACATCCCCCCCCCGCGCCACCCCCAGCACCAAAATCAACTCCGCCTCCGGCGCCGACGCCCGGACCTTGAGCGCCTCCGCCGCGTAGGCCACCGCAAAATGCTTCACCCCGAACCGCCCCAACGCCCCCGCTGTCCGCGCCAGACCGTGACCATAGGCATCCGCCTTCACCACCGCGATCAGCTTCGTGGATCCCAGCGCCCCCTGCACCGCCGCCGCGTTGCGGCGCAATTGCCCCAAATCCACCTCTACCCACGATCCATTGCAACTCATGGCGCGCCATTAAACCCTCCCCGCCCCCCCCGCGCCACCTTTTTTTGCCCGCCGCCACCCGAGCCCCGGAATTCCACCCGAAAAAATATTTTTTTCGAGGGGTTGACAAATTCCCGGGGACTGGTATATTCCCGTCAACGATTGGGGATTCTTTTGCGGTTCCCGTGTTCTTTTGGAAAAAACAATTTTGTACAGCTTGTTGCTAACCACGCAACAAGCAGACGGGACTCTGAGGGTCCCCCCATACCTCACCCGTCTGCACTCATCCGTGCCAGGCTACCCCCCCCGATAAGGCCTGGCACGGACCTTTTTTACCCCCTGCCAATCCAGCCGTCGTCGGTTGCCCCCCCCGCTCCCCCGCTGGCATCTTTGGCGCGCCAGCACCCAACCAAGCACAAAGCACAAAGCACACGCCGCGCAGCGGCATCGCGTCAGCGCCCAACCAAGCACAAAGCACACGCCGCGTAGCGGCATCGCGTCAGCGCCCAACCAAGCACAAAGCACAAAGCACAAAGCACACGCCGCGCAGCGGCGTCCGTGTGGCGGTTCCTGCCGCTTTTTTCTCGCGCAAACTGTTCGGGTGTGCTACCACCAAGCTTGGCACAACTTACGCAAGGAGAACGCAGCACATGAAAAGCGCAGGCCGCATCAAACAAGGCTTCTACTTCGACTCCGTCACCCTCATGCGCGTCGGACGCGAACTCGCCCAAACCCCCGGCGTCGTTGACGCCTCGGTCGTCATGGCCACCGACGCCAACAAATCCATCCTCGACATGTCCGGCCTGCTCCTGCCCGAGTTCAAAAAAGCCGGCGACCAGGACCTCCTCATCGCCGTCAAGGCCCGGGACGCCAAGGCTGCGCAACATGGCCTCGACCGGGCCGAGGAACTCCTCTCCAGCCGGAAAAAACCCGCCGCCACCGGCGACGCCCCCGTTCCGCGCAGCATCCCCGCCGCCGTCGCGGCCCTGCCCGGCGCCAACCTCGCCCTCATCTCCGTGGCCGGACGCTACGCCGCCCGCGAGGCCCGCCAGGCACTCGAAGCCGGCCTGCATGTCATGATCTTCTCCGACAACGTCACCATCGAAGACGAAATCGCCCTCAAAAAACTGGCCCGTCAAAAAGGCCTCCTGGTCATGGGCCCCGACTGCGGCACCGCCATCCTCAACGGCGTGCCCCTGGCCTTCGCCAACGTGGTCCCCCGCGGCCCCATCGGCATCGTCGGCGCGTCCGGCACCGGCATCCAGGAAATCTCCTGCATCATCGCCAACGAAGGCTCCGGCATCTCCCAGGCCATCGGCACCGGCGGACGCGACCTGCACGACGCCGTCGGCGGCATCTCCTTCCTCGATGCCATGCAAGCTCTGGCCGACGATCCCGGCACCGAGGTGCTCGTGCTCGTCTCCAAGCCGCCCCAGCCCAAGGTGCTCAAAAAGGTCTATGCCCTCATCCGCCAGATCGAGAAACCCATCGTGCCCCTCTTCCTCGGCGAAGGCGGCATCCCCGCCACCCTCGAGCAGACCGCCCACCTTGCCGTGGCCCAGGCCGCCGGCAAGGATCCCGCCGCGGCCATCGAGCGCCTCGCCAAGCGCGACGAACTCCTCAAAGAGGAGGCCCGCGCCATGGTCGCCAAACGCCCCAAGGCCAAAGGACGCTACCTCCGTGCGCTCTTCAGCGGCGGCACCCTCTGCGCCGAGGCCCAGGTCGCCCTCGAAGGCATCCTGCGCCACATGACCTCCAACGCCCCCCTCGGCGAAACCAAGCCCCTCAAAGATGCCTGGAAGCCCGAGCGCAACGCGCTGCTGGACCTCGGCGACGACGAATTCACCGTCGGCCGCGCCCATCCCATGATGGACTTCACCCTGCGCAACAAGATGATCCTCGAAGAGGCCGCCAAACCCGAAACCGCCGTCATCCTCCTGGATGTAGTCCTCGGCCATGGCGCCCACCCCGATCCCGCCAGCGAGCTCGCGCCCGTCATCAGCAAAATCGCCCGCAAGGTCTTCGTGGTCGTCGGCGTCACCGGCACCGTCAACGATCCCCAGCACCGCGCCAAGGTGGTCGCCGCCCTGCGCGACGCCGGCGCCCGGGTCCAATTAACCAATGCCGCCGCCGCTAAACTGGCCGGCCACCTCACCGCCCGCATCGTCCACAAAAATCGCTAACCCCGAGGAAGTCACCCATGAGCATCCAGGAACTCTTCAAAGCCCCCCTGCGGGTCGTCAATGTCGGCATCGAATCCTTCAAGGATGTCTGCCAGCAGCACTCCCCCCCCGCCGTCCAGGTGGATTGGCGCCCCCCCGTAGAAGTCGCCCCCGAGTCCGCCGACATCCTGGCCAAGCGCGCCGCCCGCATCGAGAAAGCCAACCAGAAGGTCCTCGAAATCATCCTCTCCGGCACCCCAAAAATCATCGGCCTCGACATCGCCCGCAACGTCATCCCCGGCATGGCCGAAGACACCCTCCTCCACGCCGGCCCGCCCATCACCTGGGAACGCATGTGCGGCCCCATGCGCGGCGGCATCCTGGCCGGCCTCATCTATGAAGGCCGCGCCGAAACCATCGAGGAAGCCGAAACCCTCGCCGCCTCCGGCAAAATCAAATACGCCCCCTGCCACGAGCACGCCGCCGTCGGCCCCATGGCCGGCATCGTCACCCCCTCCATGCCCGTCTGGATCATCCGCAACGACCCCTACGGCAACCACGCCTATTGCACCCTCAACGAGGGTCTCGGCAAGGTCCTGCGCTACGGCGCCTTCGGCGACGAAGTCATCACCCGCCTCAAATGGATGGAAAACACCCTCTATCCCGTCCTCCGCGCCGCCGTCCAGCACTCCGGCCCCATCGATCTCAAAAACATGATCGCCCAGGCCCTGCACATGGGCGACGAAGTCCACAACCGCAACCGCGCCGGCACCTCCCTGCTCTACCGAACCCTCGCCCCCGCCATCTGCGCCACTTGCGACAACAAGGTGGACTCCGTCGCCGTCCTCAACTTCATCAACGGCAACGACCACTTCTTCCTCAACCTCTCCATGCCCGCCTGCAAGGCCGTCCTCGATGCCGCCCGCAACGTCAAGGGCAGCTCCATCGCCGTCGTCATGGCCCGCAACGGAACCGACTTCGGCATCCAGCTCGCCGGCACTGGCGACCTCTGGTTCACCGCCCCCGCCGAAGTCCCCGAGGCCCTCTACTTCGCCGGTTTCTCGAAGGACGACGCCAACCCCGACATCGGCGACAGCGCCATCACCGAAACCGGCGGCCTCGGCGGCTTCGCCATCGCCGCCGCCCCCGCCATCGTCCAGTTCATCGGCGGCTCCGCCTCCGACGCCCTGCGCTACACCCACCAAATGTACGAAATCACCGCCGGCGAAAGCCGTATGTATCAAATCCCCTCCCTCGACTTCCGCGGAACCCCCACCGGCATTGATGTGCGCAAAGTCGTCGAGCACAACATCGCCCCCGTCATTGACACCGGCGTCGCCCACAAGGAGCCCGGCGTCGGCCAAATCGGCGCGGGCATCGTCAACGCCCCCATCCGGCCCTTCGCCAAGGCCTACGACGCCCTCGCCCAAATGCTCAAATAACCCCCCGCAACCGCGAACCGTTTTAGAAAAATAACCACCGAAAGGACAACCCCATGAACACCGATCAATTCATTGATTACCTCGACAACGCCCAAATGTTCGATCTCACCATGCGCCTCAGCGTGCACACCCCCCCCTGGCCCTCCTACATGCCCCTCGGCCTGCAATACTTCAAGCGTCTCGCCGGCGCGCACATGGGCCAGGGCGCCAACGGGCAGATCATGACCACCTCGAACCACGTCGGCACCCACATGGACGGCGAAATCCACTTCTATCCCGCCGGCCGCTCCATCGGCGACGTGCCCCTGCGCGACTGGGTCGGCCCCGGCGTCGTCGTGGACATCTCCAAAGAAGTCTCCGACTACTCCCTCTACACCCCCGAAATGATCACCAGCAAGGTCGAGGTCAAAAAAGGCGACATCCTCATCATCAACACTGGCTACCACCGTTACTCCTGGGACCAGAAAACCGGCGACGAAATCCGCTACTTCGTCATGCACCCCGGCCCCAGCCCCGACTTCGACGCCTGGTGCACCAAAATGAAGATCAAATGGATCGGCGTGGACTGCGGCAGCGCCGACCACCCCATGAACACCATCATCCGCACCTGGCACCCCGGACGCTTCCTCGACTGCGACGCCAAGATGAAGAAGCTCTACGGCAAATCCTTCGACGAGCTATTCCCCTACGATGAGTACTACCAGGCCATGCACCTCAAGCTCTTCCCCAAGGGAATCGTCCACGCCGAAAACATCGCCGGCGACATCGCCAAAATGGGCACCACCCGCTGCTGGATCGGCTGCTTCCCCCTCCGCGGCATCGAACTCGAGTCCAGCATGTGCCGCATCGTCGCCTGGCTCCCCCCCAAGGCCAAGAAAACCCGCAAAACCGCCAAAAAAACCGCCAAAAAGGCCTAAAACCTCCAAAACCTGGATAATTCACGCGACAAGTCCGGCCCGGATGCAAGGCAGGCGGGGTGAAGCTGTATGGACATACTGCGAACCCCGAATAACGCCGCAGACGGGTTGGAATCGTCGCGCCGAAGGGCAACAG
>JAAZFE010000159.1 GCA_012511885.1 Lentisphaerota bacterium | reverse complement strand
GGCAACAAGACCCAGTAACTGCGCGTAATGTTTATTGGTTGTATTCATGCCTCATCATGGACAAAAAACGGACAGTGACTCAACACTCACAAACCCGCTCCCACCATAAAATATTACGAAGAACCCATTTTTGATCGATTTTTGACTATTTTTTCAAAAACCTGCTTCGATTTGTCAAAATTTGAGCGAATTCGACGCGTTGACGCAACTTTTGCTTCGAAACGCTTGACTTGGGCAAAAACGGACGGTTTTTCGATAACCGCGCAAAAACACCTGGAAAAGCCCTCCCCGTGCGCCAATTCGGCCCGGTTTCAGCTCAAACGGCGGAGAAACTCGAAATTGCAGAGGCGGACCGCGGCGGTGCCATCCGCGTCATAAACCAAGCCGTTGTTCGGCTCCATGGTCAACAGGAAGTGGGTTCCGCGCGGATAGGTGCTCTCGAAGCCGGCGCTGGCCAGCAATTTGGCCATTTTATCCATCAGCACGGCATATTCCTTCCTGGTGATCAGTTTTTTCGCGCGGGCTTGGTCGGCATTGATGCCATAGCAATGGGGCCGCACCCGATCCTCGGTGGCCAGCACCTCGTCCAGGCCGTTCCAATAGCCCCAAATCACGATATAATTCCGTTCCGGCTGGAGAATGGGCACGCCATTGGGCATTCGCAGGTCGCGGTGACTCTCATAGCGGCGTTGATCGAGAATCTCCGGCGGCAGTGTCGAGAGATGCCCCGGCATATAGATGGCGCGCGGATAGGTGGTGGGCACCCCGGCGGCATCAAGCTGCATCGCGTAGGAAAACTCCTCGAAAGGGCTGTTGTAGCCGTGTTCGGCCAGCTCGCGCGAGGTCTCCTTGACATCCACCACGTCGCCCACATGAGCCACCTTCCACACCAGTTCGATCTCGTCCTTGGTCTTGGTGTGATAGACCTGCGCGCTGTCCGACAGGCTGACGCGCGGCGTGCGCCGCCAGCGTTCGGGCTGGAAATAATCAAACAGATTGGGGTCGCGCCCCACCACCCAGAGCTTGCCCTGCGTGCTTTCGCAGTTGCCGTGGACATAGTCCACGCCAAAAATGCTCGCCGGATGAAGGTGCTCCGGAAAGGGCGCGGGCGTCTTTTTTGCGGTGGCAAAGCGGTCGCGCTGCCGCACCAGATAGGTCTGCCGGCGGGCGCGCTTCACGGCCTCCTCGTGTTCGGGTGTGCGCGCCAGCAGCTCGAAGTCCACCAGCGCGTAGGCCGGCTCCGCGCGGCGACCCTTGAGCAGGCGTCCCTCGCGCGTCGGACGCACAATCACGTGTTCCGGCTTCACGTCCAGCACCCGGAAACCCGCCTGCCACATGTCGGCGATGGATCGGTGCAGCATCTTCTTCATGAACTCTTGTTCGTCGTCATAGCCCGACGCCCGGGCCGCGGCCAGCGCTTCCGGCTCGGTGCTGGAATGGCCCTTGATCCATTCATAGATCAGGATGTACTGCCGGTAAATGTCCAGTTCCACATCGCGGAACTTGGCCTTCTTCTGCTCCATTTTGGTGGGGGATCGCCCGGTCTGCCACAGCTCGAGCCGCTTGGCCGGCACATAAATGGCCAGCGGCTTGTGCGTGCGGATGCTTCCCGGGCGCGCGCGCGAGCGCATTTCCATAAGCAAGGAGAACTCCTCATAGGGCGAGTTGAATTCCGCCTCGATGAACTTGTTGAGCGTATAGGTGTCCATTGGCACCTCCTCGCCCACCCGGCACCACTTCACCACCAGATCCCGGCTCGAACCGTCCACCGGCTTGGTCCGCACGCGGTACACCGTGCTGGTGCCCTGCAGTTTTTCCCGGCTGCTGCGGAACCATTCCCGCTCGTACCAGTTCTGCGGCAGCAGATGCCGCAAGAGCGGCCGCCCGAAGGCGGTCACATACAAATCCGCCCCGTCCGCCAGCCGATAATGATCATAGCCGACGTTCAGGATGGTCTTGTGTTCCGGATGGGCCAGAGCGATTTCCATAACAACTTGCCTCCGCGCACTATAACCGATCCGACCCGCCCGCGCCACGAGAAAGGCCGACTCCGGCGGGGTCAAAATCAGGCTTTCCCCCGACCGCGCCAAAGGGTATAATAGGGCATCATGAATAAATGCATCACCGTCACCCTTGAAAACAACGAAACCCTCCAGTGCCCCGCCCAAACCCTTGTGGGCGACCTTCTCACGGAGACCAGCGACCCCACGACCGGCCTGCCCTATCTCGGCGCGCTGGTCAACAACGAGCTTGTCACCTTTGCCTACACGCTCGACATCAACTCGCATGTCCGCTTTGTCACCATGGCCTGCGCCGCCGGCATGCAGATCTATGTGCGTTCGCTCTCCTTCCTGCTCGCCCGGGCCGTCAAGGACATCCACCCCGCCTCCAAGTTCTCCATCGAGCACGCCCTCGGCCCCGGCCTCTATTGCGAGTTCTCCGTGGACGGCAAAAGCGGCGTGACCGAGGAACAGGCCGCCGTCATCGAGGCCCACATCCGCAAACTGGTCGAAGACGATCTGCCCATCCACCGCCAGCGCATGTCCTACATTGCCGCCATCGAACAGTTCACCAAAAACAGCCAATTCGACAAAGTCTCCCTGCTGCGCTTCACCAACACGCCGAAGATTGTCACCTATGCCTGCGGCAGTTTCTCCGACCTGTCCACCGGGCCCATGACCCGCTCCACCGGACCCCTGCGCTACTTCCGCATCATCCCCTATCAAACCGGCTTTGTGCTTCAGATGCCCACCGCCGATTCCGCGCCGGAAATCCTCGAGTTCCGCCCCAGCCGCACCCTCACCGACATCTTCACCGAATACAACCGCTGGGGCCGCATCCTCGGCATCAACACCGTCGGCCGCCTCAACGAAATCATCGCCGCCGAAGAAATCCGCGACTTCGTCAAAGTGGCCGAGGCCCTCCACGAGAAAAAGATCGCGGCCATCGCCGACCAAATCGCCGCCAATCCCTCCATCAAGTGGATCCTGATTGCCGGCCCTTCGTCGTCCGGCAAAACCACCTTCGCCAAGCGCCTGGCCATCCAGCTGCGCGTCAACGGACTGCGCCCCATCACCCTCAGCACCGACGACTACTTCGTGGATCGCGACAAAACCCCGCGCACCCCCACTGGCGAACACGACTTCGAGCACCTCCACTCCGTGGACGTGGCCACCCTCAACCGGGACCTCGCCAAACTCGACACCGGCGAGGAAATCCAGTGCCCCACCTTCGACTTCCCCACCGGCACCCGCATCTATCGCGGCAACACCATGAAGCTCGACCCCGACCAGGTGGTCATTGTCGAAGGCATCCATTCCCTCAACCCCGAGCTCACCCCCAGTCTCCCCGACGAACGCAAATTCCACATCTACATCTCCGCCCTCACCCAGCTCAACCTCGACAACAACAACCGCATCCCCACCACCGACAACCGGCTCCTGCGCCGCCTCATCCGCGACCACCGCTTCCGCGGGCATTCCGCCACCCGCACCCTCGAAATGTGGCCCAACGTCGGCCGCGGCGAACGGCGCTGGATATTCCCCTATCAGGAAGAGGCCGACGCCTTCTTCAACTCTGCCCTCGACTACGAGCTGGCCATCCTCGCCGTGCTGGCCCGGCCCCTCCTCTCCGAGGTCAAGCCCGACCAGCCCATCTATGCCGAGGCACGGCGCATGCTCGAATTCCTCACCCACTTCATCCCCCTCTCCGCCGACGTCACCCCCAACACCTCCATCATCCGCGAATTCATCGGCAATTCCGCCTTCGAGTACTAAGCGGCGCCATCCGCCCCGCCACCCGTCCCGCGCCAGCCGGCACATGCCGGCTGGTTCCTGCCGCCGCACCTTGCACTCACGCCCCCCCGCTGGTATCATAAGCGGTCATGAAAACACTCACCATTCTCGGCTCCGGCCCCGCCGGCCTCACCGCGGCCATCTATGCCGCCCGCGCGGATCTCGCTCCCCTCGTACTCGACGGCCCCTCCCCCGGCGGCCCCCTCATCACCACCCTGCTCATCGAAAACATTCCCGGCTTCCCCGAGGGCATCGGCGGCTATGAATTCATTGACCTCCTGCGCAAGCAGGCCGAACGCTTCGGCGCCCGCTTCCAAAGCGCCACCGTCGAAGACTTCACCCCCGCCCCCGCTGGCGGCGGCGCCCTCCACCTGGCCGGCGGCGACACCCTTGCCACCGACGCCCTGATCATTGCCACCGGTGCCAACCACCGCCGCCTTGGCCTCCCCGGTGAGGAAGAACTCTCCGGCCGCGGCCTCTCCTATTGCGCCACCTGCGACGGCGCCTTCCACCGCGGACAGCACATCGCCGTGGTGGGCGGCGGCGACACCGCCATGGAAGAAGCCCTCTTCCTCACCCGTTTCGCCTCCAAGGTCACCCTCATCCACCGCCGCGACGCCCTCCGCGCCTCCAAGATCATGGCCACCCGCGTCCTCGAAAACCCCAAAATCGAAGTCCGCTGGAACACCATCATCACCGGCCTGCTCGATCCCGCCCAAGGGCAGCTCAGCGCCCTGCGCCTTCAGGACACCCAAACCAAGGAAGCAAGCACCCTCGAGGTCGGCGCGCTGTTCATCGCCATCGGCCTCATCCCCGCCACGGAACCTTTCCGCAAGGTCCTCCCCTGCGACGACAACGGCTACTTCGTGGTCGAGCAGCCCCCCCTCACCCACTTGCCCGGCGTCTTCGTGGCCGGCGACGTTGCCGACTCCCGCTACCGCCAGGCCGTCACGGCCGCCGGCGCGGGCTGCCGCGCCGCCATCGAAGCCATGCACTATCTGGAAACGCGCAGCGAATGAGTTCCCGCTCCTCCAGGCTCACCGCCCGCCAAAAAGAAATCTACTTTCGTCTGCTTGGGCGCACCCGCCAATATCCGGTGCGGCTCGGCCTGGCCATCCTGTTCGGCTTCATTTTCGGCGGCTCGATCTTCGGGCTGCTGGGCACCGCGCGCGGCAGCATGGTCCAAATCTTCGGCGGCACCCAGACCCGCCTCAACACCTTCACCACCGGGTTCATTTCCAACTGGTACGAAGGCGGCCTGTCCCATGATGGCCTCGTCACCGTCCTGCTGTTGGGCGGCCTGCTGGCCCTGGCCTTCCTGCGGGGCATCGGCTTCTTCCTCAGCAAATACCTCATCGAATGGATCGCGCAGAACATCATCATGAAGCTGCGCAACGAACTCTTCGGCAAAATCCTGTGCCTGCCCCTGCTCTACTTCACCGGCTCGCGCACCGGCGAGCTGATGTCGCGCACCCTCAACGACACCCATCTCATCGAACGCGGCATCACCGAAGTCGTCAGCGACCTCATCCAGCAGCCCTTCGTGCTGATCGCCGCCGCCACCGCCCTCTTTCTGACCGACTGGCGCCTCGCCATCATCAGCCTCGTGGTCTTCCCCGTCTGCGTCCTGCCCATTGCCATCGCGGGCCGCCGCGTCCGGCGGCACTCGAAGGTGGGCCAGGAGCGCCTCGCCGACCTCTCCAGCATCCAGCAGGAAACCATCCAGGGCGCCGCCATCGTCAAAGCCTACGGCAACGAAGCCCACGAGCAGACCCGCTTCGAAAAACACAACGCCGACTTCTTCCGCCGCCAGGTCAAGATTGTCGCCTCCAAGGCCGCCATCAATCCGCTCATGGAAATCTTCGCGGTCGTGGCCGCCATCGCCATCTTCGTTTACGCGCGGAGCGCGGGACTGGACCTGCCCAGCCTGACCGTCTTCCTCGTCTCGATGGTCGTCATGTACGACCCCGTCAAAAAACTTACCCGCATCCATCTGGTCATCCAGCAAACCTCCGCCGCCGCCGAGCGCATCTACGCCGTGCTCGACACCGAAGACACCGTCGCCGACCTGCCCGGCGCCCGCCCCCTCGACGAACCCGTCACCGAGATCACCTACGACCGCGTCAGCTTCGCCTATTCCCCCGGCGGGCACCTCGTACTCGACGACGTCTCCCTCGCCGCGCGCACCGGCGAGCTGGTCGCCTTCGTCGGCAGTTCCGGCTCCGGCAAGACCACCCTGGTCAACCTCCTGCCCCGCTTCTTCGATCCGGTCAGCGGCCACGTCCGCCTCAACGGGCACGACCTGCGCGACTTCACCCTCGAATCCCTCCGCGCCCGCATCGGCCTGGTCACCCAGGAAACCATCCTCTTCAACGACACCGTCTTCAACAACATCGCCTACGGCCTCCCCAACGCCAACCGCGAACAGGTCGAGGCCGCCGCCCGCCAGGCCTACGCCCACGACTTCATCATGGCCATGCCCCACGGCTACGACACCGTCATCGCCGAGCGCGGCCTTCTGCTCTCCGGCGGCCAGCGCCAGCGCCTCGCCATCGCCCGCGCCCTCCTGCGCGACCCGCCCATCCTCATCCTCGACGAAGCCACCAGCGCCCTCGACACCGAGTCCGAGCGCGCCGTCCAGCTCGCCCTCAACAATGCCATGATGGGTCGGACCGTCTTCGCCATTGCCCACCGGCTCTCCACCATCCAGCGCGCCAACCAGATTCTCGTCCTCGACAAGGGCCGCATCGTCGAAAAAGGGCTCCACCACGAACTCCTCGCGCACGAGGGCATCTACCGCCGCCTCTATCACATGCAATTCGAACAGCAGGAATCCGCGCCATGAAAGCCGACGAAGCCCATCTGCTCCAAGCCCTCTGCTCCATCAACGATCCCGCCGAAATGCGCCGCGTGCTCAACGACCTGCTCACCCGCTCCGAATATGCCGCGCTCAAAAAACGCTGGGTCATCCTCAACCTCCTGCGCGACAAAATCCCCCAGCGCGAGATCGCCCGCCGCATCGGCGGCAGCCTGTGCAATGTCACCCGCGGCGCCCGGCTCATGCGCGACCCCAACTGCGCCACCGCCGCCCTCCTCAACCGCCTCGATCCCGCGCCGCCCGGAAAATAGCCCCCCGCCAACGCCGGCGCCCCCCCTCTCCCGCGCCCCGCCAGGCCCCTCCGCGCCCGCTTTATCCCCGAAAATAAAGTCATTCTTTGGCTTGACCACGCCTCTTTTGTGCCCTACGTTTGACCATACGCCCGCATTTCATTAGGAAATCAAGGCGTAAGTTGCTCCGTGGAACGGCGGAATGTTGCAACCACAACTACATATAACGGAACCGAGAGGAGACCGTTCATGACACGTTCCATTTCGACGCATCTCGTATGGGCATGCTCCTTCCTGCTCATGTTCTCCGCTGTCGCGGCAGAATCGAACACCGTTGTGCCCCCGGCCTTCCGCATGCCCGCGCCCAACACCCACCTCAGCAATGTCACCATTGTCATCTTCGACACCGAAACCACCGGCTTCAGCCCCGTCCACGACCGCCTCATCGAAATCGGCGCGGTCAAATTCCGCGGCAACGAAGTCCTCGGCGAATTCAACTGTCTCATCAATCCCAAGCGCTCCATCCCCTGGTATGTCCAGAAAGTTCACAACATCACCCCAAAAATGGTCGAAGACAAACCCACCTTCGACCAGGTCTATCCCGAATTCCTCGAGTTCATTGACGGCGCCATCCTCATGGCTCACAACGCCCCCTTCGACATCCGTTTCATTGCCGCCGAAGCCAAGCGCCACAACCTGCCGCTGCCCAAAAACGGCGTGCTCGACAGTCTGGCCCTCTTCCGCGACTGGTTCCCCGATGAACCCTCCCACAGCCTGACCACCCTCCTGCCCAATCTCGGCATTGACATCAGCGACATGGAAGCCCACCGCGCCACCGACGACTCCTACTTCGTCAACTTCGTCATCAAGCAGGAAATGGAACGGCGCAGCGCCACCCCGCGCTTCAGCGAATTGCTCCAAAGCTGCGGCGGTGTGTACCACTTCGAATAACCTCCCCCCCGCGCCCCCGCGCGCCCCTCCATGAGCCTGCCCCGCCTGCTGTCCGCCCTTGGCGCCGGCGCGGGAACTGCCGCCGCCGCGTGGCTGCTCGGCGACTTCATCCACTCGCGCCTCGTCCTCGCCCGCTATGCCCGCAGCACCCCCCGCCCCCCCGCCGACCCGTTCACCCTCAACCCGGCCGGCAGCCCCGCCATCCTGCTCATTCACGGTTTCGCCGACAGCCCCGGCGTGTTCCGGCTCATCGCCCCGCTCCTCGCCAACAACGGCTTCGCCGTGCGCGCCTTGCTCCTTTCCGGCTCGGGCGTGCCGCCCGGCCAAATGGCCGGCCTGACCCTGCAAACCTGGCGCGACGACATCCACCGCGAGATCGCCGCGCTGCAAACCGAATCTCCCGGCCGCCCCGTCTGGCTGCTCGGCCACTCCCTGGGCGGCACCCTGGCCTTCGACGCCGCCCTGCGCCTGGGCCCGGCCGTCGCCGGCCTCATCCTCCTCGCCCCGCTCATCGAACCCTCGAACGCCCGCAGCACCCTGCTCTCCGCACGCCAATGGTTCCGCCTCCTCGACAAGGTCCTCCTCTTCACCCGCGTGGTCGAGTCGCGCCTCCCCGCCGACCTCCACGATCCGGCCACCCGCCCCGCCTACCGCACCGACAAATTCATCCACCGCGACATCTACCGCGCGCTCTTCGCCGCCATCGCCGCCATCCGCCCCCGCGCCGCCGACTGGCACGGGCCGCTCCTCGCCTTCCTCTCCCCCGACGATCAAATCGTCCACACCCCCGCCACCCGCCGCTTCCTCGAAGACGCGCGCAACGCCCGCCCCCTCCGTCAAATCGAGCTGCCCGCCGCCGGCCATGTCCTGCCCCTCGAAGCCGGCCACCCCGGCATCGTCAGCCAAATCACCCAATTCATCCGTCAAACACCCTCCTGCCTTGACACCAACCCCCGCCCGCGGAGTAAGGTTGCCCCATGACAACGCCCATCCTCTCCATTGGCGCCCCCGGCTTCGATGTCGCCCAACTCGTGGCCGATCTCCAGGCCGCCGTGGACCGCAAACTGGCCGACGGCGTCTATGCCGACGCCCGCGTCGCCCGCGCCGAACACACCAACCTCGTCAACCTGCGCGGCTCCGACGACTTCATCGGCTTCTACCTCACCTGCCTGCGCGAAGCCGTCTTCATTGACATCTCCGACTACGAAATCCACGAGCGCCGCCGCGTCCTCGGCCCCCTCCTTATCGCCTTCAAAAAAGTCGTCTGGAACCTGCTCAAGTTCTACACCTACCGCCTCTGGTCCCAGCAAAACCAGGTCAACGGACTGATCGTCACCGCCCTCGAAGGCATGGAAGACCAAACCGCGCGCAAACTGGCCGCCCTCGAACAGCGCGTGGCCGAGCTCGAAGCGCGCAACCCCGGCCATGGCTCCTGAACGCCTCGCGTTTGTCTGCCCCCGCTACGCGGGCGGCGGCGCTGTCGGTGGCGCCGAAACCCTCCTCAAAAATCTGGCCATCCGCGCTGCCCGCCTCGGGTTCGCGGTGGACTTCCTGACCACCTGCGCGCAAAACCACCACACCTGGGAAAACACCCTCCCCCCGCAACAGGTTGCCCGCGACGGCATGAACGTCCACTTTTTTCCGGTGGACGAGCGCGACGCCCCCGAATACCTCCGCCTGCAGCAGGCTATTGACCGCGGCCGCGAACTCACCCTCGAGGAAGAAACGCGCTGGCTGCGCAACGGCGTCACCTCCGGCCCCCTCATGGACCACCTCGCGCGCCACGCCCCCTCCTATCGCGCCATCATCACCGGCCCCTACCTCTTCGGCCTGGCCTGGTTCGCCGCCATGGCCCACCCGGACCGCACCCTGCTCGTGCCCTGCCTGCACGACGAACCCTTCGCCCGTCTCGCCGTCATGCGCCAACTCTTCAACGCGGTCGCCGGCTGCCTCTTCAACGCCAATGCCGAGCGCGAACTGGCCGTCGAACTCTTCGCCTTCCCCGATGAACGCGCCCGCGTCGTCGGGATGGGGCTCGACCCCTTCACCGCCGACCCCGCCGCCTTCGCCGCCCGTCACGGTTTGACCGCCCCCTACGTCCTCTATTCCGGCCGGCGCGAACCCCTCAAGGGCACCCCCCTCCTCTGCGATTACGTCCACGCCTTCCGTCAGCGCACCCGGCGCGACATCAAACTCGTCCTGACCGGCTCCGGCCCCATCGAGGCCCCCCCCGCCCTCCGGCCCCACCTGCTCGATGCCGGCTTCGTCAGCGAGCAGGAAAAACACGAGGCCATGGCCGGCGCCGCCGCCTTCGTCCATCCCTCCATCAACGAGAGCTTCGGCATTGTGCTGCTCGAAGCCTTCCTGGCCGGCACCCCCGGCCTGGTCCACGCCCAAAGCCGCGTCCTGGTCGAGCAATGCCACGCCGCCCAGGCCGGCCTCTGGTTCCGCCATTATCCCGATTTCGAAACCCAGCTCGCCTACCTCCTCGATCATCCCGAGGCCCGCGCCGACCTCGGAAAGCGCGGACGCGACTATGTCCTCCGCGAATACGCCTGGCCCGTCATCGAACAAAAGTTCGTCTCGGCCCTCGACGCCCTTCTTCCTGTCCGTTCATCCCCCGCGAACAACCCATAAACCCAACCACCGAAAGGAAACCCATGAAACCCCGACAACTCCTCATCACCCTCCTGCTGCTCGCCGCCCTGGCTGGCGCTGTCCAAGCCGCCGATCTAGTGGCCAACGGCAGCGGCCTGCGCACCAAGCCCCTCCTGGGCGCGCTCTACGAGCTCGAGCTGCGCGTGCCCCCCGCCCTCCAGGGCGCCGACGCCAAAGCCCTCATCGAAGCCGACGAACCCATGCAGATGGTCCTCACCCTCAAAAGCGGACTCATCACCCGCAAGCGCTTTGTCGAAACCACCACCGACGGCTTCGCCAAAGCCGCCCGGTCCGGCTATCAGGCCGCCGAAACCGGGGCCTTCCTTGCCCAGTTCGACAACACCGAGTTCCGCAAAGGCGACATCGTCCTCATGACCTACGGCCCCGACGGGCTGGCCACCGTCTATCGCCAACTCGACGCCGAAGGCGGCGGCACCGACACCTCCCTCGCCACCATCCCCGGCCTCGAACTCAAAAAAGCGCTCTTCGCCATCTGGCTGGGCGACACCCCCGCGCAGGCGTCCCTCAAAAACGCCCTCCTCGGCGGAAAATAACCGACCCGGCCATATCATCATTCCGCGGCATCC
This sequence comes from Lentisphaerota bacterium, assembly GCA_012511885.1. Lineage (GTDB taxonomy): Bacteria > Verrucomicrobiota > Kiritimatiellia > CAIQIC01 > Lenti-01 > JAAZFE01. The sequence continues at coordinate 8,894 of JAAZFE010000159.1, read as the reverse complement.
GCGCGCGTCCCGCCCGGATGCCGCTTTTTGCCGCCACCCGTCCGGGCCCGTCAGTCCGGCTTGCAGACCTTTCTGGCGAGTGATAGGTTGAAAGGCAAATCTAAACCCAGTCTGCTGAAACCGGAGGTTCCCCCATGGCCACAACCATCACCCGCGAATTCCTCGAACAAATCCCCAAGACCGACCTGCACCTGCACCTCGACGGGTCCTTGCGGATCCCCACCCTCATCGAGCTGGCCAAAGAGGCCAACATCCCCCTCCCCTCCGAAACCGAGGAAGGCCTCAACGAACTGGTCTTCAAGGAAAAATATGAAGACCTCCCCGACTATCTCCGCGGCTTCGGTCTGACCTGCGCGGTGCTCCAAACCGCCGAAAACCTCGAGCGGGTGGCCTACGAACTCGCCCAGGACAGCATCGCCGAAAATGTGCGCTATATCGAAGTGCGCTACGCCCCCCAGCAGCATATCCACCCCGGCCTCTCCATGGATGAGGTCATCGAGTCTGTCAACCGCGGCCTCGAGCGCGCGCAAAAAGAGCACAACCAATCCCCCGCCGTGCGGCAGAACGGCGACATCCCCTTCCACTACGGCATCATCACCTGCGCCATGCGCTTCTTCAACCGCCACATGTCCGCCTATTACGCCCAGCTCTTCGATGTCATGCCCAACGCCCCCGCCAAGGAGGTCATCGCCATCGCCTCGCTCGAGCTGGCCCGCGCCGCCTCGCGCATCGCGCACGAAAAAGGCATCCCCGTGGTCGGCTTCGACATCGCCGGCGCCGAGGCCGGCTTCCCCGCCATTGACCACCGCGATGCCTATCAATATGCCCACGTGCACTTCATCAAGAAAACCGTGCACGCCGGCGAGGCCTACGGCCCCGAATCCATCTTCCAGGCCATCACCGAGTGCCACGCCGACCGCATCGGCCACGGCACCTTCCTCTTCGCCACCGACAAGGTCAAAGACCCCACCGTCAAGGACCCCGCCTATTACGTGTCCTGCCTCGTGGACTACATCGCCTCGCGCCGCATCACTCTCGAAGTCTGCCCCACCAGCAACCTCCAGACCATCCCGGCCATCCAAACCGTGGCCGACCACCCCCTCCGCCGGATGCTCGAAACCAACCTCTCCGTTTCCATCTGCACCGACAACCGGCTCGTCTCGCGCACCAACGTCACCCGCGAACTCGAACTCGTCTGCCAGCAACTGCCCGTCAGCGTGGCCAAGCTGCGCAACATCATTCTGGCCGGCTACAAAGGCTCGTTCTACCCCGGCCCCTACAACGAGAAACGCGCGCTCGTCCGCCAGGTCACCCAGCGCTATGACGAGCTGGCCGAGAAGCTCCTCGGACCGCAGCAGGATTGATGCCCCCCATGCGCCGCCCCCCCCTCCGAGCCTGCCGGATCCTGCTGCTGCTGATCCTGGCGCTTGGAGCGGGCTGCGTCTCGCTCGGCAACCGCCCCAAACCCCTGCGCATCGGCGTCCGCGCCAACGCCGCGCCCTTCTCCTATCGCCAGAGCCGCCAGTGGCAGGGCATCGAAATTGATCTCGGCCGCGCCTTGGCCGACCGCCTCGGCCGGCGCCCGGTCTTCATCGCCCTGCCGCCGGACGACCTCGTGCCCGCCCTCCTCGAACAGCGCGTGGATGTGCTCATGGCCGGCCTGGCCGTCACCGAAGACCTGCGTGTGCAAATTGACTTCGCCCCCCCCTATCTCGCCAGCGGCCAGGGCGTGCTCGTCCGCCGTGCCGACCTCCCCCGCGTGCCCACCCTCCGCAGCCTGCGCGCCGCCGTCGCCCGCGCCGCGGTCATCCCCGACAGCACCGCCGAAGCCCTCCTCGAGCGCTATTTTCCCCGCGCCAGCCACCACCCCTTCGCCAACCTCGACTACGCCGTCCAAGCCCTGCTCAATAATCGCGTGGATATGATTCTGGGCGACGCCCCCGCCCTCTGGGGTCAACTGCGCCGGCATCCCGACGCCCTCGGCATGGCCCCCGTGGTCTTCGCCCGCCAGGAAATCGCGTGGGGCTTCCGCCATGGCAACGCGCGCCTGCGCCAGGCCGCCCAGCTCGCGCTCGACGACTGGCAGCGCGACGGCACCCTCGAACGCATCCTGCGCGACTGGCTCCCCGTCTCTCCGTAATCCGGCCGCGTCAACCGCGCCGCCCCCGCCCCCCCCCTGTTTTACACCTGCTTGATCACCTGGCGCTCGCTCTCGGCCAGCAAGCGGTAAATCTCCTTCGGATCGTCCAGCCCGCGCATCTCGAACAGCAGGCTGGTCTGGTGGCACATCATGCACAGCCGCGCCAGCACATGCAGGTGGATGCGGTCATCCTGACAGCAAATCAAAAAGAAAATATCCGAGGTCGAGCCGTCCGGCGAACCGAAGGGAACCTGGCTCACCGTCTTGCCCAGCACCACAAAAGAGTCCTCGAACATATAGGGCTCGTGGTTGCGCGGGTGCAGCAGCGCCAGCCCCCCCGTCAGCGCCGTCGAACACAGCTTCTCCCGCTCCACCAGGCTTTCGTGCAGCTCCGACAAATAAAACACGTAGCCCGTCCGGTCCGCCAGCGTCACCATGTCGCGAATCACCGAGGCCTTGGTCCGGCTTTGCAGGGCCGGCTCGATCCACTCCGGACGGATCAGCTTGGCAATGATCTCGGCATCCGCCGACAAGTCATGGTAGTGCGCCGTGGTCTCCCGGTGAAAGTCCCGCAACGGTTTTTCGGCCAGGTCCAGCAACCGCTTCGAGGCCCATTCATCCAGCTCTTGATGCCGGAAAATCAGCCGCGGCCCGTGCCGCTCGCAAGGAATCTCGCCGCGGCGGGCCAGCTCCTCGACCTCCACTTCGGCCATGTGCAGGAACTCGGCCGCCTCCGCCAGATTAAGCACTCGATAAGGCATGGCGCGCGCGACCCGCTTCCTACAGCTTCAACAAACCCGCGGCAAAAGCCAGCAACAGCGCCACCGTCAGCCCCAGCAGCGCCGCGGTCATCGTCGGGAAAGGACCGCCATCGCGCCGGCGGCGCAGCAGCTTCGAACCCAGCGCCGCCCCCCCCGTCAGCAGCGTCAGCAGCAGCATGACCAGGAAAAACCGTGCGTTTTGTCCGGCCCATTCCGCCGTCGTAGCCCCGGGCGATCCCGAGCCGCCCATCGCCGCCTTGCCCACCAGCGGCAAAATCATGCACTGGAACAAAAACAGCAGCCCGAACACCACCGCCAGCACCTGCCCTGTCAGAGGCGCGGCATACAGCTCCGCCGGACTCGAGGGCTCGGTCGCCTGCGGCAGCGGGGCCTTTCTGGATTTGGGTGCGGAACTCATGCGACGTGTATTATCCCCGTTCAGCCGATGGTTTCAAGCTCAACACGCAACTTTTTCCCGATTTTTTGCCCGCGGGAATGCGTCCCGCCTCCCCCTGCGCGCCGTGCAAACCGCGCCCTTCGCATTGCCATTCCCCCGTGCCGTGGTATAGTCCCTGCCTTATAGAAAGGAAGAAACCGTGAGCACACCCCTCGACGACATCCCGATCCGCAAAGCCCGCTTCGGCGATGCCCGGGCCATCTTCCAGCGCATCAAGGCCCACCCCGAGGAACTCGTCCCGCGGCCCCTCAGCGACATCATGCTCAACATTGACCGCTTCCTGGTGGCCGAGCTCGACGGCGAAATCGTCGGCACCGCCTCCTGGGCCGTCCTGCCCGAGCTGGACCCCGACAAAAACCCCTCCATCGAAATTCAATCCGTCTCCGTCCGCAAAGACCTCCAGACCCGCGGCCTTGGCCGGCGGCTGGTCGAAGCCGCCATGAAACGCGTGGCCGAGTTCCGCCCCCATCAAATCATTGTGCTGACCTTCACCCCCCCCTTCTTTGCCAAACTGGGCTTCACCCCCATTTCCAAGGAAACCATCCTCTATAAACTCTATAAAGGATGCATGAACTGCGCCAAATACGACAACCCGCTCACCTGTCCGGAAGTCGCCATGGCCTACACCCCCGACCCCGGAGCCGCCTCGTAATGCCGTCCCCCCGCCCCCGCCCCGCCCGCCTGTTCATTCTTGCCGCGCTGCTGGCCGCGCTCCTGCCCTCCCTCGCGCTGGGCTGGGCCGGCATCCAGCATATGCACATCACCCGGGCCGCCGCCCGCAATGTTCCCAACGAAATGGTCGGCTTCCGCGCCTTCGCCCGCCCCATGGTCTATCCCAGCATGTTCCCCGACCTCTGGCGCTTGTGGGATGCCGCCGAAGGCCCCCGCCACTACTTCGAACCCGACCGCCTGCCGCCCGGTTTTGACCTCGGCGCCCTCAGCACCGACCGCCTCCACGCGTTCCGCAACCAGCTCAGCGTGAAACCCGACCTCCTGGGCATCGGCCCCTGGACCATCAACGACCTGATGGAGGACATGACCGAGGCCATGCGCACCAACGACTGGATGTGGGCCGCCCGCTGCGGATCCGCTCTGGCCCATTACCTGGGCGACCTCCACATGCCCCTGCACTGCACCCGCAACTACAACGGCCAGGAAACCGGACAATACGGCGTGCACCACCGCGTCGAGTCCGACATGACCAAGTCGTTCGTCGGCTCGCAGGACATCCTGCCCCCCCCCGCCGTTTATCTCGATGAGCCCTTCCGCGCCATCATGGGCTGGTGCCTCGAGTCCGCCGATGCCGCCGTGGAAATCCTGACCGCCGACCGCGCCGCCACCGCCGTGGCCGAAGGCGCCACCGACTCCGAAACCTATTACCTCAAACTCTGGGAGCTCACCTCCGACATCATCCTCGAGCGTCTCAGCTCCGCCGCCGGCAACCTCTCCTCGATCTACTACACCGCCTGGGTCAACGCCGGCCGCCCCGCCATCCCCGAACCCTTCGAAGAACTGCCCGTCTTCTCCATCTTCTCCGGCGTCGGCATCGATCCGCCCGAATTCGAAAACCGCCAGCGCAGCAGCCAGCAGCGCAAATACGACCTCATCATCTGGAGCGTCATGGGCGCCATCTGCGTCATCGTCATCGCCTCCTCGCTCTACCGCGGCGCCAAACTCCGCAAAGCCCTCAAGGCCAAGTGAAGCGGGCCCGCCTCGATCTGCTGCTTGTCGAGCGCGGCCTCGCCGAAAGCCGCGAAAAAGCCAAACGCCTCGTCCTCGCCGGCGACGTCCTCGTGGATGGCCGCCCCGCCACCAAGGCCGGCCACGAAATCCCCGTGGATTCCGCCCTGACCATCCGCCAGCCCGAACGCTTCGTCGGGCGCGGCGGCTTCAAACTCGAAGAAGCCTTCCTCCGCTTTCCGCAGCTTTCCGCCCGGGAGCGCGTCTGCGTGGACATCGGCGCCTCCACCGGCGGCTTCACCGACTGCCTTCTCCAGCACGGCGCGGCCCGGGTCCATGCCGTGGATGTCGGCAAGGCCCAGCTCCATCACCGCCTCGCCGCCGATCCCCGCGTGATCATCCACGACGCCTGCAACGCCCGCCACCTCCAGCCCGGCGACCTCCCCGAAACCCCCTCCCTCGCCGTAGCCGACGTCTCCTTCATCTCCCTCCGCCTGATCCTGCCCGCCCTCGATCGCATCCTCGCCGTCCCGGCCGACATCGTCGCCCTCGTCAAACCCCAGTTCGAAGCCGAACGCCACGAAGTCAGCCACCGCGGCGTCATCCGCGACCCCGCCATCCGCCAACGCGTCGTGGCGGCCATCCGCGACTTCGCCGAATCCACCCTCCATTGGCAAACCCAGGGCATTTGCGAGTCGCCAATCCGGGGCCCGGCTGGTAACGTCGAGTTCCTGATCTATTGGAAGAAGCCGTCATGAACATTGGAGTGATTGCCAATCTTGCCAAACCCGCCGCCGCCGCCACCTTGGGCGAGCTGGCGCGCGTGGCCGGCGAACTCGGCGCCACCCTCGTGGCCTGCGACCGCCAAACCGCGCGCCTCGCGCCGGGCGCCCGGTTCGTCACTCCCGCCCGCCTGGCCAAAGCCGTCGATGTCGCCATCTCGCTGGGCGGCGATGGCACCGTCCTCCAAACCGTGCGCACCCTCGATGGCGCGCCCACCCCCCTCCTTGGCATCAACCTGGGCAACCTCGGCTTCCTGACCGGCGTGCCCGACGCCAAGGCCACCGACGCCCTGCGCGCCATCGTGGCCGGCGCCTACGACATCGCCGTCTATCCCCTGCTCGAAGCCCGCCTGCTCAACACCACCGGACGCAAGCGCCGCCTGCCCGCCCGCGCCCTCAACGACATCGTCCTCGGCTGGGGCGCCTCGCCGCGCGCCACCATGATCGAGCTGGAAGTCAACCACAGCCCCGTCGCCTCCTTCGTGTGCGATGGCATGATCGTGGCCACCCCCGTCGGCAGCACCGGCCATGCCCTCTCCGCGGGCGGCCCCATCCTCCACCGCGACACCGCCACCCTCCTCATCGAACCCATCTGCCCCCACGCCCTCGGCAACCGCTCCGTCGTCATCCCCAACACCGACGTCATCGGCCTGCGCATCGCCACCCCCCGCAAAAAACTGCTCCTCTCCATTGACGGCTGCACCCAGGGCTGGATCGGCGGCAACGATCTCATCGAAATCCGCACCGCCCCCGAAACCGTCCGCTTCATCCATCTTTCCGACTACTCCTGGTTCCGCCTCCTCTCCCAAAAACTGCACTGGCGCGGCTCGAGCGCGGACCCCAAATAACCCCGCGCCGTCCCCCCTCCCGCCACGCGAAAACCCCGTTCCCGGGGCTTCACCGTTGACATCCCATCGCCCCCGCCACACAATGCCCAACCTGATAACGAATGTAAACGGACCTTCCCGGTCCGCCAACAAACCCAAAGGAATCACCATGAAACAAATCTCGATCGGCCTGATGCTGGCCCTTCTGCTAACCTTGACCGCTTGCAACCGCGATCAGGAACCCGCCGCGGCTCCCGCCAAGGCCGACGAAGCCCCCGCTGCCGCGGTCGTCGCTGAACCCGCCCCCGAGCCCATCGCCGACGTCGAGGCCGATGCCGATGACGCCGTCGCCGAAGACCAGGCCGACCAACTCGTGGCTCTGGTCAACCAGCGCCCCGTCACCGAAGGCCAAATCCGCAAAATGATGAATATGGTGCTCGAACAGGTCAGCGGCATGATCCCCGAAGAAGAACTCGCCCGGCGCATCCCCGGGTTGCGCGAAAAAATCATCGAGGAAATCATCATGCAACAAGTCCTGCTGAGCGTTGCCACCCAGGAAGGCCTTAGCATCTCCGAAACCGAGTTCAACGAGACCCTCAACGAAATGGCCGCGGAACTGCCGCCCGAAATCACGGTCGCCGACTTCAAGGAAAAGATGGGCTTCTCCGATGATGATCTGCGCGAGCAGATGCTGATCCGCAAGCTGATGATGTCCCGCGCCCAGGCCACCGCCGTCCCCTCCGAGGACGAAATGCGCGCCTTCTATGACGAAAACAGCGATGGCTTTTCCCAAGGTGAAACCGTCGCGGCCTCCCACATCCTCCTCCGCGTGGATCCCGACGCCGGCGCCGAAACCAAGGCCGAGCAGCTCGAGCGCATCCAGAACCTCCGGGCCCAATTGCTCGAGGGCGCCGACTTCGCTGAACTCGCCGGCGAAAACTCGGACTGCCCCTCCAAGAGCAACGGCGGCGACCTCGACCTCTTCGGCCGCGGCCAGATGGTTCCTGAATTCGAAGATGCCGCCTTCTCCCTCCCGGTCGGCTCCATCAGCGAACCCGTCGAAACCGCTTTCGGCTACCACCTCATCAAGGTCACCGAAAAAAACGAGGCCAAAACCCTCGCCTTCGAAGACGTGCGCGAACGCATCCGCGATATGCTCCAGGCGCAGAACCAGCAGGAATCCGTGGTCAACTATCTCGACGGCCTCCGCAAAAACGCGGTCATCGAGCGCTTTGACGAAGTCCCCTCCGACGATGTCCTGGAAAGCGACGAGATCCCCGTCGTCGAGGCCGAATTCCTGGATGGCCCCGACGCCAACGTGGACGCCGACGCCGAAGAAGACACCCCCGCCGAAACCATTGAAGAGGCCATCGAGGAAACCGCCGAAGCCGTCGAAGAAGCTGCCGGGGAAGCTGTCGAAGACGCGGAGGAATTGAGCGAAGCTGCCGCTGACGCCGCGGCTGAGGCCGCCGAAGAGACCGTCGAAGCCGTCGAAGAAGCTGCCGAAGAAGCCAGCGACCTCGTGGACAACATCGTCGCAGCCTCGAAGGCCGTGGTCGAAGATGTGGTGGAAACCGTCGAAGACGCCGCTGAAGCCGTCGCCGAAAAAGCCGAAACCGTCGCCGAAAAAGTCACCGACCTCATCACGGAAACCGACCAAGAATAACCCCTTTCACCCCCAACCCAGCCCCCGGGCCTCCCGGGGGCTTTTTCATGCCCCGCCTCTTATATTATTTTTCCTGAGTTCCGCACACCCCGAAAATCTCGCTGTAAGTCATTGCATGGCAACAGGGCAATTTCATTTTTGGGTGTCCCAGCCCCCAAAAGCCGTATGTTTTCCCGCAGGAATTCTGACGTAAATCCGACTGCCAACGGCAAATTTCACCAGAAAACATAAGGATCACCTTGGAAAATCCTTCCTGGAATCCCTTTCTCTATCATTTCTCCACGACAAAACCCTCGAAACTCAAAAAATCTGAACTCCTATCCTGGATAATTCACGCGACAAGTCCGGCCCGGATGCAAGGCAGGCGGGGTGAAGCTGTATGGACAACCTGCGAACCCCGAATAACGCCGCAGACGGCTTGGAATCGTCGCGCCAAGGGGCAACATGGATGAAAAATAATTTCAGACTTCCTGATCTCGGAGGAAATTGCGTTGGCACGATTCCGCCGTTGAGGTCGGGAAGCCTGCCCTGGCAAGGGCTGACATCCCCGCGAGTTTGTAGTCCCGCCTTCAGGCGGCATG
>JAAZFE010000158.1 GCA_012511885.1 Lentisphaerota bacterium | reverse complement strand
GTTGGTGCATAGTGGTACGCCCGCCAATGCAACTTTTCCAATCGGAGCACGATTTGAAACAATTATTGATTCGACAGGGACGAGTTCTGCCGCGCATGACTCAAGACCTTCTCGTGTTATCTTTCGTTTGGAGTTTTTCAAATAGATTTTATCATCACTCATATCGGCCGGCGTTACCCATGGAATATCGCCGTTCCAATAGTCAACATTCCCGCTTGTCGGAGTTGCGCCTCCAAGCACTTGAAAAATGGTCTTAATCTTGCGCACTTCCCACCCCTCCGGGATCTGACCGATCCAGGGGATACCGCTGTCCTTCATTTTGCGCGGCTTCACGAATTGCCGTTCCTTCCCAGTAGATTGGCGAGAGTGTCGCGGATGTCTTCTTCGATGGCGACGACCTCTTGGAGGATGTCGCGGGACGGTCTGGGGGGTACGTACCGATAAAAATAGCGGGTAAAGGGGATTTCGTAGCCGATTTTGGTCTTGGAATCGTTCACCCACGCATCAGGAGCATAGGGCAGCACTTCGCGGGCGATGTAGTCGGCGATTTTTTCCTTCAACGGCACGTTTTCGGTGTCGCGCAAAGCGGAGTCGGCCTGTTTTTTGCCTTTTTTCAGGACGATCTTTCCCTGTTCGTCGCGCAGTGGGCGTTCGACGGTCACCTTGTGGTATCCGAAGTCCTCCGTTTCGAGAATCTTCACCCGCTCGCCTTCCGTGAACTCGCGGTAGAGTTTTACGATATCCGCCCGGTGTTCGGGGGTGATTTCCTTGCGTTTCTTGCCCAGCGATTTCGGTTTCTGCTCCGTCCAAGACCCGGTGGCATCAATCAACTGCACTTTTCCTTGCCGTTTCCTGGTTTTGTTCTTCGAGAGGATCCATATGTAGGTAAAAATTCCGGTGTTGTAGAACAACTGATCGGGCAGGGCCACGATGGCCTCGACCAAATCGTTTTCCAGCACGTAGCGCCGGATTTCGCTCTCCCCGCTGCCAGCGTTGCCGGAAAACAGTGGCGAACCGTTCAAGATGATGGCGATCCGTCCGGCCTGCTCCGTCTTGGCAATCAGGTTCTGCAGAAACAGCAACTGGCCATCGCTGATCCGCGGCAACCCGGCCATGAAGCGCGAACCGTACTTGGCGTTGAATTCCTGCTCCACCAGGGTCTTGTCGGTCTTCCATTCGTAGCCGAAGGGGGGATTGGTCAGCGTCAAATCAAACTTTTCGCCCTTCAGCTTGTCGTCGGTCAGCGTGTTGCCTTCGTGGATGTTGCGGGGATCATCGCCCAGCATGAGCATTTCCGCCCGGCAGATGGCGTAGGATTCTGGGTTGCTGTCCTGCCCGAACAGGCGGATGCCTTCGTCGGTGCCCAACACGTCCTTGAGCTTGCGCTTGGCGACCGTCAGCATGCCGCCGGTGCCGCAGCAGCCGTCGTAGACGCGGATGATCTTGCCGGGTTTCTTCAGTTCTTCGGCGCCTTCCGCCATCATCAGGTCCACGCATAGCTCGATCACCTCGCGGGGGGTATAGTGGTCGCCCGCCTCGGCATTGGCCTTGTAGGTGCGGATGATTTCCTCGAACACATAGCCCATCGAAAGAGGGTCGGTCGTTTCCGGATGGAAGTCCACCGCCGCAAACGCCTTCACCACCTCAAACAGCAGCCCTTTCTTGATCATGAATTCGACTTCCTCGCGAAACTTCAAACCCTTGACGATCTCCGCGATGTTCTTCGAATAGGCGCCAATGAATTCCAGGAAGTTGGCGCCCAAGTTATCGCTGTCGCCCATCAGGTCTTCGAAGGTCACACACTTGGCGTTGAAAAATGGCACGCCGCAAGCTTTCTTGACGGCTTGCTCCTTGTGCGCGTCATCCGCCTTTAATCGCTTCATTTTCGCCAATACCGGTTTGATGGCGGCATTCTTGTCGGCCAGCACGCAGTCGAACCGCCGCAGAATCGCCATGGGAATGATCACGTTCCCGTAGCGTTCGGGTGTATAGGGTCCGCGCAGTTTGTTGGCGATGTCCGTGACCAGCTTCGCTTTTGCCTGGATGTCGGCGTGGTTCATGTCTCTTCCTTTCCCGTTTGTAGTCCCGCCTTTAGGCGGCTCTTCTCGATCCTTCCGCCTGAAGGCGGTACTACGAACATGCTCTTTCCTCTTCCGTTTGTAGTCCCGCCTTTAGGCGGTACTCCCTTCATCCGCCTTAAAAATCCCGAGCAACACCTCGTTCAAAAAAACCTTGTCCCGTCCGTGCTTCTCTTCGCGCAGCACACCTTTGTCAACCAGTTGCCGCAGATGCCGCGAAGCCGTCTCGCGGTGCAGCTCATTCAGGTCCGAAATGCGCACATAAGGCTTGCTGAAAACCGTAGTCAGGACTTTTTTCAGATCGCTCTTTCGCCCCTTCAACTGGTCCAAGAACCAGTCGCTGGTATAATCGGCTGTCAACTTGCCGATTTGGTTCACGATCTCAAGCGTCCGCCGCGCGGTATCCTGGAATATCCCCAGCATGAATTCGACGAACCGAGCCGCGCCATGCTCCTCCTCCGGCACAGTGAAGGCGGCATAATACGCCTCCCGCCGCCGCAGAATTTCCCCACTGGCATACAGCACCGGCAGAGCCAGATAATCTTTCTGACACAGAAACAGGATGTTCAGGATGCGCCCCGTGCGTCCGTTGCCGTCGTGGAACGGGTGAATGCGCTCGAACTGCATGTGGGCGAGCGCAATTTTAATCAGCGGGTGATCCAGATACATCTCGTCATTGTACACATATTCCAACATGTCCAGCAGCAACCGTTGAAGAAGCGGCTTGCCGTGCGGAGGAGTATAAATCACTTCACGTACGCCGTTCTTTACCCGGGCCACCCGCGTCAGGCTGCTTTCAAAACCAGGCAGATTCGTGCGCAAACCCGGCGCATTCGCGGAGAATTGCGCATGAATGGTCTCGATATCCCCCACCGACAGCACGCCCCGCGCCTTCAGGATGTCCATGCCGGCAAACAGTGCGGTCTTGTAGCGAACAACCTCTTTGGCGGTTTCCGTGCATTCTCCAAGCGCCAGACCCTTATACAACTCGTCATTCGTCGTGACGATGTTCTCGATCTGGCTGCTGCCTCGCGCCTCCTGATAAGGCAGCAGGTCCAGCAGCAGATTCGGAGAAGGCATTTGCCCCACCTGGTAATTCAGCAGCTCAATCGCTACCCGGGTCTCTTCCGCCAGCCGACGCAGTCTCGTCGTCTCCCCCACCGTCCGTGTCGTCAGCAAAGCCAGCCCGTTGTTGGGCACCATCGCATTCATCTTTTTTCCTTAAAAATTCTTAAGGGTGGCCGGCCATAACGCTTGGCCGGCCACCGTTGACCACGCTACTTGAGCTGGTCGTTGCAAGGCGGCCTATGAAGACGAATAAGGTCTTCTTCTTCCGCCTTTCGTGCCGCTTCTCCGCCTCTCGTTACATGGGCGTGGATATGAGTGGCACCGTATCGCTTTGCGCATGGCTCTTTCTCATGATTGGCCAAACGGTCATGAAGATTCTCCGTTTGTCCAATGTAGCAGGCTTTCCACATGCCGCCCGAGAGGGCGGCGAAGATGTAGTTGCCTGGCTTGGCATTGAAAGCTGTTCCAATCGGATGAACCTCATAATCATAGATTCTTCCAGACTGGCCCTTCCAGCGTACTTTTTGTGGTGTCATTTGTGTTTTTTCCTATCCCAGCAGCAAACCTATTGACAAACCTTCACCCAAGTCATAATCTGACTCTGTACTCAATGAGTGATGTGGGCCACTGGTTCCACACCTCGGGCGGAGTTGGCAGCAACCTTCTCCGCCTTTTTTGTCGCCCGCAAGTAAACCACACCCCTGATCAAATGTCAAGCACTATTGCGACTTATATTATAGCAATGTCGAAAAATAAAGAATATTCCGACATATAATGCATTTCCTCGGCTTGAATAATTCATCCATAGGGTTGAAAACATCTTTCCTGTTGTTTTTTTACGCGTAGATTCCGCCCCGTCTGTGGCGTTGTGCGGGGCTCGTGGTATGCCATACGGCTTCGCTCCGGCGGCCTTGCATCGGGGCGGGGCTGGCAGCCGGCAACATTCGGATTTGTAGCGGGCAACAGCGGGGCTGGCAGCCGGCAACATTCGAGCCTGTAACCGGCAACATTCGGACGGGTAGGGGGGGGGGCGTCAGGGGGCGGCTTGGCGCAGGCGCTGTTCGAGGGCGTCGAGTTCCTGGTGCATGGCGGCGGGGATGGTGTCGCCAAAGCGCGCGTAGTGCTCGCGCATGGCGGGGATGTCCTTGAGCCAGGCTTGGGCGTCCACCGAGAGCAGCTCTTCCATGTCTTCGTCGGGGATGTTCAGGCCGGTGGTATCGATGCCGTCGGGGACGGGGAGCAGGCCGATGGGGGTTTCGATGGCCTGGGCCCGGCCCTGAACGCGTTCGCAGACCCATTTGAGCACGCGTGAGTTTTCGCCGAAGCCGGGCCAGAGATAGTAGTCCTCGTCGCTCTTGCGGAACCAGTTGACGAAGAAGATGCGGGGCATGTTGGGCTGGGCGACTCGTCCGGGCATGGAGAGCCAGTGGGCGAAGTAGTCGCCCATGTTGTAGCCGCAGAAGGGGAGCATGGCCATGGGGTCGTAGCGCAAGATGCCCACGCGTCCGGCCTGGGCGGCGGTGGTTTCGCTGGCCTGGATGGTGCCGAGGAAGGTGCCGTGTTGCCAGTTGAAGGCTTCGAAGCAGAGGGGTACGGTGGAGGGGCGCCGGCCGCCGAAAAGGATGGCGGAGATGGGCACGCCGGCGGGGTCTTCCCAGGCGGGATCAATGACCGGGCACTGGCTGGCGGGCGCGGTGTAGCGCGCGTTGGGGTTGGCGGCTTTGGTGCCGGTTGCCGGCGTCCAGGGCTGGCCGAGCCAGGAGGTGGCCTCGGCGGGGGGCTCGTCGGTCATGTCCTCCCACCATACGTCGCCGTCGGGGGTGAGGGCGCAGTTGGTATAGATGCAGTTGCTGTGGAGGGTGCGCATGGCATTGGGGTTGGAGCGCATGGAGGTGCCGGGCGCCACGCCGAAGAAGCCGGCTTCGGGGTTGATGGCGCGGAGCTGGCCCTGGTCGTCGAAGGTCATCCAGCAGATGTCGTCGCCGACGCATTCGACTTTCCAGCCGGGGAGGGTCGGTTCCATCATGGCCAGATTGGTTTTGCCGCAGGCGCTGGGGAAGGCGGCGGCCACATAGATTTTTTCGCCCTGGGGATTGGTGATGCCCAGGATGAGCATGTGCTCGGCCAGCCAGCCCTGACGGCGGGCCATGACGGAGGCGATGCGCAGGGCAAAGCACTTTTTGCCGAGGAGGGCATTGCCGCCGTAGCCGGAGCCATAGGACCAGATGGAGGGGTCTTCCGGGAAGTGGGCGATGTATTTGTTGTCGGCGTTGCAGGGCCAGGGCACGTCCTTTTGGCCGGGTTCGAGGGGGGCGCCCACCGAGTGGAGACAGGGGACGAATTCGCCGTGGTCGCCGAGCGCCTCGAGGACCTCGGTGCCGATGCGCGTCATGATGCGCATGTTGACGACGACATAGATGGAGTCGGTCAGCTCGACGCCGATTTTGGCGCTGGGCGCGCCGACGGGGCCCATGCTGAAGGGGATGACATACATGGTGCGTCCGCGCATGCAGCCGTCGTAGAGTTGGCGCATGGTGGCCTTGAGATCGACAGGGTCGCGCCAGTTGTTGTTGGGGCCGGCTTCGCGCGGATCGCTGGGGCACACGAAGGTGCGGTCTTCCACACGGGCGACGTCGGCGGGGTCGGACATGACCAGGAAGGAGTTGGGGCGCTTGGCCTCATTCAAGGGGATGAAGGTGCCGTCTTGGACGGCCTGAGCGCAGAGGCGCTGGTTTTCCTCCTCGGTGCCGTCGCACCAATGGATGGCGTCGGGCTGGCACAGTTCGGCGGCTTCGTTGACCCAGTTCAGCAAGGTTTGGTTGTTGGTTTTCATATTGGTTCCTGTCGGCTGCAAGGCGGTGCCTTCGGTGCTCCCGTTGAGGGTTGTCCTGGATTATTCAGGTTATCTTGTCCTTTGTTCCAGAGCGATTGAAGCGTAACGCCAAGGTCTTCCGGAAGCGTGGCACGATACGACGGGGCCTCCCCGGCGACAAGCCGAAAAGGGAGGGAATCGCGGTTTTTTCGGGGCAAGATGGCAAATGGCGGCAAAGTAGGGCATACTATGCGCATCATGAAGCCGGAGTTGAGGGTGTTGGAGAGTGCGGAGTTGCTGGCAGCCGAATTGGCGGGGGAGGTGCTGACCGCGGCGCGGGAGGCGCTGGCGGCCCGCGACCGGTTTGTGCTGGCGATTCCGGGCGGTTCGGTGGTGTCGTTTTTGGCGCGCGGGCTGCCGCCGGGTGTGACGGCCGAGGGATGGCATGTGTTTTGGGTGGATGAGCGCCGCGTGCCGTTGGACCACCCCGACAGCAATTACCGGTTGGCGGCGGCGGAGCTGCTGCCGCGGCTGCCCGGGGCCGTTGCCCATCCCGTGCGCGGGGCGGCCGCGGCCTACGAGGACGAGTTGCGCCCGTTTCTGCCGCTGGACCTGGCTCTGCTGGGGCTGGGCGAAGATGGTCATGTGGCCTCGCTGTTCCCGGGGAAGCCGGAACTGCGGGTGACCGGCCGCCTGGCGGTGGATGTGGCCGATTCGCCCAAGCCGCCGCCGGAGCGGGTGACGCTGACGCTGCCCGTGCTGGGGGGCGCGCGGAGGGTGCTGGTGGCCGCGGCGGGCGCCGGCAAGGCGGAGGCCATCGCGCAAATTTTGAATCCGACGGCGGACGTGTTGGCCGATGCGCCCGTGCCCCTGCTGATGGCCGGCGGGGCGTCCATTCACTGGCTGTTGGACAAGGCCGCGGCGAGCCTGTTGTGAAGGAGGAGTTTTGATGAGCAGCGAAATTGTTCAGGCCGATGCCACCACCATTGTCATTTTCGGCGCGACGGGCGATCTGACCTGTCGCAAGCTGATTCCCGCGCTGTACAGCAACCGCCTGAAGGGGCGTCTGTGGGACCGCACCCGCATCGTGGGCATGGCCCGGCGCGACTGGAGCAGCGAGTATTTCCGCGAGCACCTGCGCAAGGGCGTCGAGGAGTTTGGCGGTCCGTTGGATGAGAAGGTGTGGGCGGAGTTCGCGAGCCGGCTCACGTACATCCGCGGCGACCTCGAGGTGCCCGGCGATTTCGCGCGGGCCGACGAGCAGTTGCGCGCACTCGAGGGCAAGCCGGCCAACCGCCTCTATTATCTGGCGACAGCACCGGAGCATTACGGCCCGGCCTGCGACGCGCTGGCGGCGGCCGACATGAATGTCGAGACCGAGGGCTGGCGGCGCATTGTGATCGAGAAACCGTTCGGCCATGATTTGGCCTCGGCCGAGGCGCTCAACCAGCGGGTGCACGCGTCGTTCCGCGAGCATCAGATTTATCGCATTGACCACTATCTGGGCAAAGAGACGGCGCAGAACATCATGTTCCTGCGGTTTGCCAACACGCTGTTCGAGCCGGTGTGGAACCGGCGCTATATCTCGAACGTGCAGATCACGGTGGCGGAGGAGGTGGATGTGGGGGGGCGCGGCGGCTACTACGACCAGGCCGGCGTGGTGCGCGACATGTTCCAGAATCATCTGCTGCAGTTGCTCTCGCTGGTGGCCATGGAGCCGCCGGCGTCGCTCGAGGCCAACGCGGTGCGCAACGAGAAGGCCAAGGTTCTGGGCAACATCCGGCCGATCCGGCTCGAGGACGTGGTGCGCGGGCAGTATGAGGGCTATCGCGGGGCGGAGCGCGTGGCGGCCGATTCGCAGACGGCGACCTATGCCGCGCTCAAGCTGTTCGTGGACAACTGGCGCTGGAAGGGCGTGCCCTTCTATCTGCGCTCGGGCAAGTCCATGCCGGAGCGCATGAGCTCGATTATTGTCGAGTTCCAAGCGCCGCCGGATGTGATGTTCGGGCTGGGTCAGAACCAGTCGTTCACCCCCAACATGCTGTCCATTTGCATTCAGCCGGAGGAGGGCATTCACCTGCGCTTTGAGACGAAGGTGCCCGACACCATCGCGGAGTCGCGTTCGGCGCGGATGGACTTCAACTATCACGAGGCGTTTCCGAATGTGGCCCTGCCGGACGCCTACGAGCGGTTGCTGCTCGACGCGCTGAAGGGCGATGCCTCGCTCTTTGCGCGCAGCGACGGCATCGAGATTGCCTGGGCGCTGATTGACCCGGTGCTGACGGGCTGGGAGCAGACGCCGGACGCCTCGCCGCTGCACACGTACAAGCCCGGCACCTGGGGCCCGGCGGCCTCGGACGAGCTGCTGGCGCGCGCGGGCCATGTGTGGCGTTACGGCTGCGGCGAAGAGGGCTGTTGTTTAACCTGAAGAACAAAGGAGCTGGCATGAAGCAGCAAGCGGACATTGGCGTGATCGGCCTCGCCGTGATGGGCGAGAACTTGATTTTGAACATGGAGAGCCGCGGGTTTGCCGTGGCCTGCTACAACCGCACCGTGGACAAGGTGGACGCCTTTCTGGCGGGGCGCGGCCGGGGCAAAAAACTGATCGGCTGCCGGTCGCCCGCGGAGCTGGTGGCGGCGCTCGAGTCGCCGCGCAAGATCATGATGATGGTGCGCGCGGGGAAGCCGGTGGACGCGCTGATGGCGGAACTGATGCCCCTGCTCGAACCGGGCGACATCCTGATTGACGGCGGCAACAGCCACTACCGCGACACCGCGCGCCGTTGCGCCGAGGCCGCCGGGCGCGGCCTGCTGTATGTCGGCGCGGGGGTGTCCGGCGGCGAGGAGGGCGCGCTGAAGGGACCCTCGATCATGCCGGGCGGCGACGAAGCCGCCTGGCCGCACATCCGGCCCGTCTTCCAGGCCATTGCCGCCAAGGTGAATGGCGCGCCCTGCTGCGAGTGGCTCGGGCCGGGGGGCGTCGGCCACTATGTGAAGATGGTGCACAACGGCATTGAATATGGCGACATGCAGCTCATCGCGGAGGCCTATCACCTGATGGAAGGCGCGCTGGGCATGACGCCCCCCGAGATGGCCGGGGTGTTCCGCGAGTGGAACCGCGGCGTGCTGGATTCCTATCTCATCGAGATTACCGCGGAGGTGCTGGCCAAGGTGGATGACGAAACCGGGCGGCCGCTGGTGGACGTGATTCTGGACGTGGCCGGGCAGAAGGGGACCGGCAAGTGGACCTCGCAATCGGGCTTGGACCTGGGCGTGGGCATTCCGCAAATCGCGGAGGCGGTGTTTGCCCGCTACCTTTCCGCGGCCAAGGATGAACGCGTGGCGGCATCGCGCCGGCTGCCGAAGCCGGCGGCGGTGTTCAGTGGCGACAAGGCGGTCTTTCTGGACGATCTCGAGCAGGCGGTCTATGCCGCGAAAATCTGTTCCTACGCGCAGGGCTTCCAGTTGTTGCGCGCGGCCTCGGCCGAATATGACTGGGGTTTGCAGCATGGAGACGTGGCGCTGCTCTGGCGCGGGGGGTGCATCATCCGCGCGCAATTCCTTGACAAGATTCAGGAGGCGTTTGTTGCCGAGCCGGCCTTGGCGAACCTGCTCCTGGCGCCCTACTTTCAGCAGGTGGTGGCGGACGCGCAGTCGGCATGGCGGCGCGTGGTGGTGACCGGGGTGGAACTGGGGATTCCGCTGCCGGCCATCGCGACCGCGCTGAGCTACTATGACGCCTATCGCAGCGAGCGGCTGCCCGCGAATCTGGTGCAGGCCCAGCGCGATTATTTTGGCGCGCACACCTATGAGCGGACGGACAAACCGCGCGGGGAATTTTTTCACACTGAGTGGATGACCGACGGCTGAGTCCGCATCCACGGCACAAAAAAACGACGGCTATCCGAGTGGACTCGCCGTCGTTCATTTTTACCGGACCGCGTCGAGCGAGCCGGCATCAAAGAAGAATTACTTCTTCGCTTTCTTGGCTACCGCCTTCTTGGCCGGGGCCTTCTTGGCGACTGCCTTCTTGGCCGGGGCTTTCTTGGCGACTGCCTTCTTGGCCGGGGCCTTCTTAGCGACCGCCTTCTTGGCCGGGGCCTTCTTAGCGACCGCCTTCTTGGCTACTGCCTTCTTGGCGACCGCCTTCTTGGCTACTGCCTTCTTGGCGACGGGCTTCTTAGCGACCGCCTTTTTAGCCGGAGCCTTCTTGGCTACCGCTTTCTTGGCCGGAGCCTTCTTAGCGACCGCCTTCTTGGCGACGGGCTTCTTGGCTACTGCCTTCTTGGCGGGGGCCTTCTTGGCTACCGCCTTTTTGGCCGGAGCCTT
This sequence comes from Lentisphaerota bacterium, assembly GCA_012511885.1. Lineage (GTDB taxonomy): Bacteria > Verrucomicrobiota > Kiritimatiellia > CAIQIC01 > Lenti-01 > JAAZFE01. The sequence continues at coordinate 11,364 of JAAZFE010000158.1, read as the reverse complement.
TTTGGCGACCGCCTTCTTGGCCGGGGCCTTCTTGGCGGGAGCCTTCTTAGCTGCTGCTTTCTTAACTGCCATGGTGTGATTTCCCCCCCTTCATTCCTGATGCTCAGAGGCGACCAGGTTATTTAGAGAGCTCATAGGATGCGAATCCTTTGGGTTTGTTATCGCTAGTTTAGATTGCCAAAATGACGCTCAAGCCAATGCGGCGGAAGGCCGGCAAGTCGAAGTTCCATTCTTCGTTTTCACACTCTCATCTCGTTGGACATGACAGTAATGCGAAGTTATTAACAACGTCAACTGTTTTTGGAATTATTTTTTACTTTTTTTTCGACGAGGTTTTCGAGCCAGGCGAGCAGACGCCGGGCGCAAACAGCTTTCGAGGCGAGGGGAATGTGCCGCGCGGCGCCGTCGGCAAAGAACACGGCGAGTTCGTTGCGCGCGGCATCGAAGCCGCGGTCCGCGCGCGAGACATCGTTGGCGGCGATGGCGTCGAGGTTTTTCTCGCGGAGTTTGCGTTTGGCTTCGCGGGCAAGCGCGCGGGTTTCCGCGGCGAATCCGCAGAAGACCTGGCGGGGGGTTTTGCGCGGCGCGATGGCGCTCAAAATATCGGGCGTTGGTTCCCACTCGATGACGGGCGGGCCCTGCGACTTTTTCCACTTGTGGCGCGCGGGTTTGCGGGGCCGCCAGTCGACTACGGCCGCGGCCATGATGAGCAGATCGCACCAGGCGAGATTTTTTTCGACGGCGGTCAGCATGTCGTCGGCGCTGACCACCGGGATGACGTTGACTCCCTCGGGCGGGGGCAGGGCCACCGGACCGGAAATCAAACGCACGCGGTGGCCGGCACCGTGCGCGGCTGCGGCCAGCGCGTAGCCCATTTTGCCGCTCGAGCGGTTGCTGATGAAGCGGACGGGATCGAGCGCCTCCCGCGTGGGGCCGGCTGTGACCAGCACGTTCATGGTCAGCCCGCGGCCATCACTCCGGCCACCGCTTGGATGATGTCGGGCAGGTCGGCCAGGCGTCCGGGGCCTTCGTCGCCGCAGGCGAGCTCGCCGACGCCGGGCTCGATGATGTGCACGCCGCGCCGGCGCAGGCGTTCGGTGTTGTCGCGCACGGCGGGGTTCTGCCACATGCGCGTGTTCATGGCGGGGGCGACCAGCAGGGGGGCCTCGAGCGCGAGTGCCGTGGCGGTGAGCATGTCGTCGGCAAAACCGTAGGCGAGGCGGGCGAGAGTTTGCGCCGAGCAGGGCGCCACCACCATGGCGGCGGCGCCGGCGGCCAGCGCCAGGTGCGAATAGGTGTCGGGGGGGGCGTCGGCAAAGGTGCCAGAGGGCACGGGGTGGCCCGTCAGCGCGCGCAGCGGCAGCACCCCGACATATTGCGTGGCGCACTCGGTCATGACCACCCAGGGGTCCCAGCCCTGCTTCTGCATGAGGCGCACGATTTCCGGCGCCTTGTAGGCGGAGATGGAGGCGGTGACGCCGAGAACCACTTTGGGCAGATCAGCCATGATATTCCTCCCGGCGGTTGGCGATGCGGTGGCGCTCGGCCAGGATGATCGCGCGCATGTTGTCGTAGGCTTCGGCCAGGTCGTCGTTGACCACCATGTAGGCGTATTCCTTCCAGTGGGAGATTTCCTTGCGGGCCTGCTCCATGCGCCGCTCGATCACATCAATGCTGTCGGTGCCGCGCACCACCAGGCGGTTGCGCAGGACCTCGGTCGAGGGCGGCACCACAAAAATGTCCACCAGGTGCAGCTTGAGCGGATCGCCCTCCGGGGCCCCGGCGATGTGGCGGCGGACGGCGGCGGCGCCCTGCACATCGAGGTTCATGAGCACGTCGTTGCCTTCCTGCAGCGCGGCGATGACCGGCGCCTTGGGCGAGCCGTAGAGGTTGCCATGAACCACGGCGCTCTCGATGAAGCCGCCTTCGCTGAGGCGCTTCTCGAAATCTTCGCGGGTCATGAAGTAGTAGCTCTTGCCTTCAATTTCGCCGTCGCGCGGGGCGCGCGTGGTGGCAGTGATGGCATAGTGGATGTCCTTGAATTCGGTCTGGAGCTTGTCGCAGAGCGTGGTCTTGCCCGCCCCGGAGGGCGCGGACACGACAAAGATGATGTTCTTCCAGCTCGGCTTGATTTTTTTCATGGCGCGGGGGTCTCCTTGTTCATTCGATATTCTGGATTTGTTCGCGGGCGCGCTCGAGCTCGGCCTTGAAGGCGATGGTTTCGCGGGTGATGCCGCCATCGTTGGCCTTGGCGCTCAGGGTGTTGATTTCGCGCATCATTTCCTGCGCGAGAAAATCGAGGGAGCGGCCGATCACGCCGCCGTTGCGGAGCAGTTCGCGCGCCTGGGCCAGATGGCTGCGCAGGCGGACCAGCTCTTCGGTGATGTCGCTGCGGTCGGCAAAGAGGGCGATCTCCTTGAGGATGCGCTCGTCGTCGGGTTGGGTCTTGCCGGGCAGGACGCGGGCGAGTCGTTCGAGGAGCGCCCCGCGGTAGGCCTCGGTCACGCGCGGGGCGCGGGCCTGGATGCGGGTGACGATGGCGCCGAGGCCGGTCATGCGGCGGCGCAGGTCGCGGGCGAGGGCGACGCCTTCGCGGCGGCGCATGGTTTGCAGGTCGCGCAGCGCGGCATCCAGCGCCTTGCGCAGCAGCGGCTCGAGGCGCGCGATGTCGGCGGCGGGCTGTTCGACGCGGAGAACATCGGGCAGTTCGAGCAGGCTGGAGGCGGTCAGGTCGTCGGGCAGCTTGAGTATGCGGGCGGTCGCGCGCAGGGCCTCGACGCCGGCGCGGGCGAGGGATTCGTCCAGTTGGATGGCCGTGGCCCGCGCGCGCCGCGTCCAGGTGACGCGGACCTCGCCGGTGACGCGTCCGCGGGTGAGCGCCCGCTGGATGTGCTGATGGAGGAGCCCTTCGTGCGCGGCCAGAAAACGGGGCAGTTGCACCGCCACATCCAGGCTCTTGCGGTTCACGCTGCTCAGCTCCGCTTCCACCCGCGCCCAGGCGTCGGCCGCGGCGCCCGCGCCCCGGCCGGTCATGCTCCTTACAGTCGTGTCACTCTTCATGGCGATGGGCTGTGCCGATCTACTTTCTCATCCTAGGCCGACGGACGGTCCGCGTCAATCTGTCGTCGGTTCGTGCACCTCGTCGGACACGATGGCGTCCCAGGCCTGCTTGCACAGTTCGGCCATGTCGGCGGAGTCCATCCAGACCAGGTTCTCCCAGTTTGAGACCTGCGCGGTGGTGGTGAAGTTGTAGCTGCCGGTGACCAGCCAGCGCATGTCGAAAATCATGAACTTGTTGTGCATGGCCGAATAGGTTCCGGCGGTGTGGATGAGGGTGACGGGGATGCCCTGGTCGCGCAGATATTGGATGAGGCGCTGCGCGTTGACGAACTCGGCCTGGTTGGCATCCATTTTGACTTCCACGCGCACGCCGCGCTTGTGGGCCTTGGCCAGGGCCGCGGCGATGCGGGTGCGGGTGAAGGCGTAGGCGGCCACGTAGATGCTCTCGCGGCTTTTTTCGATGGCCCGGAGGATGACCGGTTCGCATTCCTCGTTGAAGGCCAGCAGGGCGTTGATGCTGGTTTCGATGGGCAGGGGCGAGTCAAACACCTCCTGGCGCGACTTGCCATATTGCCGTTCATAGCGCTGGCGGATGTGGGTGGCGTAGAATGAGCCTTTGGATTCGCTGGCCTTGAACTCCTCCCAGGCTTCCACGGGCATCTCGAAGTAGCGGACCAGGGCGGGATCGTTGCCGAGGCGCAGGCTCAGGGTGCCGGTGGCTTCGTCGGCCTCGCGCTCGTAGGTGATGTCGCGCAGCCAGTCGTGGTCAACGTCCAGGCGCTCGACGTCCGCGAAAGCCGTGACGCCCGCCAGCGCGATGATCAGCCAAATGGTTCGTTTCATGCCGTGCCTCACTCTCGAAAGGGTTGGGGCCATAGTAGGCGATGGCGGGCGGCGGGGCAACGACCCTTTGGGGCGGCCGCCGCCGGCGGTCGAAGGATCAAGCTTTTGATGCCGCGCAAAGGCGGCGGCGGCCCTCGGCTTAGTATTTGCCTTGGGCGGTGGATTTCTGTAGGGTCTGGCCTTGTACATGCAAAAGACATGGAATCAATTCAGGGCCTGGGCGGGCGGTTTCCGCTGGACGCTGCCGTCTCCGGGCGCCCAGCGCGAAATCGGCTTTTGGGCCTTGGTGGCGGGGGCGTTGTTTTTCCTCTATCACCTGCACGGCAACAACCAAGAGGTGGCCTCGGCACGGCACTCGCTGTTTTTGTGGCTGGGCACGCGCTGGAAGGGCGACTACGCCTACTGCATGCTCCTGCCGCTGGCGAGCCTGGCCGCGCTGTGGATCCGCCGGCGGGACATCGCGGCGGCGCCGCGCCGGGTGGACTGGCGCGGGGCGCCGGTGGTGGTGCTGGCCCTGGCCATGCACTGGGTGGGCGTGCTGGCGCAGCAGCCGCGCATTTCGGCGGCCAGCCTGATTCTGCTGTTGTGGGGCCTGCCGTTTCTGCTCTATGGCTGGAGCCTGGCCCGCTGGCTGGTGTTCCCCTGCAGCTATCTGTTCCTGGCCATTCCGCTCAACTTTATTGACAGCATGACAACTCCGTTGCGCCACTTCGCCACGGCCGCGGCCACGGTCGTTTTGCGGGGCTTCGGGCTGGACGTGTACCGGGTGGGGGTGGGGCTCTATTCCGGCGACAACAGCTCCTTTGCCTTTCACGTGGCGCCGGAGTGCAGCGGCCTGCGCTCCCTGCTGGCCATGACCGCGCTGATCGGCTTCTACGCCTGGTGGAGCCAGAAGACGTTCGGCAAGAAATGGCTGTTGTTTGTGCTGAGCGTGCCGGTGGCCGTGGTGGCCAACATCTGCCGGATCATCCTGGTGGTGGTGGCGGCCATCATCTGGGGCCAGAAGGTGGCCATGGACCTCTGGCACGACTATTCGGGCTACCCCATTTTCCTGATCGGCATCGCGCTCATGCTCCTTTTGGACCGCCTGTTGAACCTCAACTACTCCGCTTTATGGGAACGAATTCGAACAAAATATTTCTCGCCCGAATCTTCGTAATCGCGGCGCTGGGCGTTGCCGCCTGGGCCATGGTCTGCAAGACCGGGGTGGACAACACCGACGAGGCGGGCATTGTGCTGCACCTGCCCGAACAGGTGGGCGTATGGCAGGGCATGGACCTGCTGTTCTGCCCCAACCGCGATTGCGGTGGGCAGTATTTCTCGGCGCAGCTCGAGGATCCGACCGTCTGCCCGCGCTGCGGCGGCCGCTTGGGCAACATGAACTGGGCCGAGCGCTCCATGCTGCCGGCCGACACCGGCATGGCCCGCAAGTTTTATGTGCGCGGCGACGGGCGCGACCCGGTGCATGCCACCATCGTGCTCAGCGGCGACGACCGCTCCAGCATCCATCGTCCGCAGGTTTGCATGACCGCCGCCGGCCATGAAATCGTCAGCGAACGGATCATCCGCATTCCGCTGGCCACGCGCGAACAGCCGCTCGAGGTCATGGTGATGGACATGTCCCGCTCCGTGACCGGCGAGGATGGCGCCCCCGCGGTCAACACGATCTATTACGCCTATTGGTTTGTCGGCAAGAACCGCGAGACCGCGTCGCATCTGGTCCGCATGGCCTACATGGCCTATGACCGCGTGCGCTTCGGCGTGTCGCACCGCTGGGCCTATATCGCCCTCTCCGGCGGCCGCGACCCGCGCAACGACGACCACCTGCAGATGATCGCCGACTTCGCCAGCCGACTGCATCCGGCCTTGCTCGCGCCCAACTGATGTGACAACCTTGGCCGCATGACCGCAACGCATCAACGACAACCCATTTCTCTGGTGACCGGGGGGGCCGGGTTTCTGGGGTCCCACCTGTGCGACCGGTTGCTGGCCGAGGGGCACCGGGTGACCGCCATGGACAACCTCATCACAGGCAACCTGGATAACATTGCCCATCTGCGCGCCCGCACCGATTTCGAGTTTGTCCATCACAACGTGACCAACTACATCGATTGGTCCAGCGAACTCGACTACATTTTCCATTTCGCCTCGCCGGCCAGCCCGATTGACTATCTTGAGCTGCCCATTCAGACGTTGAAGGTGGGCGCGCTGGGCACCCACAATGCGCTGGGGCTGGCCAAGGCCACGGGCGCGCGCCTGCTGCTGGCATCCACCTCCGAGGTTTACGGCGACCCCCTGGTGCATCCCCAGGACGAAAGTTACTGGGGCAACGTGAACCCGATCGGCCCGCGCGGCGTCTATGACGAGGCCAAACGCTTTGCCGAGGCCATCGTCATGGCCTATCACCGCTACCATGGCCTCGACACCCGCATCGTGCGCATCTTCAACACCTACGGCCCGCGCATGCGCCCCAAGGACGGCCGCATTGTCCCGGCCTTCTGCTGCCAGGCCCTCAAGGGCGAGCCCCTCACCGTGTTCGGCGACGGCACCCAGACGCGCTCGTTCTGCTATGTCTCCGACCTCATTGACGGCATCTACCGCCTGATGATGAGCGCCGAGACCAACCCCGTCAACATCGGCAACCCGCGCGAGCTGACGGTCATGGATTTTGCCCAGGCCATTCAGGAACTGACCGGCACCAGCTCGACCATCGTGCACAAACCGCTGCCCGTGGACGACCCCCAGGTGCGCCGCCCCAACATCGACAAGGCCCGCGCCCTGCTGGGGTGGGAGCCCGGGGTGCCCCTCGAGGAAGGCCTCAAGCTCACCCTCGATTACTTTGCCGGCCTCATCAAAAAAGGTATTGTATAAGGAAAGGAGACGTCATGCATCTTCGCTACATCAACAAGCTGGGCATTCCCAAGGACATCAAATTGACCGGCGAACCGCTGTCCATCGGCCGCAGCCGCGAGGCGGACATCCCCCTGCTCGACGACAAGGTTTCGCGCGTTCATTGCGGCATCCGCCTTTCCGACGGCGATTTCTACCTCAAGGACCTCAAGTCCCGCAACGGAACCTTCGTCAACGGCGAGCGGGTGGAAGACACCGTCAAGCTCAAGCCGGGCGACCGCATTCAGGTGGGTTCGACCACCTTCGTTCTGGACCCCGTCTCGAGCGAGGAAGGCGATCTGAAGGCTTTCCAGGCCGTCGGCGACAAGATGGAAGACGGCAAGGGCTACAGCACCATCCTGCGCGAGATCGTCGAAGACATCGCCCCGCAGATCGGCGTGCCCAAGCCCTCCGAGGCGGAAGCCGCCCAATCCGAAGCGGACGCGCCCGCGGAAAAACCCAAGGGACGCCCCAGCATCAAGATCACCATCCCCTCCAAGACCGCGCCCCCGTCCGACGGCGATGAGCCGCCCGCATCCGGCGGCAGGAAAAAGATCATCATCAAGCGTTAGTCTGCATCCAGCGCCAACCCGCCCGATGGCCGCGCGGCTCGAATGCCGCGCGGGGGGATCGCCGGGTGGCGATTAGTATCTCGGTAGCAGCCAGGTCTCAAGAAACTCGTCGCGACGGCCATCCTCCGCGATCTTGGCCAGCGTAGTGTTGACCAGTTCCAGCAGTTCCCCGGCATCCAGGCGCACGGCCGCCACATAAACGATATCCGGGAGGCCCAGTTCGCAACGGATGGCCTCCGGAAAGACCTTCTGGAGAGCCGGCACGATTTGTTCATCGCACAGCACCGTATCAGTCTGGCTGTTGAGCAAATCCACAAACGCCTGCCGGGGGGAGGCGGTCAAACGAAGACCCTCCTCGTCGGCATATTCTTCGGCCATCTCGCGGCCCTCGCCATGCACCCAGGTGGCAATACGCCGGCCGCGCAGCTCCTCGACCGTGACGGGGACTTCCTCGTTCTCGCGGACCAGCGCCACCTGCGTGGCCCGATAGTACGGTTTCGAGACGGCCACCCGCCCGGCCAGTTCCGGCGTGCGTACGAGCGCGGCTAGCACCAGGTCCACCTCGCCGCGTTCCAGCGCGGGTAGCAGCTCCTCGCGGGGCAAATCCACAATCTTGAGCGGCCGCCACGCTTGATGGGCGATGGCCCGGGCCAGCTCCATGTCAAAGCCCACGACCGTTTCCTCGCCCGTCTCGCTGGCGCCCGCCATGGCAAAACGTTCAATGCCGGCATGCGTACCCACCACAAGGGGCGGCCGCCAGGCCACAAACATCCAGGCCACCAAACCCGCAATCAGAATCAGGGCCAAACCGCCCGCCAACCATCGTTTTTTCATGTTATCGCGTCTCCATGACTCACTGTCGAAGAATTCCTGTTCACATCGGCACTCTAGCCGAATGTTGAACAATGCGCTAGCCAGTTGCTCGACGAAGTTTCCGCGACCGGCGGTGCCGATCGTGTGACGCTTGCAGCGACATGGGGGCGGGCAAAAAGAAGCAAAGGAACATGGCATCGCGAAAAAGCCAGCCGACCCGGTTCCAGAGGGCCACTCGACCGATCAGCGCCGCGAGCGTCAACTGGATTGTCGCCGATCCCACCAGAAGCACAACGGGCAGGAGCAGGATGCCCATGACCAGCCGATAGCGAACCGCGTTTCGCAGTACCCACCGGTGGGGAATCAGAACGACCAAAATGTAGGCGCCAAGACAGGCCATGGTGACTGCCGATTCCAGGCGATAGAAACCCGAATCGATCCTCTGGCTATGCTCCTCCCAAGTCACGCCAACCGGAGGTTCAAACGGCCCATTCATGGCGAAGCCAAACAGGTTGAGCAGCAATCCGAGACCGCCGAAAAGACAGACGAACAGAATGGTTATGATCCGCATGATGCCAGTTCCTGATGGTTGTAGAGATGTCTATAGCCTGGATTATGCACGCGACAAGTCCGGCCCGGATGCGAGGCGTGCGGGGTGAAGCTGTATGGATATACTGCGAACCCCGCAGAACAAAGCAGACGGGTTGGAATCGTCGCGCCTTGGGTCAACATGGATGAAAACCGATTTTTCATGATTATTTCCGCATCATGCTGCCCTGCAGCAAATAACAATACTTTCATCCATGTTGATGAATAATCCAGGATAGTTTACCGCAGCAGGCTCACCAGTTTGACCACAACGGTTTCGACTGCCCATATGGCCAAGAACAGCCAGGACGTGGCCGCAAAAGAGATCTGATACATGCGCATCAGAAGCCAGTAGGACGCGATGATGGTTAGAATGCACGTGACCAAAAACAGGACAGCCACTGGGCCCGATTCGGCATGTGCGTTCCAGACACCCATGAGGAGGAGAAAAACATAGAGAATCCTCATGATGGCACTATAGATGGCGGCCGTCTTGAGGGTGGCTCGTTGGGTCTGAACTGTGTGCGAACAGAGCCACAACAGGACTGTGCCAACCACATAACTCAGGACGAGTTGCGTCAGGCTGTGGGCGAGATTCATCTACGGGTCCGGTGGTTCGAGGCGTTCTATGCGGATGGCTTGGCCGTTTTCGAAATGCACGCAAAACCGCACTGGTTCGCTCGAATCGAATTGGGTTGTATTTTGGAAGGTCATGGTGATTTGGCTGGAATCGGGCCTATCCTGGATAATTCACGCGACAAGTCCGGCCCGGATGCAAGGCAGGCGGGGCGAAGCTGTATAGCATACTGCGAGCCCCGCATAACGCCGCAGACGGGTTGGAATCGTCGCGCCCTTGGGTCAACATGGATGAAATATGATTTTTTTTGTTTATTTCCGCATCGGGCTGCTCTGCAGCCAACAACAATGCTTTCATCCATGTTGATGAATTATTCAGACTATGGCGTTGGCCAAAGATGATATCGGGGGGATAATAACTATCGCCCCACTTGGGGGCGGGCTTCACATTGTAAATAAAAGCGCCTGCCGCGGCATGCGCTTCATCAGGAAACATCCCCACAACCACTTTTCGGTTGATGATGGCGGCGCGCAATTCTTCGGAGATGTCGTCTCGTTGGGCAAGATAGTCCTCAGCCGAGAATGGTTGCTTTCGTTCATTAGAGTGGCAACCCAACAGCAATAGCACCGCCAGGACAGCCAGGAAGGTTCGCAGGTGTCCTTCTCTTGATTTGCCACGATGGGTAGTGCCTGGATTCTTCATCAACATAGTCGAAAATACCGTTATCAGCTGCCGGGTAGCAATCAGAATTGCGCGATGGCGAGAATGCGGGATTCGGCCTCACATTCGAGGGCAGCATGGAAGGGGCGCAGGCGCCGACGCGCCGCCAATCTGCCCGACCCTCCCGGCCGGTTCAAATCCTGATCCGCTCCCGGCGCCAGGCCAGCACAAGGGCAGCCGCCAGCAATACGCCGCCCAGCGTCAGCGCAAACAGCCGCGGTTCTTCGCGAAACACCAGCAGCGAGATCAGTGCGCCCAGCGGAATCTTGAGGTTGTTCATCACTGCCAGCCGTCCCACGTCCACCTTTCGCGCGCCGTGGTTCCAAAGGAAAAACCCGCCACCGGTCGCCACAATCCCCAGATAGACCACGAGTCCCCATTGGGCGGGGGAGGGCGCGGGCATCGTGCGCAAAACGACCGGCAAAACCGGCGGCGTCAAAACCGCCCACCCGCCAGCCTGCAACCAGAAAAACACGTCGCGGTCGGTCAGTTCACGCGGCATCCCCGCCCGTATCCGGCGATAACCCAGTTGGCCCAGCGCGAAGCACAGGTTCGACACCTGCACCAGGCCAAATCCAAACAGCGGCGCCGAGATCCGTCCCCGGTGCCACACCACCAATCCGCCCGCGGCCACGGCCAGCAGCGCCGCCGCCAGATTCCGCGGACGCATCCGCCGGCCGGCCATATCGCTCAGCGCCGCCACGAGTAGGGGCGTGGTGGCGGTGAACAGCGCCACCTCATGCGAGGTTGCATGCCGGAAACTTGCCAGATAGGCCCAATACATCAGGCCGAACTGCACCGCGCCCAATCCCAGCAACCGCCCGGCCAGACGGACGGGAATCCGTTTCGCCCACGGCAAAAACATCAACGCTCCCAGACCCAGCCGCACCCAGCCCAGCCAAACCGGCGGAAGATCCCCCAAAAAGTGTCCAATCAGCCCGAACGACAACGCCCAAATCACCGAAGCCAGCCATAATGCCGTCATATCACCCGGATTATGCAAAAATTCCCCACTCGCTGACAAGCCGCAACCCCCGGTGCCTTAAAATTTATGGCATTTATGACACCGAATTAGTGAAATCGGGGGAGATAGAAAACATAAAAATGACATCAAAAACGGCAAAAATTAGGAAAATGACAGAAAAACAGAGTTAAAATCGGTTTAATATGATATAAACCGGAACTCCGTGATTTGGTGTATAAGTTTGTTGTCAGCAGGGTGTTTCTGGGAGTGTTAAGCCAATGGCCTCAAGAGCGAGGCGGGCCGCCTTGGGGACGGGTTCGATCTGCCATTGTCCGGTG
>JAAZFE010000157.1 GCA_012511885.1 Lentisphaerota bacterium | reverse complement strand
TGAGAAATTCAATTTTCATCCATGTTGACCCAAGGCGCGACGATTCCAACCCGTCTGCTTTGTTCTGCGGGGTTCGCAGTATGTCCACACAGCTTCACCCCGCACGCCTCGCATCCGGGCCGGACTTCTCGCGTGAATCATCCAGGCGAAGCGCCAAAATGGTTAATTTTGGCAAAAAACGGGTAAAAACTGGCTAAAATGGTCGTTTTTTGGCTTTTTTTGGTCGTTTTTTGAGGATTTTTCGAGAAAGTGGTCGGTTTATGGCTTTGAAAATCTATTTGATCGGGGCGCGCGCGGCGGGGAAGTCGTCGGTGTTTGACGCTCTGGCGCAGACTCCGGAGGGTCGGCATTTCGCGACGAAGGGTCCGCACCGGCTGGGGACGGTCAAGGTGCCGGATGAGCGCCTGGAGATTCTGAACGGCATGTTCAATCCGCGCAAGCTGGTGCCGGCGGAGGTGACGTTTGTGGACATTGCTCTGGCGGGGGGTGACGAGGTTGGCCGGTTTGGGTCGTTCAATGCGTTTTTGTCGGAAGCGGACGCGTTCGCGCTGGTGGTGCAGGCGCACGGCGAGATGGATGGCGCCGGGCAGCTGCTGAATCCAGTGGCGCAGCTCGAATCGGTGCTGCTGGACCTGGTGCTGGCGGATTTGGAGAAGATCGAGCGCCGGGTGGAGAAGATTCAGCAGGAGGTCAACCGCGGCATGAAGCAGTCGCTGCCGGAGCTGGAGGTGTTGCTCAAGTGCAAGGCGGCGATTGACGAGGGGCAATCGGTGCGGGAGGTGCCGCTGAGCGCCGAGGAGGCCAAGCGGATCAACAGTTTCGCGTTTTTATCGCAGAAGCGCCTGCTGGTGGTGGCGAACACGGGGGAGAACGATCCGCAGGGGGAGGGATGCGCGGAATTGCGGGCGGAATGCGCGGCCAGGGGTTTCGAGTTCATGGCGTTTTGCGCGCCGCTGGAGGCGGAGATTGCCGCGCTGGCCGAGAAGGATCAGGCGGCGTTTTTGCGAGATTACGGCTTGGCGGAACCGGTGCGCACGCGGCTGATCCAGGCGGCGTACCGCACGCTGAAGCTGATCAGCTTTTTTACGGTGGGGGACGATGAGGTGCGGGCCTGGACGATTGTGCAGGGCACGGACGCGATGACGGCGGCGGGCAAGATTCATACGGATTTCGCGCGGGCGTTTATCCGGGCGGAGACGGTCGGCGCGGCCACGCTGATCGAGAAGCAGAGTTTGGCGGCGTGTCGCGAGGCGGGCCTGCTGCGCCTCGAGGGCAAGGGGTATGTGGTGCAGGACGGGGATGTGATAGAGATCCGCGCCGGGGTGTGAGCGGCGCTATTTGAAGCAGATGCGGGAGATCAGCTCGTTGAAGCTTTCCTCGCCGCTGAGCAGTTCGATTTCGATGCGCAGAAAATAGATGGGGACATCGCGGCGCTCGATTTTGGGGAAGCGCACGGCGTCTTTTTCGGTGGTGAAGATGGCATCGGCCCGGCGGTCGTGGCTGGCGTTGATGATGTCGAGGATTTCCTGCTGGGTATAGCGGTGGTGGTCGGCGAAGCGTTTGCGATAGATGATGTTGGCGCCGAGTTTGGTGAGGGAGTCCTCGAAGCCGCGGGGGGCGGCAATGCCGGAGAGGGCCACGATGTTTTGGCCGCGGATGAACTCGAGGGGCTTGTGCGTGCCGGTGAAGACGTCCTGGACATAGCGGGGGGCGTGGCGGCATTCGGCGATTTCGGCTTTGTCGTTGAGGGCGCGGATTTGCTGGCGCAGCTCGGGGGAGCCGTCGTGGTTGGCCTTGGTGATAAAGATGAACGAGGCCCGGGAGAGGTGACGCTTGGACTCGCGCAGGAGTCCGCGGGGGAGGGTATAGCCGTTGTCGAAGGGGTTGGTGCGATCCACGAGCACGATGTCCACGCGGTGCTTGAGGCGCAGATATTGGAAGCCGTCGTCGAGGATGAGGGTGTCGCAGTTGAGTTTTTGGATGGCGTAGCGTCCGGATTTGACGCGGTCCTTGTCCACCAGCACGCAGACATTGGGCAGGTTTGAGGCCAGCATGTAGGGTTCGTCGCCGCTGTAGGCGGAATCGAGCAGAAGGCGGCGTCCGTCGGAGACGATGCGGGGGGGCAGTTGGAGGGGGGCGTCGAAGGTGACCAGGCCCTTGATTTTGACGGAGAGTGGCGTGGCGACTTTTTTATAGCCGCGCGAAAGGATGGCGACCTGGCGGCCGTTTTGCTGCAGGGCCCGGGCGAAGGCTTCCACCACCGGGGTTTTGCCGGTGCCGCCCACGGTGAGGTTGCCCACGCTGATGACCTGGCAGCCGAGAGTTTTCGAGCGGAGAATGCGGTGCTCGTAGAGCGCCAGGCGGATGTTCATGATGAGAGAATAGACGCGCGAGAGGTGCTTGAGCGTGAAGCGCAGGAAATCGGGCCAACGCCCGCGCAGGCGGTTGGAAATAACCGCCAGGAAGAAGAATTCGAGTCTTTCTCGTGAGGAACGGATCACGCGGCACTATGAGGACAGTTGGGGGCGGGATTCAATGCCAAAATCGGGCGTGCGGCCAAATAGAGAACAGGAGGGGGGTGAAAAAAGGGGCGGTCATTTGCCGTTGGCGCGGATTCGCGCTTGAAGACCGGGGCGGGTTCGGGCACGATGGAATGAAAGAGGAGAGGACGCATGAACAAGACGAACCAGGGCGGATTCACGTTGGTGGAAGTGTTGACGGTGGTGGTGATTATCGGGCTGTTGGCGGCCTTGATTCTGGGGTTGGCCACCAACGCGCAGAAGAAGGCCGCGCGCAGCAAGGCCGAGGCCGAGATCGGGCAGTTGGAGAGTTTTCTGACGGATTATCAGATGCAGTACGGTCAGTTGCCGGGCAGCGGGTCGGCGCAGGACGGCAACAAACTCAAGGATGCGCTGGCCGATGCCAAGCACTCGCTGAGCAATTTTACGGATCCGTGGGGACGGGAATACAAGTACAAGCGCACGTCGAAGGTGACTTTTTATCTGTGGTCGGAGGGGGACGACCCCAACAAGTCCGCGAACTATATCGGCAAGCCCGAGCCGTAGAAGCCGCAACCGGGGTGGTCCGCTGGGGAATGAAATGCCGGGGGGCGGGGTGGGGGGTTGGGCGGATCAGGCGGATCAGACAGATCTGACGGATCGGGCGGATCGGGCGGATCGGACGGGCGGGGTTATCGGGGGGCGGGGTGGGGGATGGGGAGGAGGGGGTCGAGTTCTTCGAGGAAGGTTTGATATTCGGGGGTGTCACGGATGGGGTCGAGGTCGGGGTCGCTGAGGTAGCGTTGGAATTCGGTGGGGGTGGTGTGGTCCATGGCCTGGCGCAGCCAGGTGACGGCTTCGACGGCGTTGGTTTCTTTGGCGGCGAGTCCGCCCATGTTGAAGAGGGCGGGGAAGTCGTTGGGGGCAAATGTGAGGATGGTTTGGAGCTGTTCGCGGGCGGCGGTGTAGTCGCCTTGCCGGGCGTAGGCGACGGCGAGGTTGTTGCGGGTGCTGGGCATGTTGGGGAAGGTGGTGACGGCTTGTTGGAGGATTTCGATGGTTTCGGGGGTGATGGGGCCGGCGAGGAGGATGAGTCCCTGCTGGAGGAGGGCGGGTTTGTAGTCGGGGTTGAGGCGGCGGCAGGTTTCGATGAGTTCGAGGGCGACGCCGCGGTTGTCGAGCTGGAAGTAGGCGAAGGCGAGGTTGCTGAGGGCTTCGGGGTGGAAGGGTTCGGTGCGGAGGGATTC
The DNA here is from genome assembly GCA_012511885.1 of Lentisphaerota bacterium. GTDB lineage: Bacteria > Verrucomicrobiota > Kiritimatiellia > CAIQIC01 > Lenti-01 > JAAZFE01. The sequence goes on along the minus strand of JAAZFE010000157.1, from coordinate 231 downwards.
TTCGAGGAGGGCAACGGAGCGGTCTAGGCGGCCCTGTTGGAGGTGGATGAGGCCGAGGAGGCGCTGGGCGGCGGCCATGCGGGGGTAGGCTTCGAGGGCGGCTTTGGCGCGCTCTTCGGCCTGATCGAAGTGGTAGGCTTTGAGGTGCTCGGTGGCCTCGCGGAAGTGGACCATGGCATCTTCGAGGCGTTCAGCCTGTTCGAGGGCGGGGGAGGTGGGGGAGCGCGGGGG
>JAAZFE010000156.1 GCA_012511885.1 Lentisphaerota bacterium | reverse complement strand
GTCGCAAAGAGGACTCAGCCATATCTTATCCATCCGAACGGCTTTGTTATCCCAGCGCTACGAGGAGTTCTGGACAAGACGAGCCGCACTCCCGCAGGCCGCATAAGCAGAAATCTGTCGTGCACCCAATAATTTTCCACACCGTGGAAAACCGCCCAAAACCACGCCAAAGTCCGGCCCCGGCGTTCTGACAGTAGCGCACTAGGATGGGGACCTTTTGGTGAATGACCTTTTCTTGTATCCAGCCTTCGCCTCTTGAACTCTCGGATATTTATCCATCCACGAAAGCTCTTTGCCAATGACAAGTTCTTCCATCGTCGCGTGGTGAGTGTTGGTCATCGGAATCAGTCGCATCTGAAAACCATGGGATCGGGCCATTGCTTTGACCTCTTCGGCATTATCGTAGGTCATCAGGAAATCACCCTCAATTGATTCGCAAATCGCAAAGAGTCGCTCGTGATCAATTTCGCTGTGCCGATAAAGACGCCTTCCAGCTCTCTTGCCTCCTGCCGTGTATGGCGGATCAATAAAAAACACGACATCGCTTTGTTGTGAATATTGTCCAATAACCTCGATACCATCTTCTTGCCGGAAATCGATTCGATCGGCGATAAGATTTAAGTCTGTAAATCGCCGCGCCAGCGTCGTTGGATACCACCGTGAAGAAATGCCCTTGCCACTTTCCCCATGTTTGATGAAACCAGAGCCGTCAGCAAGAATACCCCCATGAAGGGTCCTGTTTTTCAGGATTGTTTGGAAAGCTTTCTCCCTAAGACTTACATCGGTTTTGGAAATTTCATGACTTACCGATTCCCTGGTAAGGTTAAATTCGAGGATTCTCTTTGCCAACCATTCGGCATGTCCCTTTACGACCGCCAACCAGACAGCGGCCACCTCTTCATCAAGTTCGACCATAACGGCACAATCAATAAGTTGCTCGAACAGTCCGGTTAGGCTGATGATTCCACCGCCGGCAAATGGCTCAATTAGCGCCTTCGGCTTGAAGTATAAGCTGCCAATCCAAGCTCTGAAAGTAGGGACGAACCATGTTTTGCCGCCGGGATAACGAAAGGGGCTTCGTTGAGGAATCGATGCAACATTGACAGGTTTAGGCGCATCAGATTCCTGATACAAGTCCGGAAACAAGTATGTCTGCCTGCCTGACATATTCAAAAGGGATTTTCAATAATATGGCCGTTCGGCGGTGTCTCAAGTTGTTCGTCAAGCCGGCACTGGAGCAATTGGACAAAGCTGTCCATAGCCCCCGGAATAGGTGTGGTGAGCGAATGCAACGCAGGCGTAAACTCAGTATATACTTCGTCAAGCTTAGTTAACTTATAGCGTTGCTGACCATCAACCGTGGCCAGCTGGAGGTCATAGATAAGCCATGCAATATCTGCCACTTTTTTTGACGTTTGGGTAAGTTGTGGAAGGGTCTCAAAGAAACTCTTGTTCAACGCCACCGCACTCTTCTTACGCCAAGTATGAAGAATACCACCTTTAAAAAGCAACTGAGGGGCAAGCCTCTTTCGCGACGATGACAAGTAATCAGGCCGTGGATAATTGGGCTGCACAGACCAATCCATTTCTGCCCGGCCCTCAGGATCTGCCATGTAGTATTCGAAAGGGTCGCGGACATTTCCCGAGATGTAAACTGCCTGTATCTCAAGTGCCCCAAAATCTAACACCCTCCCATCGTCGTCGTAAGCGACAAGTACTATATCAATGTTGCCTGCCGATTTACCATTAGCATCGTTGAGTCTGACTTCAGTCAAGGAACTCCACTTGGCATCCTCTGGGAAAAAAAAGGACGCTGCGTCATCAGTAATTAGCCAATCTTCGCGAAATCTGACCGGACAGGTAATAGCGGCCCCCCCATCATGCAGTACACTGCACACACCCAGTGGATTTTTCGCCTTGTCCTTGGTGCAATTCGGCACTTTGTTGTTAAAGGGACACAGACGACGCGAACGGTATCGGTTTGCGCGGTCCGATTGGTCTGACACCAGATGACCGAATACCTCTGCAAAGGGCTGGAGATCCTGTCTCATTTCTCTATTCCTTATATACCATCCTACGCTGCTTCAGCTGCTAAGGTCAACGTTATCAAAGGCAGCTCGACAACTCACGCCGCGAACCAAGTTCTTTCCTCGTATTCGGCAGTCTGTCTTGACCAACAATCTATCGTCCATTTTTCAACATCTTCATCATGGGCATCACCATGTGTTTGGAATGTGTGCCGGATCAGAACGCCAAGCGTGATAATTGCCAACCAGAATAATTTATCCACCCCTGCCCAAACGCACCGTTTTCCACACCGTGGAAAACCACCGAGTGCAGAGCCAAAGTCCGGCCGGATGCAAGGTCGGCAGGGCGCAACTGAATGATTCCGCTCAGACTTCGACGGCCAGCTCGTGCAGCACGCCCGACACCAGCAAAAACGAGCCCGCCGCCACAATCATCCCCTGCCGGTCCCGCGCCCACTTCTGCGCGTTCACCACCGCCTCCGCCAGCGAGCTCTCCGCCGCCGGCAGCTTGACCGTTTGCGCCGCCGCCAGCAGCCGGTCCAGCGGCATGCTGCGCTCGCTGTCCAGCGGCACCAGCAGGCAGGCATCCACCACCGGCTTGAGCGGCCGCAGAAAGCCCACCGGATCCTTGTCCGACAGCATGCCGCAAATCAGCGCCACCGGCCGCCCCCCGCGGAACTTCTTGATGAACCCCGCCAGCGCCCGCGCCGCGTCCGGATTGTGCGCCACGTCCACGATAAAGGGCGGATCGCGCATCACCACCTGGCTGCGCCCCGGCCAGTGCGTCTTCTCCAAACCCGCGCGCACCGCCTCCGGCGCCAGCTCCAGCCCGTAATGCTGCTGCAGCACCTCGAGCGCCGCAATCGCGATCCCTAAATTCTCCGCCTGAAAATTCCCCAGCAGCGGCAGCCGCAACGGCGACCAGGCGCCGTCCGCCGTCTCCACCTGCAACGTCTGGCTCTCGATGTCGTGCGACAATTGCCGCACCGAAACCAAATCCTCCGCGCGCACCAGCGGCGCCTGCTCCTCGCGCGCCCGCGCCTCGATCGTACGCATCACCACCGGCGACTGCCTCCCCGTCACCACCGGCCGCCCCGCCTTGATGATCCCCGTCTTCTCCCGCGCCACCTTCTCGAGCGTCCCCCCCAGATAGGTCGTGTGCTCCAGCCCGATATGCGTCAGCACCGACACCAGCGGCGCCACCACGTTCGTGCTGTCCAGCCGCCCCCCCATCCCCGTCTCCAGCACCGTCACCGCCACCTGCTGCTCCTGAAACCACTTCAGCGCCACCACCGTCGTCAGCTCGAAAAACGTGCCCGGCCGCCCCCCCGGCAGCTCCGCCAGCCGGTCATCCGCCTGCTCCACCTCCACCAGCAGCCGCAGCAAATCCTCGTCGGGAATCGGCGCGCCCATCACCCGGATGCGCTCGCAAAACCGCAGCAGATGCGGACTGGTATATAGCGCCGTGCGCACCCCCGCCTCGCGCAGCGCCGACTCGATCATCGCCGCCACCGACCCCTTCCCATTGGTGCCCGCCACGTGGATGTACGGCAGCGCCGCGATGTCCACCCCCATCGCCCGCAGCAGCGCCTTCGTGGTCTCCAGCCCCAGCTTGACCGACTGCCCCCCCACCCGGCTGTACAGATAGGTCAGCTTCGCGTTTAGAATGGCGCCTTGCTGGCTCATGCCCCGGGAACCTCGGGCGGCTCGCCCTCCTCCAGCCGCCCGCACAGCAGATCCAGCAACTCCGCCAGCCGCGCCTTCAAATCCCCGCGCGACACAATCTGATCCAGCAACCCGTGCTGCAGCAGAAACTCGGACCGCTGAAACCCCGGCGGCAAATCCTGCTGGATCGTCTCGCGGATCACCCGCGCCCCCGCAAAACCGATCAGCGCCCCCGGCTCCGCCAAAATCACGTCGCCCAGCGTGGCAAAACTCGCCATCACCCCCGCCGTGGTCGGATGCGTCAGCACCGAAATATACGGCAGCCCCGCCTCCGCGTGCCGCGCCAGCGCCCCGCTCGTTTTCGCCATCTGCATCAGGCTCAGCATCCCCTCATACATCCGCGCCCCCCCCGACGCGCACACCACCACCACCGGCAAACGCTCCGCGGTGGCCCGTTCGATCAGCCGCGTGATCTTCTCCCCCACCACCGAACCCATGCTCGCCCCCAAAAACGCGAAATCCATCACCCCCAGCACAAGCGCCCGCCCGTGCAGCCGCGCCCGCCCGCAAGTCACCGCGTCCATCTGCCCCGTCTTGCGCCGGTTCTCCTCCAGCTTGCTCTGATACGACGACGCCCCCACAAACCCCAGCGCGTCCACGCTGTACAAATCCCGATCCCACTCCACGAACGACCCCGCGTCCGCCAGCATGTTCAAACGCTCCTGGCGCCCGAAGGGAAAATGGTGGTTGCACAACGGACACACCCTCAGAGCCTTCTCCAGCTCCTCGCGAAAAATCATCTCGTTGCAGCCCGGGCACTTCAGCCACAGCCCGTCGGGCATGTCCCGTTTGCGGGCCTTCTTCACGCCCGGCCTGCTCTTGCCAAACAACGTCATAATCGGTTCACCAAACTCTGCCTCCGGCCATGCCGGTCCGCCCGGTTCATCCGCGGGCCACGGTCAGCACCATCACCGCCGCCGCGCCGGCGGCGCGCAACACCCGGGCGCACTCATGCACGGTGGCTCCGGTCGTCATCACGTCATCCACCAGAACAATCCGGGCATGCTCCACCCGGCGCGGCCGGGACACCGCAAAAACGCCCCTCACATTATGAAGCCGCTGGGCCGCTGTCAAACGTGTTTGGGACGCCGTCGCCCGAAACCGGCTCACCGCGTTCGGCCGGAACGGCAGCCCCACCCGCCGCGCCAGCCCCTCGGCCAGCAGCGCGGCCTGGTTAAACCCCCGGTCCCGCATCCGCCGCGCGTAAAGCGGCACCGCCGTAATCCAGTCCGCCTCGCGCGCCTCCGCTGGCGCCGTCTGCCACAGCGCCGCCAGCCACTCCACCAGAACATCCAGATTCCACAACGCCGCCCCATACTTCAGCCGCCGGATCATCTCCTTCGCCACCCCGTCATAGCGCACCGCCGACCGCGCCCAGACAAACCCCGGACGGTGCCGCCGGCACCAGGCGCACTCGAACGTATCCGTCACCAGCCCCGGCACCGGGTCCCCGCACCGCTCGCAAAACGGCAGCCGCACCGGTTTCACCTGCGTTTGGCAGTCCCAGCACAGACAGCCCGCCTCCTCCGTCATGTGCGCCCCGCACCCCTCGCATGACCGCGAAAACACCATCTCCGCAAGCGCCCGGCTCATACCCCTATCCTATCCCCCCCACCCGCTCCCTGTCCACCTCATTCCTCCCAACACTTGGCTCGCTGTCCGCTGTCCGCAGGACGTGGAGTGCGGCAAAGGATTTTGAAAAACGAGGAGCTTTCCCGGCAAAATAAGGCGCGAATTTTACGATGATGGCGCGTCGCGGGCGATCCCTCGCAGTACTTTAGTACGCGAGGGTCGTCCTCGACGCGTCAGCGCGGAAAAGGCGCACCTTGGTTTTGCCG
>JAAZFE010000155.1 GCA_012511885.1 Lentisphaerota bacterium | reverse complement strand
CTGGCGCGCGCCTTCGCCAGCATCGCAGGACGCAACAATCCGTTCACGGAGATCTAAAGATAAAGCTTTCATGCCCATACCCTGCCACAGGCAAAAAGAGGACACAACATTATTTAAAATGCTCTAAAAAGGCCGGGGCGCCTGCCCCGGCCTTGATCGCCTGCCTCTCCGGTGTCTATTCCACCAGATCAATCAGGCTGTGCACCACGTTCTGCTCCTCGCTGGCCGGCGCTTCCGCCGGAGCGGGGGCTTCGGCCTCGTTGCCGTTGCGTCCGCGCTGGGGCGGGCGGCCCCCGCTGCGTCCCCGCCGCCGATCCTTGCCGCGCCGCCGGTCACCGGTGTCGCCGCCGCCGGCCGCCAGAAAGGCCTTGCGAAACGTGCCACTGCTCACGATGGTCACCCCGGCGTCCGCCGCGGCTTTCTCCGCGGCCTCGCCCGCGCTCACCAGCGTACCCTGGCCCCGGCACTGTTTCAGCGCTTTGGCCAGCAGCGACTCCGCGCCATCGGCAAAGTGCACCGTCACGCCCTGATAATCCCCGCCGTCTTCCACTTCGCGCAGCGGGCGGTCGCTGTCAAAAAGAACATGAAGCTCCATGCCCTCCGCCTTCGCCACGCGGGCCAGCGCCCGGATCATCTCCAACTGTTCGCGCGGCGCCAGGCGCCGCCCCGACTTCTCATTCGCCAAACGCGTTCCATCCACCACATAAACCCGGCGCGACGTGTCGCCCGAGGTGCCGAAGAACGATTTGACTGCTCTTAGAAAGCCCATACGATCTTTCATCCTTGCTTTGGTTGTCGCGGAACGACACCTGCCGCGGCCGCAATCCGGAACCCGTCCCGATCCACAAGATTCCGCCCCCCCCGCGCATGCACGCCATCCGTCGCAGTGTCCTACACTTTCCCGGACAAATTAGGCGAACACTCTAGCCTCCGCCCCGGCAACCCGCAAGCTCTTTCGACGCCGCGCAACGCCGCAAAACTGTTTGCATTTTGACGCCTGGCGGTTCTACAATGCCCCTCCGAAAGCTTTTAAACCAAAATTAAAGGAAAGAACATGAGCAGAGTATTCAACTTCAATCCCGGTCCCGCCGCCCTCCCCCTCGAAGTCCTCGAAATCGCCCAGCGCGAACTCGTTGACTTCAACGGCACGGGCATGTCCATCATGGAACACAGCCACCGCGGCAAGGCCTACGACGCCGTCCACGAGGAAGCCCTCGCCAACGCCGGCAAACTCCTCGGCCTCAACGACGACTATCAAGTCCTCTTCCTCCAGGGCGGCGCCAGCATGCAGTTCGCCATGATCCCCCTCAACCTCCTCGGCGCCGGCCAGAGCGCCGACTACGTCAACACCGGCGCCTGGGCCTCGAAGGCTATCAACGAAGCCAAAAAAGTCGGCACGGTCAACATCTTGGCCGACACCGCCAAGGACATCCCCACCACCATGCCCGACTTCGACGCCCTGGCCTACACCCCCGGCGCCGCCTATGTGCACGTGACCTCGAACGAAACCATCGCCGGCACCCAGATGAAGAGCTTCCCCAAGACCGAGGCCCCCCTCATCGCCGATATGTCCAGCGACATCCTCTGCCGCCCCCTCGACGTCACCCAGTTCGGGATGATCTACGCCGGCGCCCAGAAAAACCTCGGCCCCTCCGGCGTCACCCTCGTCGTCATCCGCAAGGATCTCGCCGAGCGCGGAACGGACAGCCTGCCTGCGTTCTTGCAATATCGGACGTTCATCAAGAACAACTCCCTCTACAACACCGCCCCCACCTTCGGCATCTACATCTTCATGCTCGTCACCCGCTGGCTCCTCGAAAAGGGCGGCGCCGGCGGCATCGAAAAGATCAACGAAGCCAAGGCCGGCAAGCTCTACGCCGCCATTGACGGCTCGAACGGCTACTACCGCGGCACCGCCGTGCCCGCGCTGCGTTCGACCATGAACGTCACCTGGCGCCTGCCCAGCGAAGAGCTCGAGGCCAAGTTTGTCCAGGAAGCCACCGCGCAGGGCATGATCGGCCTCAAGGGACACCGCTCCGTCGGCGGCATCCGCGCCAGCATCTACAACGCCTGCCCGGCTGAAGCCATCGACGCCCTCGTTGCCTTCATGACGGACTTCCAGGCCCAAAACGGCTGAGTCGCCCCGCGTCGCCGTCCGGCCAACGCGTCGCGATTTCACGCGACGCGTTGGCCTTCCCGCCCCCCCCCGCCCCCCAAAAAAAGCGGGCAGTTGCCGGTTGCCACCTTCAAGCTTGCAAGCCGGTGGCATCCAGCCCATCATCGCCGCCGCCATGCACCTGACAACCCAACCCGAGACCACCCCATGACCACCTTAACCCGCCATGCGCTCGCCGCCCTCCTAATCTGCGCCAGCGCCCTGACCGCCCAGGCCCAAGTCCATATCATCAAGGGCGCCAGCGCCGCCGTCGGCGTGGACATCAGCAAAATCACCACCGCCAACACCCCCGCCGCCCGCATGGTGCGCAACACCCTCGAAAAAGACTTGAGCCGCTCCGGCTGGATGACCGTCCAGACCCCCGGCCAGGTCCAAGTCCAGGGCCGCATCAGTGAAACCGGCGGCGAAGTCCTCTTCGAATGCCGGGTGGTCAATGCTGTTGACCAGGAATACCTCAACGCCACCTATCGCCAGCCCGCCGCCCACGCCGTCCATCTCGCCCACCAGGTCGCCAACGACATCGTCGTCAAATCCACCGGCAAGCCCACCTTCTTCCTCGCCCGCCTCGCCATGCTCGGCGTCAGCCAGGGCGCCAAGGAACTCTACGTGGCCGACTCCAGCGCCCAGATCATCCAGCAGATCACCCGCGACCGCACCAACGCCGTCAAACCCCGCTGGAGCCCCGACAACCGCTTCATCTCCTACGCCTCCTTCATCAGCCGCTGGTGCGACATCTATACCATCGAGTTCGCCACCGGCAAACGCCAGCGCGTCGCCGCCTTCCCCGGCTCCAACACCGGCGGAGCCATCTCACCCGACGGCCGCTCCATGGCCCTCGTCCTCACCAAAGACGGCAACCCCGACCTCTACGTCATGGACATCGCCAGCAAGCGTCTCACCCGCCTCACCCACACCCCCCGCGCCACCGAAGGCTCGCCCACCTGGTCGCCCGACGGCTCCCAAATCGTTTACGTCTCCGACACCGCCGGCTCCCCCCAGCTCTACATCATCTCGCGCAGCGGCGGCGCCCCCAAGCGCCTCACCTACGAAGGCAGCCAGAACGTCGAGCCCGACTGGGGCGCCAACGGCCTCATCGCCTACCAATCCCTTGTCGGCGGCAAATTCCGCATCGCCATCATCGACCCCAACAGCGGCCAAAGCCGCATCATCACCCCCCCCGACGCCGCCTACGAAAGCCCCTCCTGGGCGCCCGACGGACGCCATCTCGCCTGCGCCCGCGCCGTCAACTACTCCTATTCGATTTACCTTCTTGACAGCGAAGGGGGCGCACCCGTAGCGTTGACAACATCGGGCGAGTGGTCTGCACCTTCCTGGAGCCACTAAACCCATTTTGAAATAAACATCAACAAAAACACAATCAAATGAGGAGACTTGCCATCATGACACGCCGTTGGATGACAATTGGAATGGCGGTGCTGGCCTTGGCCCTGGTGGCCACGTCAGGCTGCGTACGCAAAGGCCCAGGCAGGGGTGCCACCCAGACCCGCCTCCACCCCGAAGGCTACGAAGGCCAACTGCTGTTCGATGAGTTCGGCAACCCGATCGATCCCTTGACCGGACTGCCCTACCGCGCGGATGGCTTGGAACTGGCCACCGGCCAATTCGAACCGATCTACTTCGACTACGACAGCCCCCAGCTCAAACCCAGCGAGCAGGCCAAGCTGAACCAGGTCGTCACCTATCTCGGGGCCAATCCCACCCACGGCGTCATCATCGAGGGCCACTGCGATGAACGCGGCAGCAACGAATACAACCTCAACCTCGGCGACCAGCGCGCCCTCTCCGTGCGCGCCGCCCTCATCTCCGCGGGCATAGACGGCATGCGCATTCAAACCCGCTCCTACGGCGAGGAACGCCCCGTCGCCTTCGGGCACGACGAATCCTCCTGGCACCTCAACCGCCGGGCCGAGTTCGTCTTCACCCAGATGTAATTCCCCCCCGCGCACCCCGCGCGGCACAAAAACACCCGGCAAACCGCCGGGTGTTTTTTTGCCCCCACCCAATCCGGCAGTCGCCCGTTGTCGCCATGCCGCGTCAGCGCCCCACCTATGTCCCATAGGTCCCCTGTGTCCCCTTTCCCCATACAACCGGCAACTGCCGGCAAAACCCAGGCGCGTCAGCGCCCCCCCCCATACAGCAATAAACGCTCTGCCGCCCCCCACAACGCTCCGCACAACATAGCCCCAGTCCGCCGTGCGCAGCACGTGGCGTGCGGCAAAGGATTTGGAAAAACGAGGGGATTTCCCGGCAAAATAAGGCGCGAATTTTACGATGATGGCGCGTCGCGGGCGATCCCTCGCAGTACTTTAGTACGCGAGGGTCGTCCTCGACGCGTCAGCGCGGAAAAGGCGCACCTTGGTTTTGCCG
>JAAZFE010000154.1 GCA_012511885.1 Lentisphaerota bacterium | reverse complement strand
TTTTCATCCATGTTGACCCAAGGCGCGACGATTCCAACCCGTCTGCTTTGTTCTGCGGGGTTCGCAGTATGTCCATACAGCTTCACCCCGCGCGCCTCACATCCGGATCGGACTTGTCGCATGCATAATCCAGGCTATTGCAATACATGGTACCATCTATTGCAATAGATGGTTGAGCGGTATTGCCGTGCAATCGGGGGCGGGGTGCGGTAGGGTTGGGCGTCATGCAGGTTTTGAAGGCGGAGTTTGAAGCGCGCTGGCGGGAGCATGTGGCGGGGCATGCGTTCTGGACGGGCTGGCTGGAGCTGGATCCGGAAATGGCGGGCGCGGTGAGGGAGTGTCTGCTGGCGGGCGGCAAGAGGCTGCGTCCGTTGCTGTTTGCCGGGGCGTGCCGGATGCTGGGGGTGGAGGGGCTGGAGAAGCTGATGCCGGTGGCGCTGGCCCTGGAACTGGCGCATAATTTTATTTTGATTCATGACGACCTGATTGATGACTCGAAGACGAGGCGGGGGCGGAGCAGTTTGCCGGAGAGTTTGGCGGGGGTGCTGGAGGGGACGGAGGCGGGCGGGTTCAGGGGGGAGGATGTGGCGCTGGTGGCGGGGGATGTGCTGTACAGCCTGGCGCTGGAAAGTTTGACGCGGACGGAAGCGCCGCTGGAGCTGGTGCTGGAGGCGACGCGCGCGTTTATGAGGGCGGCGCTGGATACGAGCCATGGCACGCTGCTGGAAATGAAGGCGGCGCGGATGCCGCTGGGCGAGCTGGAACTGGCGGAGATCGAGCGGATGTATGCGCTGAAGACGGGGGCGTATTCGTTTGAGCTGCCGCTGAGGCTGGCGGAGCTGTTTGCCGGGAGCGGGGTGGCGCTGCCGAGCGCGCGCTTCGGGCGGCACGCGGGAGTGGCGTTTCAGTTGAAGAATGATCGCGAGGGTCTGCTGGCGTGGCTGGAGGACGGGCCGGTGCCGGACGACTTGCGCGACCGCCGGCCGATCTGGGCCGTGGTGCAGGCGTGGCAGCGCGCGGACGGAGAGGGGCGACGCCTGCTGGAGGAGCAGCCGGGCGTCGGCTTGCGGGAGTATTTGCGTGGCAACGGGGTGATCGCGGCGATGGACGCGGCGATCAGGGAGCAGGCGGGGCTGGCGCTGGAGTGCTTGCCGGGGTCGTCTTTGCGCGAATTTGTGGCGGAGAGTTTGGCGGTGTAGGGGGGGGTGCGTCGGGGTGGCGTGGGGAGGGGCGGGGAGGAAGATTGTCAATTGTCAAGGACTGACCCCGACGGGGGCGGGGGGCGAGGCGCTGCCAGGTTAGCGGCTCAGCTCGAAGGTGATTTCGATGAGGCGCGCCGAGGTATGGCCGGGCGGCAGGGGATTGAGATGGGTGACGATGTTGACGGCCTTCATGACGGAGTTGTCCATGAGGGTGTTGCCGGAGGAGCGGGTTAGGCGGCGGTCGCTGATGCGTCCGTTGGGTTCGACGGTGATGGCGACCACGGCGGAGAGTCCGGGGAGACCGGCGAGGTCCTGGGGCTGCTGCCATGCGGCATACATGCGGTCTTTGACGTGGTTGAAGTAGGCGCCCATCTGGATTTGGCTGGGGGACGGGATTTGGGTGGTGTCGCTGATTCGCGCGCCTTGTTTGAGGAGTTTTGCAATTTCTTCGGGCGAGAGTGGTTTGTCTTTGGGAGGCGGGCCCCGGCGGTTGATGAGCGGTCCTTTTTCGATTTTGGGTTTGGGTTTGGGTTTCGGGGGCTCGGGCGGTTTGGGTTTGGGCGGCTCGGGTTTGGGGTCGGGGATTTTAATGTCGTCGTCGGGTTCGGGCGGGGGGGGCGGTTCGGGGGCGGGTGGCTCGGGTTCGGGCGTTTCGATGTCGGGCGCGGAGGGGGGGGGTACGGAGACGGTGAACTCGACAAACATGAGTTTTTCCGGCGAGCGGCGGGCGTTGCAGCTCTGGAAGAGCATGGGGCCCACCAGGACGAGGAGAATGGCCAGGCCATGAAGCACCAGGCTGACCGTGATGCTGCTGCGCCTGAGTTTGCGCGTCTTCATGACTCGGGGGTGGTGACGAGGGCCATGCGGGTGATGTTGGCGTCGTGCAGGATGCGCAGGAGGGCGACGACCTTGCCGTAGGATAGGCGCTCGTCGGCGCGCACAAGGATGGTGACGTCGGGATTGGTCTCGACCTTGGTTTTGATTTCCGCGGCGAGGACTTCTTCGGCGATGGGGACGTTGTCGAGGAAGTAGGCGCCCTGTTCATCGAGGGTGATGGAGCAGGTGTTGGGCGCTTCCAAAGGGCTGGTTTTGCCTTTGGGCAGGCGGATGTGGACGCCCTGCTCGATGAGCGGCACGGTGATGATGAAGGTGATGAGCAGCAGGAAGGTCAGGTCGAGCAGCGGGGTCATGTTGATCTCGCTGATCTGACGGTTGCGGCTGAGGGAGGTGCGGCGGGCCATGGGGGGAGCTATTCGTAGAGGAAGGTTTGCTGCAGTTTGGTGGAAAAGATTTCGGGAAAGTTTTCGAGCTGGACGCTCAGGAAGCGGATCTGATCGTTGAGCCAGTTGGCCATGAAGGCGGCGGGCATGGCCACCACGAGGCCAATGACGGTGGTGAGCAGGGCGCTCGAGATGCCCGGCGCGACGGCCGAGATGTTGGCGCTGCCGTGCTGGCCCATGCCGTGGAAGGCGGCCATGACGCCCCAAACCGTGCCAAGCAGCCCGAGCATGGGCGCGATGGTGTACACGCTGCCCAGCAGCGACATCTGGCCCTCGACGAGCAGGATCTGGTTGGCGGCTTCGCAGTCGCCGGCGCGGCGGATGGCGTCAATCTGCAGCGCGGAGAGTTTTTCCTTGGAGAGGTCAATGCGGTCGAGTTCGCGGTGTTCTTTGTGGGCGCGGGTTTCGAATTCGCGCCGGAGGGCAACGCAGGCCTTGGCGTAGACCTTGGCTAGGTGGCTGTCGTTGTGCGAGGGGCCGTGGATGTATAATTCGAGAGGGTTGCGCTGCTGGTCGAAAGCGCGCTGGAAGGCCTGATCGGCTTTCTCGATCTTTTTCAGCTCGGACCATTTCATCACGATGATGCTCCAGGCGACCACGGAGGCCACGACCAAGGCGACCACGATGCCTTTGCCGACGCTGTCGGAAATTACGAAGGTGTCAAATACGATGTTGGCGAGCGGGAAGCCCGCAGGAACTACAGCCGGAATCATGGCATCCTCAGGTTGGGTTGGTTGGTAAAGTTGGCCCATCCTACGGCAAGGGGAGGGATGGGGTCAATCCAGAGGCGTGTCGTCCGTCCGCCGACCGGCGGGAAGCTCAGGCCGGTTCGGCGATCAGGCTGAAGGGGCCGGCCCAGGTGACGCGTACCCGGATGAGTTCGCCGGGTTGGGCGCTGGAACGGTCAACAAACACGGGTTTGTAGTCGGGGGTGCGGCCGTGGCGGCGGCCGGATGGCTCGATGGTTTCCACGAGGATTTCGACGGCTTGGCCGACAAGGGCGGCATGTTTGTGTGTGAGGCGCTCGCGCAGGGCGGTTTCGAGCAGGATGCGGCGGCGCTCTTTTTCGGCCTCGGGGACATCATCGGGCAGATGGCGAGAAGACCAGGTGAGCGGACGGGGCGAATATTTGGCGATGCGGATCATGTCGGGGGCCACCCGCTCCATCAGGGTGGCGGTTTCGGCGAACATGGCGTCGGTTTCGCCGGGGAAGCCGACAATGATGTCGGTGGACAGGCCGGCCTGGGGGATGGCAGCGCGGATGCCGGCGATCAGGTTTTCGTAGTCGGCGGCGTTGTAACCCCGGCGCATGGCCGCGAGGATGGCGTCGGAGCCGGCCTGCACGGGAATTTCGAAGTAGGGGCAGAGTTGCGGCGTGGAGGCCACGGCTTCGATAAGCTCGGGGGTGATCCAGGCCGGATGGCTGGTGAGAAACCGCACGCGGAGAATGCCGGGGATGGCGGCCGTTTGGCGCAGCAGCTCGGGCAGGAGGATTTCGCCGGGGGCGTCGAGGCCGTAGCGGTCCACGATCTGCCCGAGCAGGACGACTTCGCGGACGCCTTGGCCGGCGAGAGAGCGGATTTCGGCGAGGATGTCGGCGGAGGGGCGCGAGTGTTCGCGTCCGCGCCGGTAAGGAATCACGCAATAGGTGCAGGCATGGGAGCAACCCATGACGGCCGGGACGTGCACCACGATCCGTTGCCCGCTTTGCGAGCGGGGCAGGGGGGCGGGCAGGAAGTCGTCGGCGGCCATGTCGGGCGGGAGGGGGAAGCCCTGCTCTTGCAGATAGGCTTTGAGCGGCTGCACGTCGGATGGCGGCAGGAAGAGGTCAATCCAGGGGAAGCGTTCGCGCAGGGCGTCGTGCTCGTGAGGGATGCGTCCGACCAAGCAGCCCATGAGCGCGATGACCAGATCCGGGTTGCGGTGCTTGAGCTGGGCGGTATAGCGCAGGCGTTTGTAGATTTTGTCTTCCGCCTGCTGCCGCACCACGCAGGTGTTGATCAGCAGGAACGCGGCATTCTTGGCGTCGGCCACCGGGTGAAGACCGGCCGACTCGAGGAGCGAGGCGACGCGTTGGGCGTCGGCCTCGTTCATCTGGCAGCCGATGTTCCAGAGATGATAACCGGCGGGGAGCAACAGGCGGACTTGGGCCGAAAAGGTTAGGCTTTCCGCTTAGCGGCGGATTTGGCCTTGGGCTTGGCTTTGGCGGCCGGCTTTTTGACGGGAGCCGCCTTCTTGGCGGGCGCCTTGGCCGGGGCGGCTTTCTTGGCTGGCGCTTTGGCCTTGGGTGCAGCCTTTTTGGCCGGTGCCTTGGCTTTGGCTTTCATCGACGCGGCGGCCTTCTTGGCCGGGGTCTTGGTTTTGGCTTTCGCCGGAGCGGCTGTCTTTTTGGCCGGGGCTTTGGCAGGGGTCGCCTTTTTGGCGGGAGCGGTTTTCTTGGCGGACGCTTTGGCCTTGGCCTTTACCGGCACCTTGGCCGTTTTCTTGGCGGGGGCAGGCTTGGGTTTGGCAACCGGCTTTTCCACCGGGGATTCTGCGGCCTTGATGACGGGCAGGGGGGGATCGCCCTTGGGCGGGCCCAGCTCCAGATCGGCATCGTCTTCGGGGAACTCGATGTCGTCGTTGAAGTCATCCAGCAGGCGCAGGGTCTTGGCGTCCTCGTCTTCTTCGATGTCATCGTCGTCGAAGTCGCTTTGCACCGCGCAGTCGGGGCACAGTGAGGAGCCTGAAAAACACATTGAGCAAAATTCGATTCCGCACATGGTACATTCCCGCAGGAAGTCCTCTCCGTGCAAATCGCATCCCATCCCAAAGCCTTCGTAGGGGCTGTAATCGTCGTCATCCATATACATGGTTATCTCCCGGTTGCGTAAGCTTCGTTATCCATCCAATGTGCCCGCGATTCGCCAGCACATCGGTACTGATGGCATGAGATTTGCCATGCGTCAAGGGGGGGAGGCAGAAAAAAATGACAGATTTTTTGTTTGCGGGGATGTGGCGCATTGTGGAGAGTAGGCCAGAGAAGCGCACGGTTGCGGCGCGCAAACATGAAATCGGCATTTTGGGACAAAGTGATTGGTCGGCTGGACCGGATGGATCCGGACAGCGTACAGACGCAATTTGCGCGGCTGGTTTCGGAATGGGGACAACTGAAAACCATTTTTCACGCGCTGCGCGAAGGCATCCTGGTGCTGGATATGCAGGGGCGCGTGGTGTTTGCCAATCGCGCGGCGGGGCGGTTGCTGGGCATGGATGAAACCGCAGTGGTGGGCCAGCCGATGGGCCGGTGGCTGCCGGAGGTGGACTGGACCAAACTGGATGAGTTTGAAGGCCAGGAGTGGAACCATATGGCCGCGCGGGAGATCGAAATTTCCTATCCGGCGCATCGTTTTCTGGAGATGTATCTGGCCCCCCTGCAGCCGGTGCAGCAGGACGCGCCCAGCGGCGTGGTGATGATTCTGCGCGATGTGTCGCGGGAACGGGATCTGACTGCCGAGATTATTGAGTCCGAGCGGCTCAACGCGATCCTGATGCTGGCGGCGGGGGTGGCGCACGAGATCGGCAATCCGCTCAATTCGCTGGGGATCCACATGCAATTGATGGACCGCGAGCTGCGGTCGCTGCCGGAAGAAGCGCGCGCGCCACTCGAGGAGCTGCTGGGGGTGGCCCGCAGCGAGATTGACCGGCTGGACCAGATTTTGGCGCAATTTTTGAAGGCCATCCGGCCCAGCCTGCCCAATTTTCAGTATCAGGCGTTGCCGGGCATTGTGGCCGAGACGCTCGATACGCAGATGGCCGAAATTCACGACCGCCAGGTGACCGTCGAGGTGGAGCCGGCCGATGAGCTGCCCTTGGCCTGGGTGGATCGCGCCCAGGCACGCCAGGCCTTTTTCAACATCATTCGCAACGCGATTCAGGCCATGACGGGGGGCGGGGTGCTCACCATCAGCTTTGTGGCAGCCGATCAAACCGTGGGGGTGGCTTTTCAGGATACAGGGCCGGGAATTGATTCCGAGCGCATGGGTGATTTGTTCCGGCCGTTTGAATCCACCAAGCCGTCCGGGCACGGGATGGGTCTGATGATTGTCCAGCGCATCATGCGCGACCATGGTGGCACCGTCATGGTGGACAGCGAGCCGACCGGCACCCGCATTCAACTGAGCTTCCGTCGCCATGAACGGCGCATCCGCTTGCTGCCTGCGCCGGCGGAGGCGGAGGTCGGGGAGACCGCGGAATGAGCCGCAAGCCGGTCATTTTGATTGTAGATGACGAGAAGAACACGCGCGCGGGCTTGGCCCGGGCCTTGCGCGGGCGATACACCGTGGCGGAAGCGGAGAACGGGCTCAAGGCGCTCGAGTGGCTGGACAGTCATCACGCGGATGTGGTGCTGACCGATTTGCGCATGCCCGGCATGGACGGCATGACCCTGCAGGCGCGTTTGATGGCGCGCGATCCCCGGCCCATCCTGATTTTGCTGACGGCCTATGGCAGCATCGAAACCGCCGTGGAGGCCATGAAGCGGGGGGCCTATGATTTTCTGGCCAAGCCGGTGAATCTGGATCGCCTCGAGCTGCTGCTGGAGCGGGCGCTGGCCGAAAGCCGCCTGGACGAGGAAAACCGCCGCCTGCGCGCGCAAATCGCGGAAAAGTTCGGGTTTGAAAACATCATCGGCGAGTCGTCGGCCATGCAGGAGGTTTTCAAGACCATCAAACAGGTGGCGCCGACCCGGACGACGGTGCTGATTCAGGGGGAAAGCGGCACGGGCAAGGAGCTGGTGGCGCGGGCGCTGCACCAGTGCAGCCCGCGGGCACAGGGCCCGTTTATTCCGGTGCACTGTGCCGCGCTGACGCCCACGCTGCTGGAGAGCGAGCTGTTTGGTCACGAAAAGGGCGCGTTTACCGGGGCGGTGGAGCGGCGGCGGGGACGCTTTGAACTGGCCGACGGCGGCACGCTGTTTCTGGATGAAATCGGTGAGATTGATGCCGCGCTGCAGGTGAAGATTTTGCGCGTGCTCGAGGAGCGGCGCTTCGAGCGGGTGGGGGGGAGCCAGCCGGTGGATGTGGATGTGCGGCTGGTGGCGGCGACCAACCGCGACCTCAAACAGATGATGGAGGCCGGCGAGTTCCGCGAGGATTTGTTCTATCGGCTGTACGTGGTCAACATCACGCTGCCGCCCCTGCGCGAGCGCACCGGGGACATCGCGCTTCTGGCGCAGCACTATCTGAAGACACTGGCCGCGGAACACGGCAAACCGGTGGCGGGCATGACCGCGGAGACTTTGGACGCCCTGACCGCCTACAGTTGGCCCGGTAACGTGCGCGAACTGCGCAACGTGATCGAACGCATGCTGGTGTTGAGCCATGGCGGGCGGCTGACCGTGCGCGATTTGCCGCCGAATTTGCGCGAGACGCCGAAACGGGCCGGTGTGGAGTCGCGCGCCGGACGGCGCATGCGCGACGCGGAGCGGGAGTTGATCGAGGAGGCCTTGCGCCGCCACAAGGGGAACCGCACCCAGGCCGCCGCCGATCTCGGGATCAGCCGGCGCACGTTGCACCGCAAACTCAATGAATTCGGATTGCGCAAGACCGGCGGGTCGTCGCCGCCGTCTGGCTAGGAAAGGAAGAAGGTAACCCCATGGCGCTTCAGTTTGAGTCGAGCATGCAGCACTTGGTCTATCAGATGGATGTCGGCCCCGGGCGCAAGGTGATTCAGGCCGTGTTGTTCGGGCTGTTCGCCTTGGCCATGGCCACGCTCTATACCTTCACCAACTTCCAGGGGTTGCGCGATCCGCGCGCGTTCGAGGAGGCCCAGCTCGGGCGGCGCTATGCCATGGTCGGGCAGCTGGAAACCCAGTGCGTGCGTCCGCTGGCCGTCGGCGTGCTGGCCGCCCGCGACGAACAGAAGGGGGGCATGGTGCAGGGGCACCCCGATCTTTGGCATCCGCCCCTGTGGCCCCTGACACTGGCGGCGGTGTACCGCCTGACGGGCGTGGCGGAGGTGGGCGCGCCGACCGCGGCCTACGTCAACGCGGCGGATTATCTGCCCGTGGCGATCAGTCACTTTTTTGCCTGTCTGGCGGCGCTGTGGGTTTGGCTGATCGCACGCAAACTGTTTGATTTGCGGGTGGCGGCTTTATCGGCGGGCGCCTATCTGCTGAGCGACTTGATCTGGCGGCAGAGTCTGGCGGCCAATGACTGGAGTCTGGCGCTCTTTTTCGCGCTGGGGGCGGTCTATGCCGCGCTTTGGGCGGGCGAGGTGCCCGAGGGCGTGGAGCCGGAGGGGGGGGGCGAGGGCCCGTTCTGGCGCTGGCTGGTTCCGTTGGTGGTTTCTGCGCTGCTGACCGCTGCGGCACTACTGTCCCGCTATATGGCGGGGGCGTTCGGGCTGGCCATTTTCCTTTATTTGGGCACGTCCCGCCGCCGTCGCGCGTGGGCTCTGGCTGGTCTTTATGCGGGGTTGGTCGCGGTGTTGGTTGCGCCCTGGCTGTGGCGCAATATCGCGCTGGTTGGGCGTCCCTTCGGCCTGGCCTGTTATGGCCTGCTGACGGAGACCTATCTGTTCCCCGGCGATGCGCTGTTTCGGAGTTTGTCGCCGGAGCTTCCCGATTGGGGCTCCGGCATCTACGCGGTTCAGCTCAAAATGATGGCGAATCTGCGGGAGTTCTCGGCGGCGGGTTTGGGTTTTGGCGGCGCGGGCGTGTTGTTGGCGTTGTTTGGGGCGATGTATCTGCACCGTTTTGTGCGGCTCTCGAGCCGGCGGCTGCGCTGGTGCCTGCTGCCGGCGGGGCTGGTGATGGTATTGCTGGCCGCGGCGCTGGGGCTGGAGAGTTTGCAGGCGCTTAAACTGTTTTGGCCGCTGGCCATTCCCTATGCCTGGGCGTTCCTGCTGGTTTTGCTGGACCGGTTGCAGTTTGAGATTCGTTTCTTTGGGGCGGCGGTCATGACGCTGGTCATGTTTTTGGCGGGGCTGCCGCTGCTGCTGAATGTGCTGCCACCGCGCACCGGCCTGCCGTATCCGCCGTACTTCCACCGCTATATCGGCCTGACGGCCTCCATGCTGAAAGCGGACGAGTGCATGGTGACGGACATTCCCTGGGCGACGGCCTGGTACGGGGGGAAAACTTCCTTGCTGCTGCCGCGCCACGTGGACGATTTCTACCGCATTCACAAGCAGCATCATCCGATCGCGCTCGCCTATTTCACTACCGAAACCCGCGACAAGCCCTGGGTGCGCGGGCTGTCGGATCCCACCGCCAGCGAGTACAGCTGGTATCAAATTTTCGCGGCCGGGAAGGTGCCCGCCGATTTCCCGTTGTCATACGGGAGGTATCTGGGCGGCAGCGATCAGTTCCTGCTGACGGACAAGCCCCGGTGGTGACGCTGTCCCGAGCGTTGCAACCAGCGGGTTCCGACTGTTGAGCGCCCGGAACGGGGCGGTCTAGGCCGACTTTTCCTTGATCATGACCAGCGCCATCTTGAAGGGCTGGGTGGCGTGCAGGGCATGGGGAATGTTGGCGGGCATGATGACCATATCGCCCGTCTTGGCGCGAATCACTTTCTTATCAATCGTGATGCGCACGGTGCCGTCAAGGATCCAGGCCAGAGCGTCATAAGGGGCCGAATGAGTGCTGAGCCCCTGTCCCTTGTCGAAAGCAAAAAGGGTGACCGTGCCGACTTTTTTGGCAATGACCGTCCGGCTGACCACGGCATCGGGAGCCACTTCCACCAGGCTGGCCATGGGGATGGCGCGGGACATCAATTGAGCGGCAGATTTTACTTTTGTGCGGGATGACATGACAACTCCTTTTTGTTTCGATGTTGGCGGCAATCTACCGTGAAACAGCGGATTTGCAACCGACGCATGAAATTTTGAGCGAGGCGGGGCCGGTTCGCGCGTTGCCGGGGCAACCGATTGGCCCGCGACGGATCCATTTGCGGTGTTCCAGCTTGCATTTGCACGGGGGCGGTCTTACGTTTGGGGGCGGAATAAATAAAAAACGCCGGGATTTTCCGGCCAGCGAAAAGGAAAGAAGACTATGAAACTGAAAAGGGCGATGGTGCTGGGTTTGGCGCTTGTTTTGAGCGCGGGGGTGGTGCTGGGCGAGGGCAATTTGCGTTATTCGATCACGGTCAGCAAGTTCCCGAACGAATCGGGCTGGCACGGGCGCTGGGATTTGGGCAACGGATTCACGACCATTTTGACCGCGGCCCTGCAGGACAGCGGCAAATTCATTGTGCTGGGCGACTCCGAGATGCGCGGAGAGGCCATGGCCGAGCAGGATATGGCGGCGAGCGGTCGCATGGCCGGTGGCAAGAAGGCCCCGCAAATGGGACGGATGACTCCCGCCCAACTGCTGGTGCGCGGTTCGATTACCCACGTGCAGGATGAAACCGCCGGCGGTTCGGGCGGCATCGGCTTTCGCGGCATTCGCGTGGGCGGCTCGGGCGGCAAGGCCGAGGTCAACATCACCATTTATCTGGTGGATAGCACGACCGGCCAGGTGAAGGCGTCGCAGAAGGTTGTGGGTATCGCGGGACGCCGCGGCCTCAGCCTGGGCTATCACGGCGGCGCGCTGGGCGGGCTGACTGGCGACATGGCCGGCTTCCAGAAGGACAACCTGGGCAAGGCTTGCGAAGATGCCGTGGTTCAGGCGGTGGAATTCTTGACCCAGCAGTTGGCTTCGATCCCCTGGGAAGGCTCCATCATGCTGGCCAGCGCCGAACGCCTGGTCATCAATCGGGGCACCCGCGAAGGTGTTTCGGTGGGGCAGAAGTTCAAGGTCGGCACGACCGAGGAACTGGTGGATGAAGATACCGGCGAAGTGCTGGATGTGGACATCACCACACTGGGTGTCACCACGGTGACCGAGGTGAAGGAAAAGATTGCCTATGGCACGCCGGTTAGCGGCGCGGAAAAAGGCATGAGCGTGCTGCCGACGAACTAGCCGACGATTCGCGCAAATCTGATTGCGGCACGTTGTTGCTGCTGACGGGCGCCCATCCCTGTCCGGGGGAGGGGCGCGCGTTTCTTTATCCTGGATTATTCAGGTTAGGCCGAGAGGGGGCGACCTAGATTAGGTTGCGGGCGATGGCGTCGCGCGTGGCTTCGGTCAGGGTGCTTTCGGTGGTTTCCGGCGTGATGGCGATGGGTGGCAGGAAGCGGACCGTGACCTTGGTCAGGAAACGGGGGATGCGTTTGCCGCGAGGCAGGGCGCGCACGGCGCCGCTGATGGCGATGGGCACAACGGGCACCTGGAGTTCGAGCGCCAGGGCCGCGAAGGTGCCACGGAAATCGCCAAGCTGGCCGTCTTCGGAGCGGGTGCCCTCGGGGAAGATGAGCAGGTTGCCGCCCTGACGCACGGCCTGCGCCATCATTTGCAGGGAGACCTGCACATCGCGGTCCACTTCGACCACAATCACATTGGCATTGCGCGCCAGCCACTCGAGAAAACCTTTTTTGACGTGTTTGCGCTTGGCGTAATAGAAGGTGCGCCGCAGGAAGCGGTTTTTGAGGAACATCGAGACGAAGAGGCCATCAATATAGGACTGATGGTTGGCCACCAGGATGTGGGAGCCGTCGGCGGGCAGGTTGTCCAGCCCGGCCGCGCGCACCCGGAAGCAAATGCGCAGCAATCCCCCCAGCAGGTTTTTGAGGAAGGGATGCACCCAGCCGGAGCGGGGAAGGTCGAGGGGTTTGGCAGTGGCGGAGGTTTTGAGGAGCGAGTCCCAGCCGCCCGCGCGCTCGCGGAAAAAGAGGCGGTTTTCATCGGCGTGCCGAGAAAGTTCCAGTACAGTTGGGAAGTCCAGAAAGACGCTTTCGGGCAGTTTGATGCCGAAATTTTTCTCGATGAAGACCAAGACGGAGAGGCGGGCGAGGGAGTCGAGCGCCAAGTCCATTTCCCAATGGGCATTGGGGGCGACGCGCAGGCAGTCGAGTTCGGTGCGCAGGAAGCGATCGAAGGCCTGATAGGCGGGGCCGAGTTCTTCGGGCGCCGGAGCGGGGGCGGAGTCGGTCGCAAACGTGCCGACGGCCAGCTCGGCGAGTTCGTGCCGCTTATACTTACTGAGGCGGGTCTTGGGCAGCTCTCCGGCGATGATGGTGAGGCGGGTGATTTTCTTGGCGGGGGGGGCCAGGCGGTTGTAGGGGTCGAGGAGCTTCCAGCGGAAATGTTCGGCCTGGGCAGCGGGGATGCCATCGAGAAAACCCGGATGCGGCACGATGAGCGCGTGGAGAAGATCGTCGCGGAAGGTGACGGCCACTTCCTTGATGTCCGGCGAAAGGGCGGCGAGCTTTTCTTCGAGTTCAGTGGGATTCACCTTTTTGCCGTTGGGCAGAACGATGATTTCTTTTTTGCGCCCGGTAATGAAGAGGAAGTTGTCGGTGTCGAGATAGCCCAAGTCGCCGGTGTGCAACCAGCCGTCCTGAATGGCCAGGGCGGTGGCTTCGGGGTTTTGCCAATAGCCGGGGAAGACGTGCGGGCCGCGCGCGAGGACTTCGCCGTCCTGAATGCGGACGGAATCGGGCAGGCAGGGTTGGCCACAGGAGCCGAGGCGCACGGCATCGGGCCGCGGGAACGAAATCATGGGGGCGCATTCGGTCATGCCATAGCCTTCGAGCATCTGGAAGCCGCAGGTGGTCAGGTCGCGGGCAACTTCGCGATCGAGCGGCGCGCCGCCGGAGACCATCTGGCGCAGACGTCCGCCGAAGGTGCGCTGTACGGGGAACATCAGGGCGCGCGAGATGGGCAGGCGGTTGATCGTGGCCGAAAGGCGGAACAACAGCCGGCCGGCAGCCGACTTGTTGAGTTTTTCCATGATGGCCTTGCGGAAGAGAGCATAGAGGCGGGGCACGCCGATGAGCAGGGTGGCTTTGTGCTGGCGCATGGCGGCCAGCATTTCGGCGGGATCCAGCGAGGGGGCGATGATGATGGTGCCGCCTGCATATAGCGGCGCGAGGATGCAGCCCATCAGCGGCAAGATGTGGTGGAAGGGCAGGAGGGCGAACACCCGGCTGTCGGGCCGGAAAATCGGCACGCGATCGCATACGGATTCGAGGTTCACTTTGAGATTGTCGAAGGTGAGCATGACGCCCTTGGGATTGCCCGTGGTGCCGGAGGTATAAAGGATCGCGGCCAGCGTATCGGGGGCGCCCGAGAGCAGCGGCGCAGAGGCGATGGCACCGGAGGGCATGGCCGGGAAAGGGTCGTCATCAAAGTTGATCACGCGGACCTTGAGGTCTGGCAAGGTTTCGAGAGCTTCTTGGACTACCGCGCTTGTCTTGGCGGAACAGAAGAGGGCGACGGGTTCGGTCTGGCCAAGGATGTAGGCCAGTTCGTTGGCCGGGCTCATGGCGTCCACGGGAATGGCCACACACTGGTTGCGCCAGATGGAGAGCAGCGCCGCGATCCATTCGGGCCGGTTTTCGGAGAAAATGGCGATGCGCTCCTGCGGCTCGGAAAAGTAGAGCGAGGCCAGTGCGGCGGAGTGGGCCAGCAGATCGGCGCGGGAAATGACATCATCTTTCCAGAGCAGCGCGGGGTTGGCCTGGGGCTGCAAAACGGTGAAAGCCGGTTCGGGGTGCGGGTTTGTGGTCATGGCTGTATGGATCCTGTGTTGGGGTGGTCCTCAATCACGCTCCACCGTAGTCTATTCATCCGCCCGCCACAATCAAAAGGGCGGAAAAAATATCCCGCGCGACTTGGGGTTGCCAGAGGTTGGCAAGACCAGATAAGATGAGCCCATGGACTTTTGGAAGTTCTTCCATCGGATTCTGCTGCTGGCGTGCGTTGGTTTGGTTGTGGCCATCGTGGCGCGCTTGTATTGGCCGCTGATGGAACGTCAGCGTGTGCTACGGGCCAGAGAGGCCGAGCTGCGCCTGAACATTCAACGCGAGGCGGAAACATTGCGGATGCTCAAATACAAGCAGGAGAAGCTTCAGGAGGATCCGCGCTTCATCGAAAAAATTGCGCGCGAAAAACTTGGCTATGCCAAGCCGGGCGAGACGATTTTCCGGTTTGTGGAGGACGACGACCCCTAGCGGGCGGCGGCCCATTGCAGTTCGGCGGCGATGGCCTCGGCCAGGGAGGGGGGGCGCAGGGAATCCGGCAGAACGGAATAGGTATAGGTTTCCACTTCGCAAAACACCTTGCGGGCTTGCTGAAAGAAGGCGGGGGTCAGATTGTCGCGGGTGGAGCGCAGGGGGCCGGAGCCGGGCCAGGTCAGGGGCACATGATAGTGGGTGCGCACGACCGCTTGTTGAGGCAGTTTGGGCAAGTCGGCCAGCGCGGGAGCGAGATCGGGCCAGGAGGCGATGATGGTGCCCTCGAGTGCGGCACGGGTTTGGTGCAGGTAGTGGGGTTCGGCGAAGGGCGCCAGCGCGGCGCGCGCGGCGGGGGTGTTGTCGCACTCGATGGCGGCGGAGAGCTGCACGCGGCCGATGCGGCTCCAATCGAGGTTGTCCAGAGCGCGAAACTCGACCGCTGCATGACAGGTATCCAGGCACCAGCTGATGTCAGGCTGCAGGTCATCGAGACGCGGATCAAAGAGCTCCCAGACGCAGTCCGGTTCGGGTTCGATGGCGATGCGGATCACCTTGCCGCTGGCGGCTTCGATCTCGCGGCATGTCTCAGCCGCGCGTTGCAGGTTGGCTTTGGCCGGGACGTCGTCGTGCGGTCCGTTCCAGTTGCGGCCCCAGCCGCCCGGAACGGTGGTGACCGTGCCAGAGATGCCTTTGGGGAGGAATTCCGCCAGAAAGGTGAGCGCCGCGCGGGTATAGGCCAGCCGTTCCGGGGTGGTCCAGTTGGGACGATAGACCTCTTCTTTGACGCGCACGTCTTGAAAGCGGCAATAGGGGAAAGCGTTCATAGCGGCGAGAAAGCAATTGTTTCCCGTCAGCCAGGCGCGGAATATTTTGCGGTTGGGCTCGGTCATGGCTTCGCTCAACGCCTGATAGCCCAGGTGCAGACTCAAAGGAAAGGCCTGGTTGGGGGCGACGAGTTGCTTGACCGCCACAACATGTTCCTCCAGCGCCCGCATGACCGCCGACCAGGTCGAGGCGTCGTGCACGTTGAGGCAGTAGGCCAGCGGATAACTGACGATGTTCTGCGCGGGGTCGGCTGCGGCCATCACGGGGCAGTCCCGACGGAAAGGGCGTGGAGGCAGTCGGTCACGAGATACATTCTTTCGGGGTCAGTCCTTGACAATTGACAATCTAGCTGGTTTTTCTGTCCAATTGTTTTTCAAGGGCGTTGAGGATTTCGGCCAGTTGATGGTTGGTCAGCAATGTTGTTTGCAACCGGCGAAGTGCTTGAGAAACTGCAGAGAATGATCCTATGTTGAGAAGCTGCGCAATTTCCCGCTGGTTCAACGAGGTATATTTCCGTAGACAATAAATGGCTGCCGGGCGGGCGGGTTGGCGATAGTTTCGGTGCTTGATCGCATCCTCTTCAATCCCAAACGCCTTGGCAACCAGGCGAATCACCAGTTCTGGCGGCAGAGAATCCGCCTTCTGGCGCAGGGCCTCGGCGCGGTTGCTGTCTGAACTTTCCAGGCACTCGATGTGTTTTTTTTGGATTTTGTGCAAGAACTTGCTGTCGCCAACCCCCAAACGCGACTGTTCGAGCAACTCTTGGAATTCCGCATCGGATTTTCCGGCGCCGGTTTCCACAAACGTACGATAGGCCTGCATCCGGCGTTCAGGCTTGCCGGGCATCATTGCCAGGATCGGCTCCGGCTCGAGCATTTCATCGAGAGGAGCCAGGCCGGCATAGCCCTGGTATGAACTCCAGGGGTATTCCCGCAAGAGTTTGATGCGTTCTTTTACAGGGGAGTTTTCAAGGGTTTTCACCTCGATGGGATTGAGATGGATATAGCGGCTCAACTTGAGCAAATAGCTGTCGCCTTGAACCAGCTTGGCGCCGTAGCGGCCTTGCATCACATGTCCGCTGCGATCGTGCTTGCGGTTGAAATACACGCTATATGCCGTTTGCAGGCGGTGCATGAAGGCGCTGAGATTGCCCCGAGGAGTCTCCAGCAACAGGTGGATGTGATTCGGCATCAGGCTATAGAGATAAAGCCGGATGCGAAACTTCTCCACGGACTCGGCCAGTTGTTCGAGAAAGCGCAGCCGGTCTGTGTCCTGCAGAAACAAATCGCCGCGGTTCACCCCGCGCATCGTGATGTGGTAGATGGCGCCCGGAAAGTGGATTCGTAGTTTTCTTGGCATGGTGAAAAGGGTATCAGCAACGGACAGATTGTCAATTGTCAAGGACTGACCCCGGCGGAGAGGGTGTGGAGGCAGTGGGTGAGGAGGGGGATGTCGATTTCGTGGAGTTCGATGCGGGAGCCGAGGGGGGCGGGGATGGTGAGGGTGAGCTGACCGCCGAGGTGGGCGCGGAATTCTTCGATGCCATCGAGAAGGAGGAGGCGTCCGCGGGAGTTGGTTTGGAGGAGGGCGGGGTGGAAGGTGGGGAGTCCGCAGGTGTGGACGGTGCGGATGAGGCGGTTGGCTTCGCTTCCGGGGAGGTGGCCGAGGCGGGCGGCGTAGAGGGCGTCGAGGCAGATGCCGATGGCGACGGCGTGGCCGTGGGAGATGCGGTGGTTGGTGATGGCTTCGAGTTTGTGGGCGGACCAGTGGCCGTAGTCGAGGGGTCGGGCGGAGCCGAGTTCGAAGGGGTCGCCGGAGGTGGCGATGTGGTCGAGGTGGAGGAGGGCGCAGCGTTGGAGGATGCGGCGGATGGTGGTGGGGTTGCCGGCGGCGATGCGGGGGGCGGCGCGTTCGATGGAGCGGAAGTAGGGGGCGTCTTTGATGGCGGCGACTTTGATGGCTTCGGCGATGCCGTCGAGGATGAGGGGGCGGGGGAGGGTGTCGAGGAAGAGGGAGTCGTTGAGGACGGCGTGGGGGGGGGCGAAGGTGCCGAGGAGGTTTTTTGCGTTGGCGTGGTTGATGGCGTTTTTGACGCCGACGCCGGAGTCGCATTGGGCGAGGGCGGTGGTGGGGATGCGGATGTGGCGGACGCCACGATGGAAGAGGGCGGCGGCGAGTCCGACGGCGTCGAGGAAGGCGCCGCCGCCGACGGCGATGCAGTAGGAGTGGCGGCAGATGCGGGCGGTTTGGAGGGCGTGGATGATGCGGAAGAGGGGCTCTGGGGTTTGTTTGATGGCTTCGCCGCCGGCGAGGAGTTGGGGGGCGCGGGCGAGTTGGAGGGCGTCGGAGTGGGCGGTGAAGTAGTCGCGGATTTGGTCGCTGAGCCGGGGGTGGGCGCGGGCGGCGCCGCGGTCAACGAGGACGAGGCAGCGGTGCGGCGCGGGGGTGTCGGTGGTGGCGATGGCGTCGCGGAGGTGGCGGTTGCGGGGGGCGAAGAGGTTGCGGGTGAAGACGACGGGGAAGTCGTAGGTGATGCTGATTTGTTGGCGGTGGGTGGTCATGGCGAACATTTTGCCGCTCCGCTCGCACGGCGTTCGCCGTGCGCTATAGACCTCGCGTTCGCCATGCGTCCGACAAGTCGGACTTTGGCTCGGCTCTCGGCTATTCCACAGTGTGGAAAACTTTTTTCCATGGTGTGGAAAAAGTGCGGAAATAGTATGTTGCCGCTCCGCTCGCCAAGGCTCGCTCGCTCGCACAGCTGGCGCTGTGCGCTATAGACCTCGCGTTCGCCATGCGTCCAACAAGTTGGACTTTGGCTCTGCACTCGGCTATTCCATGGCGTGGAAAAGTTTTGGGGTGAATTTGGGCGAAAAAAGGGTGAAAATAGACGTTTTTGAGGTAAAAACGGGTTAAAAACGGCTAAAAACGGGTGTTTTTGGTGTGTTTTGGGTGTTTTTTGGGGTGGGGTGAAAATGGCGTTTTTGGGGTGTTTTTTGAGGGTGGAGTTTTCCATGGTGTGGAAAACTTTTTTGCCGCTCCGCTCGCAAAGCCTCGCTCGCTCGCACGGCGTTCGCCGTGCGCTATAGACCTCGCGTTCGCCATGCGTCCAACAAGTTGGACTTTGGCTCTGCACTCGGCTATTCCATGGTGTGGAAAACTTCCAAAAAAAGTATGTTGCCGCTCCGCTCGCACGGCTGCCGCCGTGCGCTATAGACCTCGCGTTCGCCATGCGTCCGACAAGTCGGACTTTGGCTCGGCACTCGGCTATTCCATGGTATGGAAAATGGATGAGGGCGGGGTGGGCCAATTTAGGCGGGTTTCCAGGAGTCTTTGAGGGGGGTGGTGCGGTTGAAGACGGGGGCGTTGGGTTGGGAGTCGGGGTCGGCGGTGAAGTAGCCGAGGCGCTCGAATTGGAAGGTGTCGCCGGATTGGGCGTTGAGGAGGTCGGGTTCGACGTGGGCGGTGATGGTTTGGAGTGAGTGGGGGTTGAGGTGGGTTTTGAAGTCGGTGTCTTTGTCGGCGTCGGGTTCGGGGATGGTGAAGAGGCGGTCGTATAGGCGGACTTGGACGGGTTTGGCGTGTGCGGCGGAGACCCAGTGGATGGTGGCTTTGACTTTGAGTTTGGCGTCCATGGGGGTGAAGGTGGCGCGGACGGCGGTGAGGTTGCCGTTGGCGTCTTTTTCGGTGGAGGTGCAGGTGAGGAAGCCGGCGTTGCGGATGCGTACGGTGGCGCCGGGGCTGAGGCGGAAGTATTTGGGGGGCGGGTTTTCGCTGAAGTCTTCGCGCTCGATGAGGAGTTCGGGGCTGATGGGGATGGTGCGTTCGCCGGCGTCGGGGTCTTCGGGGTTGCGGGTGCCGGTGATGGCGGGGGGGAGGTCGGCGGGGTTTTCGATGATGACGCGGAGGGGGTCGAGGACGGCCATGGTGCGGGGGGCGGTGCGGTTGAGGTGGTCGCGGATGCAGTGGTCGAGGAGGGCGACGTCGGTGAGGGAGTCGTATTTGGTGATGCCGACGCGTTCGCAGAAGTCGCGGATGGCGGCGGGGGGTACGCCGCGGCGGCGGAGTCCGCTGAGGGTGGGGAGGCGGGGGTCGTCCCAGCCGTTGACGAGGTTGTTTTGGACGAGTTCGAGGAGCTTGCGCTTGCTCATGACGGTGTAGGTGAGGGAGAGGCGGGCGAATTCGATTTGGCGGGAGGGGAAGAGGTGGCAGTTTTGGATGACCCAGTCGTAGAGGGGGCGGTGGACTTCGAATTCGAGGGTGCAGAGGGAGTGGGTGATTTTTTCGATGGCGTCTTCGATGGGGTGGGCGTAGTCGTACATGGGGTAGATGCACCATTTGTCGCCGGCGTGGGGGTGGGGGGCGTGGAGGATGCGGTAGAGGACGGGGTCGCGCATGTGGAGGTTGGGGGAGGCCATGTCTATTTTGGCGCGGAGGACTTTGGCGCCGTCGGGGAATTCGCCGGCGCGCATACGCTGGAAGAGGTCGAGGTTTTCGGCGGGGGTGCGGTTGCGCCAGGGGGATTCTTTTCCGGGCTGGGTGGGGATGCCGCGGTAGTCGGTCCATTGGGCGGAGGTGAGTTCGCAGACGTAGGCTTTGCCTTCGCGGATGAGGTCGCAGGCGAGGTCGTACATTTGCTCGAAGTAGTCGGAGGCGTGGTAGAAGTGTTCGCCCCAGTCGAAGCCGAGCCAGCGGACGTCTTCTTTGATGGATTCGGTGTATTCGATGTCTTCTTTGACGGGGTTGGTGTCGTCCATGCGGAGGTGGCATGTGCCGTTGTTTTCGAGTGCCATGCCAAAGTCCAGGCAGATGGCTTTGGCGTGGCCGATGTGGAGGTAGCCGTTGGGTTCGGGGGGGAAGCGGGTGGTGACGGTGCCGCCGTGTTTGCCGGTGCGGAGGTCGTCGGCGATGATTTGGCGGATGAAGTGCATGTTGCGCTCGGGGGCGGCGGGGGCGGGGGTGGAATTGGGGGAGGGGGAAGAGGTGGTCATGGCTTGGCGTTGTTCAGGTCATCCAGTTTGGTTTTGCGTTTAAAGAAATTGGCGGCCTTTTTGCGGATGGCGGCGAGACGCGAGTGATGGCTTTCTTTGAGGGTGGCGCCGAACGCGGCGAGCAGGTCGCGCGAGTTGCGCGGGAGTCCGGTGGGGACTTCGATGGTGACGGTGATGTGGTGGTCGCCGACACGGCGGCCGTGGACATCGGTGATGCCGAGGTCGGGCAGGGTGAAGACGCGGCCGGGCTGGGTGCCAGCAGGTATTTTGAGGGGGATTTCGCCGCGCAGGGTGGGGACTTGGATTTCACCGCCGAGGCTGGCGATGTGAAAGGGGATGGGGACTTCGCAGTGGGTGTCCAGACCCTGCCGGGCGAAGAGCTCGTGGGGGCGGACATGGAGAATGACATAGAGATCGCCGGGGGGGGCGCCTCGGGCGCCACCTTCGCCTTTGCCGGTCAGACGGAGCTGGGAGCCAGTGTCCACGCCGGCGGGGATGGTCAGATTGAGTTTGCGGCTGACGCGGACGCGACCATCGCCCTGACAGTTGCGGCAGGGATTGCGGATGGATTCGCCCCGCCCGCCGCACTGGGGACAGGGCTGCCGGACTTGGAAGAAGCCGTTGGAGTTGACGACCATGCCGTGGCCGTTGCACCGGGAGCAGGTTTCGCGCCGACTGTTTTCATCCGCGCCGGTGCCGTGGCAAACTTCGCAATCTTCGACAATGTTGAGGCTTAGTTCGCGGCGGGAGCCGAAAGCGGCTTCTTCGAAGTCAATTTCGAGGTCATAGCGCAGGTCCGCGCCACGCGCGCGCTGGTCTTGCCGGCGGGATGAGCGGCCCATCGAGCCAAAGAGGCCCTCGAAGATGCCTCCGCCGAAGCCGCCACCAAAGCCGCCACCGAAGGCCGAGGCGAAGGCGCGCAGGGCTTCTTCGAGATCAATGTGGCCCGCGCCGCCAAAGCCGTTGCGTCCCCGCTCGAAGGCCGCCCAGCCGAACTGGTCGAAGCGCTGGCGCAGTTCGGGATTGGAAAGAATTTCGTAGGCTTCGGTGGCCTCTTTGAACTTGTCCTCGGCCTCTTTGTCGCCCGGATTGCGGTCCGGGTGATATTTCATGGCCAGTTTGCGGTACGCCTTTTTGACTTGGTTTTCGGACGCATCACGGGCCACGCCGAGGATTTCGTAGCAATCGCGCTTGGTGCTCATAAGCGGCGGGGGATTTATTCGGCGGCAGGGCCGGATGAGACGATGACCTGGGCGGCGCGCAGGAGTTTAGCACCGATTTTATAGCCTCGCCGGGTTTGGGTGACGACATGGCCCTCGGGCACAGTATCGGAAGGCATGTAGGTCATGGCTTCGTGGAAGTTGGGGTCGAAGAGTTCGCCTTCGGGTTCCATGCCGACAATTCCGTTTTTCTCGAGGGCTGTGCGGAATTGGTTGTAGATGAGCTGGAAGCCTTCGACGAAGGCGGAGCCAGCGCCATTTTTTTGGCTGTCGGAGAGGCCCAGCTCGAAGTGATCGAGCACGGGGAGGATGTCGCGCGCCAGTTGTTCGGAGGCGAACTGGATCCATTCCTGCTTTTCGCGGGCGGTCCGCTTGCGGAAGTTGTCGAAATCGGCCTGCAGGCGCAGCAATTGGTGCTGGAGGGGCTCGGGGGCCTCGGTTTCGGCGGTCGGCGCCGCGGCCTCGAGAGACTCCGGCGTGGGTTCCGCGACAGGCTCGTTTTCGGGCTCCTCGGCGGGCTCATCCGTCAGGATCTCGATTTTCCCGGGCTCTTCGGCTTTTGTTTTATCGTGGATTTTGGCAAATTTTTTCTTCATTTCAAGGTGTGCAAGGTACGCAATAGATGTTGTTTCGTCAATTGCAAGCCTGTGCGCGGGCTTTCGCCGGGGGGTGAGAGAGACGCCGGAGGCAACCTGTCCGCCCGAGGCGGCTGACCAAGCTGATTGCGTTATTTGGCTAAAGGGACGGAGACTTCGCCGAGGGTGCGGGTGGTGAAGATTTCGAGGAGAGAGTTGGGGTCGACGTAGTCGCCGCCGGTCATGGAGAAATGGGTGGCGACGGCGGCATCGAACCAGCGGTGCCAGCGGCTGACAGGGAAGCGGGCGGCCTGGGCGGCCAGTTTGGCCTGGGCGAAGGGGTGGCCCTTGCGCGGGTCTTTTTCGAGGGAGTCGAGCAGTTCTTGGCCTTCGGGGGGGAGGGTCCAGGATAGTTTGCGGAAGCGTTCGCCGCCGGAGAGCTGGGCCCAGCCGCGTTTGAGACAGTCGGCCATGATGAGCATGTCGCGCAGACGGTTTTGGAGGCTGATGATGAGGCCGACGGCGTTTTCGCCCTGGCCGAGGAGGCGGTGCATGACTTCGAGGGTTTGGGGCAGGTTGCCGCCGCAGAAGGCGTCGGCATATTCCCAGAATTTTCCTTCGCGGATGGGGGCGACCATGAGGTAGAGGTCGTCCATGGCGACGGTTTTGCGGTCGCCGAGGTAGATGGCCAGTTTTTCGATTTCATTGGTGACGTGGCGCAGGTTGCTGCCGGCCCGGTCGAGGAACGTGCTGAGGACGTCGCCGGGCATGCGGATGCCATGTTCTTGCAGGCATTGTTCGACCTGCGGGATGAAGGTGGCGGCGATGTCGCGGTCGCTTTCCGGGGCGTCGAAGGCATGAACCTGGCCCTGGGCCTGGAAAGTTTTGTAGAAGTTGGTCGAGCGATTGATGCTGTTGGTGAGCAGGACCAAAAAGACGCCGGGGGGGAGTCCTTTTTTGAGGAGGGCAACGAGTTTTTCGGTTTCGGCTTTGACAGCGGCGAAGCGTCCGGGCTCGACCAGGGGATTGAAGAAGGGGGCGTTGCGGACAAAGACGGTTTTGTTGCCGCCGAGGAAGGGGGGGGTGAGGAGGGCCTGGATGACGTTGCGGATGAAGGCGGCGACGGCATCGGCGTTGAGGTCGGGGTCGGGGTTGAAGATTTCGAGGCCGAAGGCTTGTTCTTCGGGAGGGCAGAGCTGTTCAACAATCTGGTCGGCTTTGCGGGTGGCGGAGAGGTCGTCGGAGCCGTAAATCAAATAGAGGCTGGGGGCGCTGGACTTGGGCTTGGACATGGGGGGGAGGGTTGCCCATCCGGTGGAATAATTCAATGGTATTTTGGCGGATCGAGGATCAGGGGGGCGGGGCCGTAGGTGGCCCAGATCTGGCTGACTTTGTGGGCGAGACGGGGGGTGTCGTCGCGCGGGCCGACATCGGCCCAGACGACATCGGCCTGATGGCGGAACCAGGTCATTTGGCGCTTGGCGTATTGGCGGGTGCGCAGGGCGGTGCGCTGGATGGCTTCTTCCTCGCTGAGGCGTCCGTCGAGGACTTGAGCGGCCTCGGCATAGCCGATGGCATGGCGGGCGGTGCGGGAGAGGCGGGGGTGGGCGGCGCGGAGAGCGCGGACTTCGTCAATGAGGCCGCGGGCGAACATTTGGCGGGCGCGCTGGTTGATGCGAAGGTGCAGCTCGGCGGGGGGCAGGCGCAAGCCGGCCACTTTGGGGCGGGGGCGCGGGGTGCCAGCGGGAAGAGGGTGGCCGGAGGCAAGGAGTTCATAGGCGCGGACAACGCGGCGCGGGTTTTCGGGGTCGCGGAGCCTGGCATACTGGGCGGGATTGAGGTGGCGGGCGGCGGCTTGGAGGGCTTCGAGGCCTTCTGCGGCGAGCATGGCTTTCGCGATGGCCCGATGGGGGGGGGAGGAGGGAGCGCTGTCGAGGCCTTCGGTGAGGCAGCGGACATAGAGGCCGGTGCCGCCAACGATGATGGGCAGGCTGTTGGCAGCGGCGAGGTCCGGGGCGGCGGCGCGAATGGCGGCGAGATAGTCGCCGACGGAGAAGGGCTGATCGGGGGTGACGAGGTCGAGGCCGAACATGGGGATGCCGGCGCTTTCGGCGGGGTCGGGTTTGGCGGTGCCGATGTCCATGCCGCGGTAGATGGCCATGGAGTCGGCGGAGATGAGGGGGCGGGGGGGGGCGCTTTGGCGGGCGATGTGCAGCGCGACGGCGCTTTTGCCGGAAGCTGTCGGCCCAATCAGGACATGGGCGGCCGCTACGCTCATGCGGCGGGGGTTTTGGAGGAGAACAACGAGCTTAGCAGATAGATGCCCACGCCGATGCAGATGGCGGAGTCGGCAATGTTGAACGCGGGCCAATGCCATTGGCCGACATGGAAGTCGAGGAAGTCGGTGACATAGTCCAGGCGCAGGCGGTCGAAGAGGTTGCCGACGATGCCGCCGCAGAGCAGTCCGAGCGCGATGCGGTGGATCATGCCGGGGGGCATGATTTTGCGGTGGTAGATCACCAGCACCACGAGCATGACGGCGGCCAGAAGCGCGAGGAGCTGGTTTTGGGAGCTGAAAAGGCCCCAGGCGGCGCCGGTGTTGCGCACGTAGGTCAGACTGAAAAAGCCCGGGATGAGCGGGACGGATTCGTACAGGTCAAACGCCCGGCGGATGCACTCTTTGGAGCCCTGATCCAGCAGGATAACGTATAGCGCGACGGTCAGAATCGTCATGGCGGGATTCAGGAATCCATGCCGCCCATCGAATCATCGCGCATGGAGGGCATGCGCCGGACGATGTTCTGGAAGGCTTGGGATCCGCCCTGCGAGCGTTCGTCGGCGCTTTGGCAGATGACGCATTTTTTGGCAAAGGGCAGGGCCTTGAGGCGCGCGCGCTCGATGGGTTTGTCGCAGGACTGGCAGACGCCGTATTCGCCGACATCAATGCGGCGGATGGCATCCATGATGGCATAGATGGAATCCTGGCAGGTGGACGCGAGGCTGAGCGCGAATTCGCGGTCGAAGTTGTCGGTGCCATGATCGGCGAGGTGGGTGGCGCCGCTGCTGATGTCGCCGATATTGTCGAGGGCGGTCCGTTTGAGGTTATCGCCGGCGAGGGCATCGAGATTGCCCTGGATGAGCATGAGCTGGTTTTGGAGCAGCAGGCGGAAGGTGGTCAGTTCCTTGACATTGAACGCGGAAGCCTTGGCCGACTTTTTGGGGGGCGCTTTTTTGGCGGGGGCCTTGGCGGTCGCTTTCTTGACGACGGGCTTGGCGGGGGTCTTTTTGGCAACCGCCCTGAGCGCCTTTTTGGCGGGGGCTTTGGCCGCGGATTTTTTGGCGGGGGCGGGTTTGGCCTTGGCCTTGACGGGGGCCTTGGCAGGGGCTTTGGCCTTGGAGACAGCTTTGACGGTCTTCTTGGCGGGGGCCTTTTTGGCTACAGTCTTGGGCGTCTTTTTGGCGGGGGCGGGTTTGGCCGCTACCTTTTTGACGGGGGCCTTGGTCTTTGCGGGGGCTTTGGCCTTGGCGACAGGTTTGACGGTCTTCTTGGCGGGAGCCTTTTTGGCAACGGTCTTGGGCGCCTTTTTGGCGGGGGCGGGTTTGGCCGCTGCCTTTTTGGCGGGGGCCTTGGCGGCAGGTTTGCGCGCGGGAACTTTTTTGGTCGCCGGGGTGGCGCTCTTGCGTGAGCCGGTTGTTTTCTTCTTAGTCGCCATGGAGCACCTCCTGGTTGTTCACAATGTTACACCCGCGGAACATCGTTTGCAATGCCGATTCCTCCGCAAGGGATGGGGTGTGTAGCAGGGGTGTCGGGAAATGTCAACTGTCTGCCTGGCCTGGATTATTCATCAGGCCAGGGAAGGCGGGAAAATAATGCGGCTTGGAGGGTATCAAGGCGGGACGGAAGAGCTGCACTCGCGCGAGGGGGCGGGGGTTCATCGGAGATTGAATCCGGGGCGTTGCCGGGGTAGGTTATATATATGGATACAGGCGCTGGCATTCGAGTCGCGGTGGCGTTGTGCTGGTTGGGGGCGGGTTTTTGGGCCCCGGGAGGCGAGATTCCGGTGTATCGGGCCTATACGCGGCCTATTCATCTCTATGGCGATTGGGGGGAGAATGTCGAACAGGAGGGCGACGCGCCGGATCGGACGGCGCTGAAGCTGCTGCGCGATACTCAGGCGCAGGCCGACCTGATGGGGCGGGAGACGCTGTTTGATTTGCGCCCGATTCAGGACAGCGCCGGTTTGGCGTGGAAAGGCGAGGGGGAATCGCGGCCGATGCCCATGCCGCTCCCGGCCCGGCCGGAGGGGGGGCGGCGCGCCCGCGAGCGGGAGGCGGAACGCGATTGGCTGGTGCAGGGTCTGACGATGAAGGGGCCGGAGGGGGGGGGTAGCAACAAGTTGATTATGGCGGCAAGCGGTGATGCGGGGGAATCGGGTTGGGGATGGCTGGCGGATGAGTTGAGCACGATCAACCGCGAGTTGACCGAGGCGTCGCGGGATGAAGAGCTGGAGCTGGAGGAGGAGTCGCTGTTCATTGAGGCGGTTCAAGCGGCGGCGAGCGGCAAGGGCGAGAGCGCGGAAGCCGGCGGGACGACGATGGTGAAAGGCCCCGTGCTGGCCGCGCAGGCCGGCGCCAGCGAGAGGGAGGTCAAGCCGGAACCGAGCCAGGAGGTGGTGATGCCGCGGTTGCGCGAGGAAGCGTTGCCGCCGGAGCATCTGGCGGCGGCGCGGGAGCGTCAGACGCCGGTTCTGCCGGAGCCGTTGGCCTCGCGGGAGATTCGCTCGGAGTTGGAGGCGGCCATCAAGCCGAACATGACTGGCTGGAAGGAGGAGCCGAGCCGTTGGTCCGGCAGTGTATTGCCGCCGGCGGCCGCGCCGGAGCGCGGGAGCCAGCTTGCCGATTCGCTGCGTCTTCCCGGCGCCAAGGGGGAGGTCCGGCAGGAGGCCGGATTGCCATCGAGTCTTCCGAGCGCGAACCTGCCGGGCGCGGATTGGAGTTTTACGCGAGAGCTGGGCGCGGGAGCGGGGGGGGCAACGGTTCCCGGCGCGTGGAAAATGGATTGGGGCGCGCAGCCGAAGCGGGATTTGCCGGGATCGCTGTACGGCCCGGCCAACATGACGCCTCTGCCGATTGAGCAGACGCCGGTCACGCGTGGCATGCCGAAGCTGCCGGCCAACGTGGGGATGAAGCCCGGCTGGTATTGATGCCCTGGGCAAGGGCGGGACAGGGGGGGGGGCTGGTTTTCCTCGAGGCTTAGCCTGGATTATTCATCAACATGGATGAAAGTATTGTTATTTGCTGCAGGGCAGCATGATGCGGAAAAAATCACAAAAAATTCAGTTTTCATCCATGTTGACCCAAGGCGCGACGATTCCAGCCCGTCTGCTTTGTTCTGCGGGGTTCGCAGTATGTCCATACAGCTTCACCCCGCACGCCT
>JAAZFE010000153.1 GCA_012511885.1 Lentisphaerota bacterium | reverse complement strand
GTGTTGGTGGTGGGGAGGGGAAGGGGCGGTTTCTTGGAAACATTGGCGGCGCAGAAACCAACCGCGGTTCTTTCTGTTCTGCCGCTTCGAGGACGACCCTCGCGTACTAAAGTACTGCGAGGGATCGCCCGCAAAGCGGCATCTCCAGAAACTCCCGCGGTTATTTCCGCGTAACAGCCCCGCCAATTTTCCCAAGAAACCGCCCGCAGCCACGTGCTACGCACGGCAGGCTGAGGAGGTTTTTGGTGAGGAGGGAGGAATGGTGATGGCGGGGAGCTGCGAGGGGCGGATCGCGGAGGCGCGGGACGCACGGCAGATTGAGGAGGTTTTTGGTGAAACGGGAGGGGAATGGTGATGGCGGGGGTCGAAGGGGGCGCAGGGGGGCCAAGGTGATGGAGGGGGGCGGTTTTGGGGGTTAGAATGTCGTTATAAAGGGGGTTGGCATTGCGGTTGACTTTTGGAGGGGGCGGGGTATGATACGCGCGATTTTTGGGAACCGGCGGTTCCCGGAATGGATTCCGTTTGTTCTTTGTCACGACCGGGCGCGGCGCCGGAGGGCTGTCCGTTGCGCGGTCGCGGGAGGCCATCGAACGCATTGCCCGATGGTGTAATGGCAGCACACAGCCCTTTGGAGGCTAGAGTCAAGGTTCGAGTCCTTGTCGGGCAACCATTGCGCCGCGCGAGAACGAACGGATGAGAGGACAAGACATGCAAAACCACATCAAAATATTCTCGGGGAATGCGAATCGCCCGCTGGCGGAGAAGATCGCGGCGCGGGTGGGGGTGCCGTTGAGCGTGGCGAGCATCGGGCGCTTTCCGGACGGGGAAATTTTTGTGAAGTATGAGGAGACGGTCCGGGGGCGGGACGTTTTTATTGTGCAGCCGACGGGGTTGTCGCCGAACGAGCACCTGATGGAGCTGCTGATCATGGTGGACGCGGCGCGGCGGGCTTCGGCGCAGCGGATTACGGCGGTGATGCCGTTTTTCGCGTACGCGCGCCAGGACCGCAAGGAGCGTTCGCGGGTGCCGATTTCGGCCAAGCTGGTGGCGAATTTGCTGGTGGCGGCGGGGGTGGACCGGGTGCTGACGGTGGACCTGCACTCGCACCAGATTCAGGGATTTTTTGACATTCCGGTGGATCATTTGTACGCGGCGCCGCTGATGGTTTGCTATTTGCGGCGGAAGCTGCCGGCGGAGAACCGGGTGGTGGTGGCGCCGGATCCGGGGGGGCTGAAGATGGCCTATTCCTATTCGCAGCTGCTGAACGCGGGTTTGGCGCTGGCGGGGAAGCACCGCAAGTCGGCCACGGAGGTGGAGGCGCTGGAGCTGGTGGGGGATGTGGCGGGGAAGGATTGTATTTTGACCGACGACATCACGACGACGGCGGGCACCCTGTGCGCGGCGGCCAATCTGGCGCTGGAGCATGGGGCCAAGTCCGTGCGCGCGGCGGTGAGCCACTGCCTGCTGACGGACATGGGGATCCAACGTCTGAAGGAGTCGCGGTTGGAGGAACTGATTACGACGGACAGTTTGCTGCTGAAGGACTGGAACGGCTTTCCGGTGACGGTGCTTTCGGTGGCGGACATGCTCGGGGACGCGATCAAGCGGATCCACGGGGACGAGCCGGTGTCGTCGCTGTTTGAGATTTATCAAGGGAGAACGCAATGAGTGATACGAAATTGATAGCGCAGTCACGGGTGGCCAGGGGCAGTGCGGCAGTGGGCCGTCTGCGTCGAACCGGCTGGTTGCCGGCCGTGGTGTACAGCGAGGGACGCCCGGGCGTGAACGTCCAGGTGAACGAGCACAACTTTGTGATGCTGCTCCGCCAGCACCGCAGCGAGAACCTGATTGTGGACCTGGCGGTGGAAGGGGGGGCGGAGACGAAGGTGATGCTCAAGGCGTTGCAGCACCATCCGATCACGGGCCGGATTCTGCATGTGGACTTCTATGAGGTCTCCATGACGCGGGCGATCGAGATCGAGGTGCCGATTGAGCTGGTTGGTGAGGCGGATGGCGTGGTGAACCACGGCGGCATGATCGAGCAGGTGATGCGCACCCTGCGGCTCGAGTGCCTGCCCGGCGACCTGGTCGATCAGCTCGAGCTGGATGTGACCGCGCTGAACATCGGCGACGTGCTGCGGGTCAAGGATATTGCCGTGGACGCGAGCAAACTGACGGTTCTGGATGATCCCGAGCAGGTGGTGGTGGCTTTGGCCGCGCCGCGTGTGGAGGAGGCCGCGGAGGCCGATGAGGCCGAAGGCGCGGAGCCGGAAGTGGTCACGGAGACGAAGGACGACGCCGAGGCGGAGTCCGCGGACTAGGCGCAGGGAGAGGAGTGTGACGAGACTGAGGACGGGCGAGACGCCATGAAGCTGGTGGTGGGGCTGGGGAATCCCGGACGGGCCTACGCGCAGACCCGCCACAACGTGGGCTGGCTGGTGCTGGACGCGCTGGCCGGTCGCCACGGGGCGACCTTCCGGCGGCCCTGGCTGAAATCGGTTCAGACGGCCCGGATGGCGCTGGAAGGCGCGGGCGGGCTGTTGCTGGTGAAGCCGCTGACCTTCATGAACCGGAGTGGTTCGGTGCTGCCGGCGCTGATGCGGCGGGGCGGGCTGGGCACAAAGGACTTGATTGTGGTGGCCGATGATGTCAACCTGCCATTGGGCAAGTTGAGAATCCGCATCCAGGGCGGCGCGGGCGGCCACAACGGGCTGAAATCGGTGATCGCGCATGTGGGCGGTGAAGATTTTACGCGCCTCAGAATCGGCATTGGAGAACAGGAAGACGGAGAAACCATGACAGAGCATGTGCTGGGCCGGTTGAACGCCGCGGAGCGGCAGGTGCTGGCGGACGCCGCGGAGCGCGCGGCGGAGGCTTTGGAGCACCTGTTGACGCAGGGGGCGGCCAGCGCGATGAACAGGTATAATTGAGGAGACCAGAGGTGAATAAATACGAGGCAATGATCATCTTTCAGGAGCATCTGAAAGACAGCGACTGGGACGGCGCGGTGGATGCCGTTCGCGAGGAGATTGAGAAACTGGGCGGCACGATGTCGAGCTGCACGCGGCTGGGCCGGCGGGAGTTTGCCCGTCCGATGCAGAAGCAGTCCGGCGGGCACTATGGCCTGGTGGCGTTTGAGCTGGCGGGCGACAAGGTGGGCGCATTCCAGGGCCGGTTGAAACTGAATGAAGATGTATTTCGCGTCCAGGTGGTGGTGGCTCCGCCCACGCCGCCGGCGCCGAGAAAGGTGGATGACAATGGCCTCGATGAATAAAGTGATTCTGGTCGGGAACCTGACCAAGGATTTGGAGCTGCGCCGGATTCAAAGCGGCACGGCGGTGACCACCATGCGGATGGCGATTGACGATTCGTTCACCAACAAGAGCGGCGAGCGGGTGGAGCGGACGGTTTTTCTGGACGTGGACGTGTGGGACCGCACCGCCGAGAACTGCGTGAAGTATCTGTCGAAGGGCAGCCCGGTTCTGGTGGAGGGCCGCCTGCAGCTGGACACGTGGGAGGACCGCGAGAGCGGGCAGAAGCGTTCGATGTTGAAGGTGCGGGCGGAGCGCGTTCAGTTTTTGAGCTCGCCGGGCTACGGCGGCGGCGAGCGCGGCGGCGGCGGCGGGGGGGGCGGGGGCAAGCCGGCCAGGGACAGGACGACGGAGACGCCGACACCGCAACCCGGAACCTATAACGAACCGCTGGCGGACACGCCGGACGAAGATGATGTGCCTTTTTAATACGGAGAGAACACGACGATGAGCAAAGTGAACAAGAAACGATCTCGCGGGGTTCGCGCGGCGGCGCGGGAGGATGCCGGGCGCAAGCGCACGCGTTTGTTGAAGGCGGACCAGCAGGTGGATTACCGCGACTATGAGTTTTTGCGCAAATTCATGACCGAGCGCGGCAAGATTTTGCCGGGCCGGATCACCGGGGCCAATGCCAAGCAGCAGCGGCAGGTCAAGCGGGCGATCCGTCGCGCGCGGGTGATGGGATTGCTGCCGTAAACAGCGAAAGGAAGCGTGTGCGATGGGCAAGGCGATAGAAGTTGTATTGCTGGAAGATGTGACGGACCTCGGGCGCCTGGGCGAAGTGTGCCGGGTGCGCGCGGGTTACGCGCGGAATTTCCTGTTTCCCAAGAAGCTCGCGGTGGCGATGACCCCCGGGACCCGGCGGCTGATCGAGAAGAAGCAGGCCGAGGGCGCGGTGCGGCTGGCGCGCGAGAAGGAAGAGGCGGAAGTTTTGCTGCGGAAGCTGGAAGACCTGACCGTGGAATGCGCGGTGAAGGTCGGCGCGGAAGGCCGTTTGTACGGGTCGGTGAGTCCGGCGGACGTGCTGGCGCAGCTGGCGGCGGCGGGCCATGCGCTGACGAAAAAGCAGTTGGCGATGTATGAGCCGTTCAAGGCGCTGGGCGACCATGAAGTGACCCTGCACCTGCATCCGGAGGTGCGCGGCACGCTCATGGTGCGGGTGGTGGCGGAAGCGGCGGAGAAGGCTGCGGCCACATCCTGAACGGAGAGGCGGGGGAGATGGGCAACGCGGCACAGGCGGAACAAGGCGCGCAGGTGTTGCGCGCCGGCGACCGCGTGCCGCCCCATCGGGAGGACGCCGAGCGCGCGGTGCTGGGCTGCGTGCTGCAGGACTCGGCCCGGGTGCTCGATTTGTGTGTCGAGCAGCAGATCTCGGGCGAGTCGTTTTATGTCCAGACGTACCGGACGGTGTTCGAGGCGATGATCTCGCTGTATTCGGCGCGCAAGCCGGTGGACCTGGTGACGGTGGTTGATGCGTTGCGCGAGCGCCAGCAGCTCGAGGGGGTGGGGGGCGAGGAGGAGTTGGTGCGGCTGA
This sequence comes from Lentisphaerota bacterium, assembly GCA_012511885.1. Lineage (GTDB taxonomy): Bacteria > Verrucomicrobiota > Kiritimatiellia > CAIQIC01 > Lenti-01 > JAAZFE01. The sequence goes on along the minus strand of JAAZFE010000153.1, from coordinate 1,965 downwards.
TTGATGGCACGCCTACCACCGCGCACGCCGAATACTATATTGAACTGCTCTATGACAGCCACCTGACGCGGCGGATCATTGACACCGCCCGGGTGGTGACGGAGGAATGCTACCGCAAGGAGCAGGAGGCTGAGTCCATCCTCAACAACGCCGAGGAGTCGTTTTTTTCGCTGAGCGAAAAGCGCATTGGCAATGAGCGGACCTGGGGCGAGCTGATCGAGGTTGAAATTGCCGAGGCCGAACGGCTGATCCAGGAAAAGAAGGGGCTGACGGGGATTTCGTCGGGGTTCGAGCGGATTGACGAGATGCTGCTGGGGTTCCAGAATTCGGATTTGATTATTTTGGCGGCGCGGCCGTCCATGGGCAAGACCGCCCTGGCCTTGAACATTGCGGAGAACATCGCGCTGGGGGCGCGGCGTCAGCCGCCGCGGGCGGTGGCGGTGTTCAGTTTGGAGATGTCGGCGGAGTCGCTGGTGCGGCGGATGCTTTGCTGCCGGGCGGAGGTGTCGAGTCAGGCGTTGTCGCGCGGTCAGGTGGGCCGCAAAGAGCATGGTCAGTTGATCGAGGCGGCGGACGCGCTGCGGCAGGCGCCGATTTATGTGGACGACACGGCCGGGCTGGAGGCGCTGGACCTGCGCGCGCGGGCGCGGCGGCTCAAGCGCCGCTACGGCATTGATTTTATCGTGGTGGACTATCTCCAGTTGATGAACTTTTCCAAGTTCGCCAACGAGGGCCGCCAACGGGAAACGTCGGCGATTTCGCAGGCGCTCAAGGGGATGGCCAAGGAGCTCAAGGTGCCGGTGCTGGTGCTGAGCCAGTTGAGCCGTGCGCCGGAAACCCGCGACCCGAAAGAGGGCAAGCCGAAGCTGTCCGACCTGCGCGACTCGGGGGCCATCGAGCAGGACGCCGATGTGGTGATGCTGCTGCGGCGTCCCGCACAGCAAAAGAGCGGCAAGGAGGACGATCAGGTGGACCCGCGGCTGGCCTTTCTCGAGATTGCCAAGCACCGCAACGGGCCGACGGGGATGGTTTATTTGGACTTCGAGGCCAAATACACGCGGTTCAGCAACCGCTTTGAGGGTGTGGACCCCGCCGAGTCATGAGTGGTTCTTCGCGCAGGAGGCTGGCGCTGCTGGCGGCGGCATGGCTGGGGTGGGCCGTGGCGGCCCGGGCGGTGGTGGTGCGGGATATCCAGGTGGTGGCGGTGGATGCCACGCCGATCAGTGCCGAGCAGGTGTTGGCGCAGGTGAGCGCGCGGGTGGGGGCGGAGCTCGACCGCGGCGCGCTGTCCGAGGACATCCGCGCCCTGCAGCAGGCGGGGGTGTTTTCCTACGCCGAGGCCCGGGTGAAGGCCGAAGGCGACGGCGTGATCCTGATTTTCGCGGTGCAGGGGCGTCCGCGCGCGCGGATGTTGCGGATTACCGGCGCGGATTATCTGGGCAACAAGAAGGCGCGCACCCAGCTCGAGCTGGGGTCGGGCGATCTGGTGGATGACGCCCTGCTGGGACAGCGCGCGCAAAAGGTGCGCGACGCCTACCGCAAGGATTTCTTTCCCGAGGCCCAGGTGACCTGGACGCTGACGCCGGTGGCGGAGCGGCCGGGCTTCGTGGATGTGGACATCCGGGTGGACGAGGGCCGCCGGGCGGTGGTGCGGCGGATCCTGTTCAAGGGCAACCGGCGGGCGCGGCGCAAGGAGCTGCTGCGGGCGATGGCCCAGCGGCAGTCGTCGTGGCTGACGTGGATCACCAACGACGGCATCTATGAGCCGGCCATGGTGCTGTCCGACCGCGAGGCGCTGCGCAAGGTGCTGATGGGCAAGGGGTGCCTGGCCGCCACCGTGAGCGAGCCGGCCATCCGTTATGTGGGGCGCAAGAAAATCGGCATCATTTCCGAGATCGAGGAAGGCCCGCTCTAATCGCAGTCCAAGTGGCTGGTGACCGGCATGGAGATTTTTCCGCCGGAGTC
>JAAZFE010000152.1 GCA_012511885.1 Lentisphaerota bacterium | reverse complement strand
GGAGAACAAGGAATTCATAAACACACAGGATTTTCAGTAGACAGAATCAATAAGCCAAAAACCCAATAAATACAGGGGTTGACAGGAGGATACTGCCCGGATTTCAGCCTCTGTGGGATGGTAGTGCCTGAATTATTCATCAACATGGATGAAAACAATGCTATTTGCTGCAGGGCAGCATGATGGGGATATTTGAACAAAAAAGTTATTTTTCATCCATCTTTCCCTTCGGCGCGACGATTCCGCCCCATCTGCTGCGTTATTCGGAGCTCGCAGTATGTCCATACAGCTTCACCTCGCCCGCCTTGCATCTGGGGCAGACTTGTCGCGTGAATTATTCAGGATAGGAGAGGGGGGGGATTTGGGTGTCGTTGTATTTGGGGCAACCGGGTGTGAAAATTGATGGATTCCGGTGATGGATTGCGGTTGAGTTTTGGGGGTGGATGGTGGAGAATGGGGGTATGAAGCCATGGAGAATATCGCGCAAGGATGTGCTCGGGATCAAGTTTGCCTGTCCCGACTGTAAGCAACACGTGGATGCGGGTCGTGAGCTGTTTGGCGAGATGGTGGAGTGTCCGACCTGCGGCAAGCTGATGCAGGTTCCGGACTTGAAGAACGCGCCGGGTAATTTTGATGTGCGGCGCGTGCCCCGGAGGGCGATGTCGCCGCCGCCGGTGGATCCGCTGGTCGCGCCTCCGGAAACTCCCGAGGCCGCCGATGCGGGGGAGTCGGACGAGCCGGACGAGGACGAGGATTTGCCCACTTTTCCCTGGACTTGACGGCTATGAGTCGGCGTCGCTTCGGCAGGCGGGGGTGGGGGGTGTTGCTGCTGGTTGCGGCGGCGGGGGCGGTTTGGCTCGGGATTTATCCGTTTTTGGCGCCGAACAGACCGGTGGCGGCGGATGGCTTGGTGATTGAGGGGTGGGTGGGGGATGAGCAGTTGCTGGCGGCGCTGAATTGGGCGGAGGTCCATGGCGTGAAGAAAATTTACACGACGGGCGGGCCGTTCGAGATGGGAGCGTGGCTGTCGGAGTGGAACAGCTACGCGGAGATGACCCTGGCGCGTCTGAACAAGCTGGAGGAGGCGAAAAAGTTTGAGCTGGCGGCTTTTCCGGCGCAGAAGGTGCGCCGGGACCGCACGCGGGAGTCGGCCCGGGCGCTCAAGACGGGGCTAGGCGCGGGGACGGACGCGCTGAATGTGGCGAGCGAGGGTCCGCACACGCGGCGGAGCTGGCGGGCGTTTCGCGAGGTGATGGGCGCAGAGGTGCAGGTGGGGTGCGTGGCGCTGACGCCGACTTCGTATGACGGGCGCGACTGGTGGGTGTGCTCGGAGGGGGTGCGGGCGGTGGTGGGGGAGACGGTGGCCTATCTGTATGATCTGCTGCCGCGGAAGAGGGGGGAGGGGGAAGAATAGCCTAGCCTGGATTATTCATCAACATGGATGCGGCCGGGCCGCAGCATGGAAGCAAGGGAGCGGGCGCGACAATTCCAACCCGTCTGCTTTGTTCTGCGGGGTTCGCAGTATGTCCATACAGCTTCACCCCGCACGCCTCGCATCCGGGCCGGACTTGTCGCGTGAATCATCCAGGCCCGCCCTGCGGGGGATGAAAAAACGCCCCGGGGGATGATTCCCGGGGCGGGGGACTCTTTTGAATCTTGTGCCGGTCAGGCTTCGACGGCGATGGCCTGCGAGGACTGCCAGGCGCCATGGATGTTGCAGAACGCGACGGCCTGGAGCACGCCGGACTTGTTGAGTTTGACGTTGGCGGTCATGACCGGATTGGTGAAGGGTCCGGGGACATCGCCGGCGGAGTCGCCATGGGCCTTGAATTCGGCGTGGGCGAGCTGGATGGGCACTTTGGCGCCATCGGCCAGGAAAAAGAGGGAAAGCCAGCCGATGTAGTGGGCGGTGGTGTTGGGGTGGGCGATGGCCTTGCCGAGACCGGCGGTGACCGTAAAGAATTCGTCGGCCTTGACGGTGGCGGGCGCATTGATTTCCGGCGCGTGTTTTTCGGTTTTCCAATCAGCGTTCTGAATGGTGCTGCTGAAGTCGGACATGTTGTTCTCCTTGTATTCGGGTTGCCAAATGTTCGGGGGCACTTTACCACAGGCGCCGGGGATTGCAAAAAACGGTTGGAAGAAAATTTCCGGCGGGGGGGGGGACGGCAAAAAAGTGGGGGGTGTGGGTCATCGGGGGTTGACTTGCGCGCGAGCGCTTTGCCATCCTGCAAAATGAGCGGAAAAAAGAACCCGATTGAAGGAGGCAAGGCTATGAGGATGAAATGGTTGGTTTGGGTGGCGCTGCTGGGCATGGCAATGCCGGCTGGCGCGCTGGAGGTGGCGCTGAAGGATACGGATACGCGGCTGCAGATTTATGGGTATATCCGGGGGGACTATGCGCGGGATTCGCAGGCGACGGCGCCGAAGGCGGATTTTGCGTTTTGGGTGCTGCCGGAAGTGGACGGAAAGGCGGATGCCCAGACTCATCTCGGGGCGCGGGAAACCCGCCTGGGGCTGAATGTGCTGGGGCCGACGGTGGGGGCTTGGACGACGAGCGGCAAGATCGAGGTGGACTTTTACGGAGGGGGGAACCCGAACTCGTACAGTCCGCGGATCCGCCTGGCGTATCTGGATTTGGCGCATGAGTCCGGGTTTTCGTTCCGTGCGGGGCAGGACTGGGAGACGTTTACCGAGGTGGTGCCGCGGGTGGTGAACTTCAGCTATCTGGCGGACATCGGGGCGTTGGGGTTGCGTCGTCCGCAGGCGCGGGTGACGCAGGTGATCCGGTGCGGGGAGTTGACGAAATTCGTGCTGAAGGCGGCGGCGGCGCAGACGGTGGGCGAGGACCTGGATGGCGGGGGGTATGACGACGGCGCGGACGCGGACTGGCCGACGCTGCAGTTCAACGCGGCGGTGCACCGGACGCTGGTCCGGGTGGAGAAGGACGCGCGGCTGGCATTTTCGGGCCACTACGGCCGTGAGACGCTCGATGCGACCGAGGAGGGCGTGGTGGTGGCGCGGGACGTGCAGAGCTTCGCGACCTGGTCGGCTCTGGGTTCGTTGTTTTTGCCGCTGACCAAGTGTCTGGCGGCGCAGGGATGCGTCTGGATCGGCGAGAATCTGGACACCTATTACGGTGGCATCGGCCAGGGTGTGAACATGGAGCTCGAGAAGGGCGTGGCGGCCCGCGGCGGCTGGGCGCAACTGCTGTTTGACCCGACCCAGAAGCTGTGCTTCGGCCTGGGCTACGCGGTGGATGATCCGGAGGGCAAGGACCTGAGCCCGGGGATGCGTTCGAAGAACCAGCAGGCGTTCGTGAACGGATTTTACAAGCTGACGCCGCAGGTGACGATGATGGCGGAGTATGCCAACATGGCCACGGATTATTATCGCGGGAAGCAGGCCTGCAATAACCGGGTGCAGTTGGCGATTCGCTACGACTTCTGACGGGGGCGGCGCGGGGAGGTGGCGCGGCGGCCGGATTGGCCGCGCGCGTCATCCGGGCCGGCTTCCAGAAAGCGGCATTCGCGGGGGGATAGCTGGCGCAGGGGCTGTCCGCGCAGGGCGGCGGCGGTGAGGGGGCCGATGCGGACGCGGCGGAGCCGTTTGACGCGGAGGCCCAGGACGGTGAGCATGCGGCGAATGTGCCGGTTGCGGCCCTCGCCGAGGACGACGCGCAGGACCGGAACCTGACCGGCTTCGAGGGTGACGCGCAGGGCGCGCAGGGTTTCGCCGCCTTCTTCGACGCCGCGGCGCATGGCGGAAAGTTGCTCGCGGGTGGGGGCGGCGTGGAGCCAGGCGCGGTATTCTTTTTCGATTTGGTGGCGGGGGTGGGCGAGGGCCTGGGCCAGGGCGCCGTCGTTGGTTAGGAGGATGAGGCCTTCGCTGTGGAGGTCGAGGCGGCCGACGGTGTAGAGGCGGAGGCGGGGGGGGGCGCCCATCTGGCGGGCCCAGTCGATGATGGTGGTGCGGCCCTGGGGATCGGACGAGGTGCAGAGGATGCCGCGGGGCTTGTCGGCCAGATAGGTTTGACGCGGCTCGCGGCGGACGGGCTGGCCATCCACGGTGACTTGCTGGCGGGCGGGGTCGGCGCGGGTGCCGAGTTCGGTGACGGTTTGGCCGTCAATTTGCACGCGCCCGGCGGTGATGAGGGTTTCGCAATGGCGGCGAGAGCCGAGGCCGGCGGCGGCCAGGATTTTCTGGAGGCGTTCGCCGGGGTGGGCGAAGGGGGGGCGGGGGCTCATGGGG
>JAAZFE010000151.1 GCA_012511885.1 Lentisphaerota bacterium | reverse complement strand
GTCGGTGTGGATTTTGAAGTTCTGTTTTCTCTCGCAGAGACGCAGAGATCGCCAAGGAGATTGGACTTACAAGGTCAAAATCAACATCCAAGAGAAAAAGTAGGGGTGTAGTTTTGGTCATGTATTGTTTTGATATCAAGCTGGTTATGAATATGCCTTTTCAAAAACGTGCACAAAAAAGACGAAGTTGACGGATTGTAGTACGGACATTTGGGACGCCGCTTTCGCGGCGGAAACAGTGGCAAGGATGAGACGTTTTTTGGGCGCTCCCGCGCCTTGACCGTGGAATAACCGGCAGCTGCCGACCAACCCCGGAGAAAGACAGAAATTGGCTGAAAACGGGTCAAAACGGCTGAAAATTGGCAAAAATGGAGGATTTTGGCAAAAAACGGTCAAAAAACGACCGGAAACGGGTGAAAAGGGAGCGTTTTTGGGGGTTTTGGGGCGCTGTCGCGCTGTGGGTGGCGGTGGGGGGGGGATAACGGGCGACTGCCGGATTGGCTGGGGTGGTTTTTTGGCGTGGGAGGGTTCGGGGCTTGCTTGTTGAGGAGGTGGGGGGCTATGGTTATTTAGTTTTATTTGACGGATTTTTTGCGGAGTATCGAGTTGTAATATGCAGTGGCTTTTGAAAAAGATTATCGGGACGAAGAATGAGCGCGATTTGAAGCGGCTGCGCCCGCTGGTGGGGCAGATTAATGCGCTGGAGGAGGAGCTGCAGGCTCTGAGCGACGAGGAGCTGAAGGCGAAGACGGGCGAGTTCCGGGAGCGGCTCGAGCAGGGGGAGAGTCTGGACGATTTGCTGTGCGAGGCGTTCGCGGTGGTGAAGAACGCGTGCCGACGGCTGTGCGGGACGACGGTGGAGGTGTGCGGGCACGAGCTGACGTGGGAGATGGTGCCGTTTGACACGCAGTTGATCGGGGGGATGGCGTTGCACCAGGGGAAGATCGCGGAGATGGCCACCGGGGAGGGGAAGACGCTGGTGGCGACGTTGCCGGTGTATCTGAACGCGCTGACGGGCCAAGGGGTGCACGTGGTGACGGTGAACGATTATCTGGCGCGCCGCGACGCGGAGTGGATGGGGGCGGTGTATGAGTTTCTGGGGCTGACGGTGGGGTGTATCCAGAGTCAGATGATGCCGGCGCTGCGCCGGGAGCAGTACGCGTGCGACATTACCTATGGGACGAATTCGGAGTTTGGCTTTGACTATCTGCGGGACATGGGGATGGCGTACAGCCCGGAGGAAATGGTGCAGCGGGGGTGGAATTACGCGATCGTGGACGAGGTGGACTCGATCCTGATTGATGAGGCGCGCACGCCGCTGATTATTTCGGGGCCCGCGCCGTATTCGACGGAGCAGTATCAACTGGTGAAGCCGTCGGTGGAACGGCTGGTGCGGCGCCAGCGGGATTTGTGCACGCGGCTGATGTCGGAGACGAAGGCGGCGATTGACTCGGGGGACGAGGAGGGGGCGATGCTGAAGCTGTATCAGGTGAGCCAGGGGATGCCGAAGAACCGGCAGCTGCTGCACCTGATGGAGGAGCCGAAGAATCGGCGGCTGCTCGAGCGGGTGCAGAACATGATGCTGGTGGACGCCTACAAGGAGCAGGCGCGGGACCTGCGCGAGGAGTTGTTTTTTACGATTGATGAGAAGAGCAATGACGCCAGCCTGACGGAGAAGGGCTGCAACGCGATGAATCCGTCGGACCCGGATTATTATGTGGTGCCGGACCTGGTGAGCGCGCTGGCGGAGCTGGACGGCGACGAGACGCTGTCGGACGAGGAGAAGTTCGCGCGCCGGCAGGAGCTGCAGAACCAGTTCGCGGACAAGAGCGAGCGGATTCACGCGGTGGACCAGTTGATCCGGGCCTACAGCGTGTATGAGCGCGACGTGCAATATGTGCTCCAGGACGGCCAGGTGGTGATTGTGGACGAGTTTACCGGGCGGCTGATGCCCGGGCGGCGCTGGAGTGACGGCCTGCACCAGGCGATCGAGGCGAAGGAGGGGGTGCGCATCGAGCGCGAGACGCAGACGCTGGCCACGATTACGATTCAGAATTATTTCCGCCTGTACAAGAAGCTGGGGGGCATGACGGGCACGGCCGAGACGGAAGCGGACGAGTTTGCCGAGATCTACAAGATGGACGTGGTGGTGATTCCCACCAACCGGCCAGTGCGGCGGGTGGACGCCAACGATCAGATTTACAAGACGCAGCGCGAGAAGTTCAACGCGATCATCGAGGAAATCGCGGCGTGCTATCAGCGCAAGCAGCCGGTGCTGGTGGGGACGATTACGGTGGACATGTCGGAGGTGCTGAGCCGGATGCTGCGACGGGTGAACATTCCGCACAATGTGCTGAACGCCAAGAACCACCAGCGCGAGGCCGAGATTGTGGCCAACGCGGGGCAGCCGGGGGCGGTGACGATTGCCACGAACATGGCGGGGCGCGGGACGGACATCAAACTGGGGCCGGGGGTGGTCTGGCTGGAGCGCGAGACGATTACGGGCCCGGCCAGGCTGGCGGACCGCGTGGAGGGGGGCAAGACGCTGCGGCAACTGATCGAGGAGCGGCCGTGCGGGCTGTGCGTGATCGGCAGCGAGCGGCACGAGTCGCGGCGGATTGACCGCCAGTTGCGCGGGCGCTGCGCGCGGCAGGGCGACCCGGGGATGTCGCGGTTCTTTATCTCACTGGAGGACGATCTGATGCGGCTGTTCGGCAGCGACCGGATTTCCGGGATCATGGAGAAGCTGGGCATTCAGGAGGGCGAGGTGCTCGAGCACCGCTGGCTGAACCGCTCGATCGAGACCGCCCAGCGCCGCGTGGAGCAGCAGAATTTCGCGATTCGCAAGCGGACGCTGGAATATGACGACGTGATGAACAAGCAGCGCGAGATCATCTATGGTTTTCGCAGCCAGATCGTGGCGTCCCAGGAGCCGCGCGCGCATTTGCTGGATGTGGTGCAGGATGTCATTTTCGGGCGGGTCGAGGAGCTGACCGACGACGAGGAGAGCCTTCGCGCGTTCGCCACCTGGGTCAACAGCCAGTTTCCGATCGGTTTCCGGCCGGATCAGGTGGCGAAGCTCGAGGGGCGGCGCGGGGGGATTGATGTCGAGGCGACGGGCCAGAGCGTTTTCGAGCGCGTCGAGAAGGCCTATGCCACCAAGTGCAAGCTGGAGGACGCCGAGCGGCTCAGCGGGATGGAGCGGTTCATCATGCTGAACGCGGTGGACACGCAATGGCAGGAATATCTGCGCAACATGGACACGCTGCGCCAGGGGGTGGGGCTGCGCGCCTACGGCCAGCGCGACCCGCTGGTGGAATATAAAAACGAGGCCTTCACGCTGTTTGCGGACCTGATGGACCGGATCAAGGACGAGATTGCCGGGCGGATTTTCCGGGCGACGACCTCGCCCCAGGCCTATCAGAGTTTTCTGGGCGACATTCAGCGGCTGCACGGGCAGATCCGCACGCAGCACGACGAGATGGCGCCGCTGGCCGGCGGGGGGCAGGCGCCGCGCGCGGCGGCGGGCGGGGGGGTGGATCCCGGCGCCGAGGCCGCCATGAACGCGGCCCTGAGCCGCGCCCAGACCGTGGTGCGCGACGTGCCCAAGGTGGGACGCAACGACCCCTGCCCGTGCGGCAGCGGCAAGAAGTACAAGAAGTGCTGCGGACGAGACGCCTAACCTGAAAAACGTCATCAACATGGATGAAAACAATGCTATTTGCTGCAGGGCAGTATAATATGGAAAACAACATGAAAAATGCAGTTTTCATCCATATTGACCAAGGGCGCGACGATTCCGACCCGTCTGCCGTGTTATCCGGGGCTCGCAGTATGCCATACAGCTTCACCCCGCCTGCCTCGCATCTGAACTGGACTTGTCGCGTGAATAATTCAGGCTGAAATGGATGATTGCGTCATATTGAAGGACGGCGAGCACGGGCTGAAGCGCAACGAGATCTCGCATCAGGCGCTGCAGGTGCTGTGGCGGCTGGATGAGGCCGGCTACAAAGCTTATTTGTGCGGCGGGGGGGTGCGCGATCTGTTGCTGGGTCGCCAGCCCAAGGATTATGACATCGCAACCGACGCGCGGCCGGAGGAAATCAAGAAGTTGTTCCGCAACAGCCGGATCATCGGGCGGCGCTTCAAGCTGGCGCATATATTTTATCGGGATGTGATCATCGAGACCGCGACGTTTCGCGCGCTTTTTGACGCCCCCCCGCCAGAGGCGGAGGGCATTCCGCTGCCGTCGCGTCGGCGCACGGATGTTCCCGACCCCACGTTTGCCACGCGCGACGGGGTGATTGTGCGCGACAACGTGTATGGCACGCCCGAGGAGGATGCCCGCCGGCGGGATTTCACCATCAATGGCCTGTTTTACAACATTGCGGATGGGAGCATCATTGACTATGTGGGCGGGCTGGTGGATCTGGAGAAGCGCGTGCTGCGGATGATCGGGGATCCGGAGACGCGGATACACGAGGATCCGGTGCGCATGGTGCGGGCCATTCGCATTGCCGCGCAACTGGACTTCCAGATCGAGCCGGCACTGTGGGATGCCATCCGGCGGCTGGGCGAGGACCTGAAAAACTCGTCGCGCGAGCGGATGCATGAAGAGGTGCTCAAGATTTTGAATTGCGGCAGCGCCAAGGCGGCTTTTTCGCGATCGTGGCAGCAGGGGTTGTTTCAGACGATTTATCCATCGTTTTCGGCCTGGCTGGGCTCGCCGGAGGGGGCGGCGTCGTTCCCGTGGGTCAAGAAGGCGCTGCGCCAGTTTGATGTATGGAAGCAGGCCAATCTGAAGCCGATGCCGGCGTTGCAGCACGCGCTGGTGTTTGGGCCCTATATCGAGGCGCGGGCGGCGGAGCTGGCGGCCGAGGGCGTGCCGGAGTTCGAGGCGGCGCTGCAGGCGGTCCATGCCACGCTGCGCGACAAGTCCAACCTGACGCAGATCTCGAAGGCGATTGTGTTTGATGTCGAGCGCATCCTGAGCCTGCAGGTGCAGATGCGCAAGTCATCGGGGCAGAGCCGCTATGCCACGCGGCTGCGCAAGCGCAACGGGTTCGAGGAGGCGCTGATTTATCTCAAGTTTGCCAGCGGGATGGAGGCGTCGCGGAAGGACTTGCTCGAGCGGTGGATGGCGCCAGCGCAAACGGACGCGGGCGGCGACGCCAAGGGCGAGGGGGGGAAGGCGGAAGGCGGAGCGTCCCGGAGCGAGGGCGGCGCAAAGGGAGAGGCGCGCACCCCCGCAAAAGGATCGAGAAGACGGCCGCGCAAGGGGCCGCGCGAGCCCAAACCCGAGCAGACCTGACTGTTATTCCTTATAATAAGGCGCGCGGGGCATCAGACGATGGGAAATGAGACAGGCGCGTCACTGATAGTGCCATAATGGCACAATATTTGAGAGGTTGACGAAAATAGGGAGTTCGGGGTGAAAGATGCAACTGGTTGTTGAGCAGGAAATTACATAACTTATGATAATTTTGGCATAGTTCATGCTTGATAGATAGGTGAATTGCTGTAGTTTTTGACGGAAGATTTTGGAAAGTAGAGGTTAGAGATGTCAAAAGTATTGGGAATGGATCTTGGCACGACGAATTCGTGCATGGCGGTGATGGAGGGCGGTCAGCCGACGGTTATTTTGAACGCGGAGGGCGGCCGGACGACACCTTCGATTGTGGCGTTTACGAAGAGCGGCGAGCGGTTGGTGGGCAACGCGGCCAAGCGGCAGGCGGTGACGAACCCGAAGAACACCGTTTTTTCCATCAAGCGTTTCATGGGGCGCAAATATGACGAGATGAAGGAGGAGATTTCGCGGGTGCCCTTCGAGGTGGTGAAGGCCGCCAACGGCGACGCGCATGTGAAGATCGGCGACAAGACGTACTCGCCGCCGGAAATTTCGTCCATGATTTTGCAGAAGATGAAGACGGACGCGGAGGCGTTCCTGGGTGAGAAGATCACCCAGGCGGTGATTACCGTGCCAGCGTATTTCAATGACAGTCAGCGGCAGGCCACCAAGGATGCCGGCCGGATTGCCGGGCTGGAGGTGCTGCGGATCATCAATGAACCGACGGCATCGTCGCTGGCCTACGGTCTGGACAAGAAGAAGGAAGAGAAGGTGGCGGTGTACGACCTGGGGGGCGGCACGTTTGACATCTCGGTGCTGGACATCGGCGACGGCGTGTTTGAGGTGAAGGCCACCAACGGCGACACCCACCTGGGCGGGGATGACTTTGACCAGCGCGTGATTGACTGGCTGGTGGCGGAGTTCAAGAAGGACCAGGGCATTGACCTGTCCAAGGACCCGATGGCTCTGCAGCGCCTGAAGGAAGCCGCCGAGAAGGCCAAGTGCGAGTTGTCGAGTTCGCAGACCACGGACATCAATCTGCCGTTTATTACGGCGGACGCGAGCGGGCCGAAGCATATGAACGTGACCCTGAGCCGGGCCAAGCTCGAGCAGTTGATCGGGGATTTGGTCGAGCGCAGCATGCGCCCGGTCGAGGCCTGCCTGAAGGATGCCGGCATCGCGAAGTCGGAAGTGGACGAAGTGATTCTGGTGGGTGGCATGACCCGGATGCCGAAGGTGCAGCAGGAGGTCGAGAACCAACTCGGCCGCGAGCCGCACAAGGGTGTGAACCCGGACGAGGTGGTGGCCGTGGGCGCCGCGATTCAGGGCGGCGTGCTGAAGGGCGAGGTGAAGGATGTCCTGCTGCTGGATGTGACGCCGCTGACGCTCGGGATTGAAACCCTGGGCGGGGTGATGACGCCGCTGATCGAGCGCAATACGACGATCCCCACCAAGAAGAGCGAAATCTTCAGCACGGCGTCGGACAACCAGCCGACGGTGGAAATCCACGTGCTGCAGGGCGAGCGGAAGATGTCGGCCGACAACAAGACGATCGGCAAGTTCCATCTGGACGGCATTCCGCCGGCGCCGCGCGGCATGCCGCAGATCGAGGTGACCTTTGATCTGGACGCCAACGGCATTCTGAAGGTGAGCGCCAAGGACCTGGGCACCGGCAAGGAGCAGAAGATCACCATTACGGCTTCGAGCGGCCTGAGCAAGGAGGAGGTCGAGAAGATGGTCAAGGACGCCGAGGCCCACGCCGACGTGGACGCCAAGCGCCGCGAGGCGGTGGACGCCAAGAACCGCGGCGAGGCGACGGTGTATGAAACCGAGAAGTTCCTCAAGGAGAACGCCGAGAAGATTCCGTCGGACAAGAAGATGAAGGTCGAGGGCTCGGTGGAGGCGCTCAAGACGGCTCTGAAGGGCGAGGATGCGTCGGCCATTCAGCAGGCCATGGAGGCGGTGACCGCCGATATGCAGGCGATCTCGGCGGATCTCTACGCCCAGGCCAAGCAGTCGCAGGCGAGCGCGGAGGGGGGCGCGGGGAGCCCGCCGCCGGCCGGCGACGCCGGCGCGGCGCCGGACGGCGACGTGATGGATGCCGACTTCGAGATGGTGGACGACGACAAGAATTCAAAATAAACAACAAAGAAAAACGGACGGCGCGCTGGACGGAAGGGATCCGTTGGCGTAGTGTCCGGCAACTCAACCCAAGCAAGGAGAACAAGGAAAGATGAAGATTCAACCGTTGGGAGATCGCGTGCTCGTGGAGCCCCTGAAGGAAGATGAAGTGAAGAAGGGCGGGATCATTATTCCCGATACCGCCAAGGAAAAGCCCCAGCAGGGCAAGGTGATCGCCCTGGGCACCGGCAAGCTCGATGACGACGGCAACAAGGTTCCGTTCCACGTCAAGAAGGGCGACACGGTCCTGATGCCGAAGTATGGCGGCACCGAGATCAAGCTGGACGGCAAGGAATACCAGATCATGCGCGAGGACGACATTCTCGCGATTCTGGACCGCTAATGGAAGACACTGGAAGAAGGAGAAAAGAATAGTATGTCAGCCAAGCAAATTGCATATGACGTCGAAGCCCGCCAGAACATGATGCGGGGCATCGAGAAGCTGAACAAGGCCGTGAGCAGCACGCTCGGGCCGCGCGGACGCACCGTGGTGCTCGAGAAGAAGTTCGGCAGCCCGACCATCACCAAGGATGGCGTGACGGTGGCCAAGGAAATCGAGCTGGAAGATCCGTTCGAGAACATGGGCGCCCAGATGGTCCGCGAAGCAGCCAGCAAGACCAGCGACATCGCCGGCGATGGCACCACCACCGCCACGGTGCTGGTCGAGGCGATCTATCGCGAAGGCCTCAAGAACGTGACCGCCGGCGCCAGTCCGATGGACATCCGCCGGGGCATCAACCTGGCCACTTCGGCCGTGGTGGGCGCGCTCAGGAAGCAGAGCAAGAAGGTCAAGGAAAGCGCCGAAATCGCCCAGGTCGGGACCATCTCGGCCAATGGCGAGGAGACCATCGGCCAGATCATTGCCGAAGCGATGGACAAGGTGGGCAAGGACGGCACGATTACCGTCGAGGAAGCCAAGGGCATCGAGACCACGCTGGACGTGGTGGAAGGCATGCAGTTCGACAAGGGCTATCTGAGTCCGTATTTCGTGACGAAGCCGGACTTGATGGAAGCGGCGCTTGAGGATGCCTATGTGCTGCTGTTCGAGAAGAAGATCTCGAACCTGCAGGATTTGCTGCCTGTGCTGCAGAACGTGGCCAAGAACGGCAAGCCCCTGCTGATTATTGCCGAGGACATCGAAGGCGAAGCGCTGGCGACGCTGGTGGTGAACAAGCTGCGCGGCACCCTGCAGGTCTGCGCGGTCAAGAGCCCCGGCTTCGGCGACCGCCGCAAGGCCATGATGGAAGACATCGCGGTGCTGACCGGCGGCAAGTTCATCAGCGAAGATCTCGGGATCAAGCTCGAGAGCCTGACGCTGGCCGACATGGGCCGGGCCAAGCGCATCACGGTGGACAAGGACAACACCACCATCGTGGAAGGCGCGGGCAAGACCTCCGACATTCAGGCGCGCATCGCGCAGATCCGCCGTCAGATCGAGGAAACCACCTCGGACTACGACCGCGAGAAGCTGCAGGAGCGCCTGGCCAAGCTGGCTGGCGGCGTGGCCGTCATCAATGTCGGCGCTTCGACGGAGTCGGAGATGAAGGAGAAGAAGGCCCGCGTGGAAGACGCGTTGCACGCGACTCGTGCGGCGGTCGAGGAAGGGATTGTGCCGGGCGGCGGCGTGGCGCTGATTCGCGCGCAGGCGGCCCTGGACAACATGCAGCTGGAAGGCGATGTGAAGATCGGCGTGGACATTATCCGCCGCGTGTGCGAAGCCCCGCTGCGCCAGCTGGTCAACAACGCCGGCCTGGATGCCTCGATTGTGGTGCAGGAGGTTCGCGGCGGCAAGGGCGCCTACGGCTTTGACGTGGCCAAGGGCGACTACTGCGACATGATCAAGGCGGGCATCATTGACCCGACCAAGGTGACGCGCAGCGCGCTCGAGAACGCGGCCAGCATTGCCGGTCTCCTGCTGGTGACCGAAGCCATGATCGCCGAAATTCCGAAGAAGGAGCCCGCGGCCCCGGCCATGCCCGGCGGCGGCATGGGCGACATGTACTAGGCCATTGGGCCTTCCGGCGGGACGTCTTGGGCGCCCCGCCTTTTTATTGCCCCGATGGCGCGCGGGGCCGGGCGCGCCGGTGATTTTGCCGCAGGTTGCAGATTGCGCCGGCGGGGATGTTGTGCTACATCTTGCGGGAAGATCGCAGTTGGATGGTGCCCTGAAATATAAGCGAACCCGCCCAGGGGCGGGCCGGGGCTGAGTGGTTGTCCGGATGCGGCAGGGAGACGGCAAGGCAGATGACCGATGGTGAGAATAGTACGGAACGGAATGAACAGGACCGGATGGAGTCCATCCTGGAACTGAATTTCGTGCCGACTTGGGCGCGCAAACCTCCCGACAATCCCTATGCCGGCCGGCCGGATCTCGATTCGGAACCGACAGGCCGCGGGCGCGGGGGGGGGCGGCGTGATGACCGGCGTCGTGGCCAGGCGGATCGTCGCGATGGCCGGCGTGACAGGTCCGCGCGTGGCGATCGGCCCCGGGGCGAACGGCCATGGGGCGGCGGCGGGCGCGGGGAACAGTCGCGCGGACGCGCGGGTTCCGGCGACGCGCAAGCCGGTCGGCGGCGCTTTGCGGATGACCGCGGCGGCTCGCCGCCACAGCGAACCGGTGCGGCGCGGGGCAGGCCCCGTGATGGCGAGCGGCCAGAGCGCGGACGGGACCGCCCGCCACGGCGGGATCGTCCACCCCGGCTCAATGTAAAAGTGATGTTTCTGCCGGATCGCGAGCGCCTGAATCTGCTGGCGCAAGATTTCCGGGCCAGCCGCCGGGCCTATCCGTTGCTGGAAATTGCCAGCCGCTTTCTGGCGCACCCCGATCGCTATCTGGTCAAGTTGGAGATGCCGCTTCCCGCCGAGGGCGAGGCGCGTCAAACCTTGTGCCAGTGTCTCGAGTGCCGGCGGGTTTTCCGTCATCGGCACAATGCCGAGGCGCATGTCGTGCGCGACCACCTTGACAAGTTTTTCGAGATCGAGGAAACCGAGGTCGAGCCGCCGGCGGGCAACTTTGCGGTGGTGGCACGCTGCGGCTTGAGCGGCGAGTTGCTGGGGCCGCCGAATCATCATGGCTATAACGAGAGGATTCAGGAGTTGTGGTCGTCGCGCTACGCGCATATGTCGAAGGCCGACTATCTGGCCCGTTTGCATACCGTGCGCGATGAGGCGTTGGTCGAACAGTGGAAGGAAAGCGAGCGCAAGAAAACCATCTTCCGCCTGAAACAGCCGCCGGAAGGGGAGGAGGCCGCGGAACTGACCCGCGCGCAGGCCGAGGAGTGGATGCGGAGCAAGATCAAGGGCATGTTGCGGGAGTCGCCGCGCTGCATTGTGCCGGGGGCCCAGTCCCGTCAGTTTGATGACGAGGCGCTGCGGGCGGCGGTGTCGTTTGCCTGGCAAAAGGAGAGTCGCTTTCCGCTGACCCTGGTGATGGCGCTGCAGCCGGCGTTCCGGCAAATGCGGTTCTATCTGTTCAAGGTGAACGTGCGCGAAACTTTTGTGACCGCTGTTCCGCCATCGCCGGTCGAGATTGATTCCGCCACGCAGGTCGTTCGCGAAATCCTGTCCTATCTGGAGGCGAATCCGGGCATTACCCGCCAGCAGGTGCTGGCGAACCTGCGCCCGGGCGCGGATCCGGAGTCGGCCGGCGCCGCGGAATTGCTGCTGCACTTGAGCAATCTGGTGGCGCATGGCGGGGTGATTGAATTTTTTGATGGCACCCTGGCCCTGCCGCGCGGCCGCCGGGCCAGACCGTCGGTGACCACCGTCGCGAAGGCCGCACCGGAGGCCAAGCCGGCGGAGGAAGAGGCGGAAGCCACAGTGGAAGCCGAGTTGGTTGAGGCTCCTCAGGACGCGGAGGTCCAAACCAATGAGGCGCTGGCCGAACCGCCGCCCGAGGAAGCGCTGCCGGCCGACGAGCCCGACGCGGCCGCCGAAGAATCTGCGACCGGTTCGCCGGAAGCGGAGCAAGCAGAGGATGCGCCATGAAGTACGCTGTCTTGGGTGATGTGCACGCCAATTGGGAGGCACTGACCGCGGTCCTGGCCGATGCCGAACAGCAGGGCGTCACGCACTATTGCAGCGTGGGCGATATTGTCGGCTATAACGCCGATCCGGAGTTGTGCCTCGAGAAGGTGCGCGAGCTGGTCGGCGACGCGGTGGTGCGCGGCAACCACGACCACTACTGCTCGCGGCAGGAGAACCTGAATGGGTTTCATCCGCTGGCGGCCGACGTGGTGGACTGGACCCGCAAGCGCCTGACCGAAGAGCAGCGCAGCTGGCTGGGCAACCTGCGCTATTCGCGCATGGTCGAAACCTTCATGCTGGTGCACGCCACGTTGGACAGCCCTGAGCGCTGGGGATACGTTTTTGACAAGCTCGAAGCGGAAGCCAATTTTGCTTATCAGATGTGCTCGGTGTGCTTTTTCGGGCATACCCACGTGCCTTTGGCTTTTGAGAAAGCGGGCATTGTGCGGGGCGGGCTCTACACCAAGCTGCGCATCACGGCTGGCCGGAAATATTACATCAATGTCGGCAGCGTCGGGCAGCCCCGCGATGGCGATCCGCGCGCGGCCTACGCCATCTATGACATGGTGCAAAACGTGGTTGAGCTGCGCCGGGTGCCCTATGATATTCCGGCGGCCCAACGGAAAATCCTGGATGCCGGTCTGCCCCCCCGCGCGGCGTCCAGAATCGAAATCGGCCGGTAAATGGCGCGCATCCGCGGGTACGACATGAAACGCCTCGTGATCCTGCTGTTGTTCTGGGCCGCTTCAAGCGGGCCGGTTCTGGCTCAAATCGAACTGGAATGGTCGCTGGCCAATGACCGCACCCTGCTGATGGAGCCCATCAAGGCGACGCTCACCATTGCCAATTATAGCGGAAAGAGCCTGAGCCTGGGCCCCCACGGCAACGCGCGTTTGCGGTTTGATGTGGAAGATCAGCCGACTTCGCTGGTGCGCGAAACCGGACGTCCCCTGGTGGCCCGTCCGATCGTTATTCCCGCGGGGGACACCCGGGAGGTTGAGGTCAACCTGCTGGATGCCTACCGCATTGTCCGCGGGCAGACCTATATGCTCTGTCCGTTGCTTGAAGTGGATGGCACCCGTTTCATGGGTCGCCGCCTCGCCTTGGAAGTCCAGCCCGGTCTGGAAGTGCTGAACCGCCGCTATGGCATGCCGGACAGCCGCGACGGCCGGGTGATCTCGCTGCGGCAAATGAATCGCCGGCGCATGGACCGGCTTTTCTTCCGGCTGGATTCCACGGCCGATGGTTTCTGTCTGGCTTGCTATGACCTCGGGCGTCTGATCCGTTTTTTTGTGCCGCGCCTTGAACGGGATCGTGACGGCGTCTTTCATGTCCTGCATCAAAGTGCGCCAGACCGGTTCACGCTCTCCCGCTTGGATCACGAGGGGACTCCCTTGGGCGTTGCCTTCTACATTGCCGAAGTGGGCCAAATCCGTCTGGAGCGCGATTCGGAGGGAGCGGTCCATGTGGTGGGGGGAACTCCGTTCGAGGAAGACCCCGAACGCCCGGGCGTACTGAGTGCGCCATCGCTGCCGCCTGCCAACCCTTACACGCCGACCATCGGGGAACTGCCCCCCAAGGGGCCAGCGCCCACTCAGCCGCCGGCCCGTGGACGCGCCGCGCCGCGCGCGACGACCCCGGCGACCCCGGCGCAGGAACCGATCTCATGGTGACGCCCGCTTATCTGTTCCTCGGCCGTCTGCTGGTTGTATTGGGCACTGCGGGACTGGCGGTAGGCGGCGTCATGGTGGCGTTTCCGGCCGGTGTGCTGCGAGGGCTGGTCGCTTTCCCGCGCTGGCGAACTCCCGGCTGGATCATGACTGCTCTGGCCGTGTTCTGGGTGGGTTGGATCATGCAACATGCCGCTTTGGGACGCTTCGAGTGGGTGAAACCCTATCTGCCGTTTGCGGCCGTCGGGCTCTATCTGGCCGTGCTGTTTTTGCTCGATGAACTGCTTTCGGCGCGCGCTTTGGGCGCGCTGCTGATTCTGGTGGCCAACCCCATGCTGATGGGTGTGCGCTGGGCGGAATCCATCTGGCGTCATGTTCCGGCGGTTATTGCCTATGTCTGGGTGCTGGTCGGCTGCGCCCTGATGCTGCACCCCTGGCTGTTCCGCAAAACCGTCGAAAGATTCCTGCCGCACACGGTTGCGGTCCGGCGCTGGGGATGGATCAAGCTGGCGGGCTCCATCCTGTTGTTGGCGGCGGGTCTGTGGCATCTGCCTTGAGGGGACGTGGTGGCCGGACCGATAGGAACCCACGCGCCGCGATTCCTGCTTCTGCGTGGCGGGGCCATCGGCGATTTCATTGTCACGCTGCCCGTTTTGCAGGCTTTGCGCGCCCAGTGGCCTCTCGCGCGGATTGATATCTGGGGCTATCCGCACATCGCGGAACTGGCGGTCGCCGGGGGACTCGCCGAAAAGGTGCAGTCGCTTGACCGGGCGGACATGGCCCGCTTTTTTGCCCCTCGGGCCGAATTCACCGAAGAGCAGGTCGCGGCCATCCGTTCCTATGATTTGATTTTTCATTATCTGCATGATCCCGCCGGCCACGTGCACGACAATCTACTCCAGGCCGGCGCCCGGCAGGTGATTCAAGGCTCGCCCATGATTTCCCGCGGCCACGCGGTGCCCTTTCTGTTGGAACCGTTGCAGGCGCTAGCCATTTATGAGGCGGAACTGGTTCCCGAACTGGTGCTGTCGGGTGAAGCACGCGCCGACGCGCGTCGCCGCCTGCAAGAGCTGGGGGTGGTGTCACGGCCGATCGTGGTTCATCCGGGCAGCGGCAGCCCGGCCAAAACATGGCCGCTCCCCGGCTTCATGGAAATCATCCAGCGGCTCTGCGCCTGCGGCCACGATGTTATTGCTGTGCTGGGCGAAGCCGATCAACAGGCGCGCGGAGAATTGGCGGGCAAATTGCCGGACTTGCCCTGCTTGGAGGGCTTGAACCTGATCGAACTGGCGGCTGTTTTGACGGAATCCTCCCGGTTTCTGGGCAACGATTCGGGCATTACTCATCTGGCCGCTGCGGTAGGATTGCCGGTGGTGGCTTTGTTCGGGTCATCCAAGGCCGAAACCTGGGCGCCCCGCGGTCGCGGAGAAATTTGCGTGCTGATCGCACCTGAAGGAGAGCTTGAGCGCCTTGAAATCGAAACAGTCTGGCAGGAGCTGGGCAACCGGGGTTGGCGCCTGTAAATCACGCTCAATCAAGCTGCTCTCGACGGGCTGTCGTGCTTGTTATTCCACCCGGATTGTCCTACCGTTGTTCCGAGTGCCATGGGTCGCGGAATCCTTGATCCAAGATGTAAAAAGCCAATGTTTGATATAGTAGCATCGCCCAAATGGAGTCTAATGCGCCTGCCGGGCGCGGCGGCCTACCCGCTGCAGTCCGTGGCGCCTTATGCCCCGGATCAGGCATTTCCCGAATTTCGGGGGGAGGTTCAGCCCGGTGCGACCAACCCTATTTTTGCTCTGGTGCGGGGGGCGTTGGCGGAACTGGGCCTTGATGCCGGGCGGTATGGCTCTACCGACTGGAATCCGCTGGGCGACTTGGCCAAGCCTGGCGCAAAAATCGTGGTCAAGCCCAATTGGGTTCTGCATGAGAATCACGGCACGGCTGACGCCGATTGCCTGATAACGCATCCTTCCGTGCTCCGCGCCGTGCTGGAATATGTATTTTTGACCAAACCGGCGCAAGTGGTCCTTGGCGACGCCCCTTTGCAGGACTGCGACTTCGAAAAATTGCTGGATTTTGGCGGTTTGTGTGCCGTTATTGCCGAGTTTCAGGGGAGGGGACTGCCTTTGATTGTGAAAGATTTTCGCCGCACGGTGCTGCGTACGGATGCAGGCCTCAAGCAGGTGACCGAGGAACTCCGCCCCGAGACCGACTATCGGTTGGTGGATTTGGGCGCGGACAGCCTGCTCGAGCCGATTTCCAAGGACTGGCGGAAATTCCGGGTGACGGTGTACGATCCGCGCAAAATGTGGAAACATCATCGCCCGGGGCGCCATCGCTACCTGGTTGCCCGTGAAATCCTTGACGCGGATTTGGTGGTCAATGTTCCCAAACTCAAAGTCCACAAGAAAGCTGGCATTACCTGCTGTCTCAAAAATCTCATTGGCATCAACGGCAACAAGGAATTCCTGCCCCACCACCGCAAAGGCGCGGCGGACCGCGGGATGGGAGATGACTATCCTCACGCCCACTGGAAACTGTCATTGGCAGAACATCTTTTGGACTTTGCCAACGGATGTTTGCGAGGTTATCCGCGTATTTACAGACTTTTCGAGCGAGTGGCCTGGCGCGGCATGGTGCAGAGGCAAAAAAAAGATCCTGCGGCGCAACTTGAAGGCAGTTGGCATGGCAATGACACGATTTGGCGGACGTGCCTCGATCTGAACCGTGCTCTGCTCTATGCCAATCGGGAGGGTGAGATGACCGATGCCATCCAGCGGAAGGAAATCTCAATTGTGGATGCCGTAGTGGCCGGTCAAGGAGAGGGGCCGCTGGCACCTGATCCACTGCCGACAGGTGCTGTTTTGGTTGCGCATAATCCGGCCGTGGGGGATTATCTGGGCGCGGCCCTGTTGGGATTCGACCCCCTGAAAATTCCACTATTGCGTCATGCCTGTGATGCAATGCGCTGGCGCATCTGCCATGCCGCTCCAGACATTCCCGCTTTCAACCCACCTTTCCCCGCCGCCCACCCCCCCAAGGGATGGGCCGGAAACATTGAAAGCTCGGTGAATTAGATGCTTAAGGCCGAGTCCTACCGGCGTGGAGGGTTGTACTCCACAGCGCTCCAAATTGTCGCCCAGGGCCTTTCCTTTGTGTTCAACCTGGTTATGGCGTACTGCTTTGGCGCCGTAGATGCCACGGATGTGCTGAACTACTGCGTGACCACATTCATGCTGGTGGCCTCGTTCATGCTGGTGTTGGACTCCACCGTGCTGATCCCGGAGGCCATTCGACGCCGGCACCAGGAGTCGCCAGAGTCTTCAATGCAATTTTTGAATTTCTTTCTCTATCTGTTCTCCGGAATCACGCTGGCGCTTGCACTGGTCACAGCGTGGCGTCCGATTGAATTTCTAACGGCAATTTCTCGTTTTGATGTCGCCACTCTTGAGGCCAACCGAAATTTAATAATGTGGGTCATCCCGGTTTTCGCGTTGCAATTGCTTTCGCAGTACATCAACAGCATTTTGGTGTCTTACAAATATTTTTCACTGCCGGCATTTTGGGGAGTGATCTGCCGCGTGTTCAACATTGTTTATGTGCTCATGTTCCATCGGCAATTGGGAGTGGTTGCCCTGGCTCAGTCCATCATTCTGGGGTTGCTTTTGCAGGCGATGGTTTCATTCTGGCTGCTGCGCCGACGTCTCAAATGGCGGTTCTCTTTCAAATGGCCGCACATTTCTTCTTCGGTATGGAGGAATATTGTTTACACGGAGCTTGGAGTGTTGGCGTTCGCTTTTGCCTCCTTCACACCTATTCTGATGGCCTCGGCCGCAGAAGAAGGTTTTGTGACGGCCATGAACTACGCCATGAAAATGTCTGCAGTTCCCGAGGCATTGCTTGGCGGGCAAATTGCCCTGATCGTGGGCATCAAACTGAGCGAGTTGTCCGCCCGTCGCGACTCGGTTGGGTTTGGGCGGGCCTATGAGCGGGTTTCACAGTTTATGATCTGGTTGTGTGTGCCATTGGCCTTTGTTTTGTCGCTGGCGGCTCCCGGTTTGTTGAGGATTCTGATGTTGCGTGGGGCTTATTCAGAAGAAGCTCTTCGTGTGACCGCACGGTTGTTTCAAGGTTTGGTGTTGGGGTTTCCTATGACCGTTTCCCATGCTCTTGTTTACCAGGCGTTAGCAGCTCAGCAAAAGGTATTGCTTCGCAATGTGTTCAACATTATTCAAAATGCTGTGTTGGTAGCAGCGTTGTGGTGGGGTGTGCCTAGAATCGGCATTATAAATTACCCATTCATCAAGGTTAGTTATGTATATCTTCTTTACCTGATATCGTTGCCCGTATGGCGCTACTGGTTTTCGGGCGTGCGAATTGGCCGTGTATTCGGTTTTCTGGTGGGCAGCATGGTGGTCAACGGCCTTCTAGCAGCGGGAATTTGGTGGCTTATGGCTTCGTGGAGTTATGGGGAAACTATGCTTGGTACTTTGCTCTTGGCGAGCGGATTCATCATTCTGGCGGGCCTATTGATGGTTTTATGTCCGTGGAACCGGGTTCCTGCGGCCTATGCAAAAGAGTTGTGGCGATCGGGTATGCGTAGCTTTTACCGACAACGCACGCATGAGGAGGTGAGCCATGCAATTGATTGAGATCCTGTCAGTTTTGTCTTTGGAATACTCGGACAACTTGAATAAAATGTTGGTTGAGTATGTTAACCGCAGCCGATATTTCCGTCAGGCGAATGGTATTCTAGTATTCGGGATTGGCTGCTGCGCGATTGAGTCCTTTTCGATTGATATCGATTGCGTCAATAGATATTTCTCTGCCCATCTGAAACCGGAATCAAAATCCATGGTGTTTACTGGCTTGTTGCCCATAACAGTGCGCGAACCAATTGCAGGGGAGATCAATTGTCGCGGTCGGAATTGGATGGGGAGAGATGGGTGCCGACAATGGGACTCAAGCTTCAGTTGGCGTAAGTCGCAAGTGTTGCCCGAGGACGATCACCCAGAGTACTTTTTGAGGTGGATATCCGGAGGTCATAAGCTGCGATGAAGATTTTAATGGTTGTGGCAACTTTTATGCCCGTTCAGCGGGGCGGAGCGGAAATGCAGTGCTGGCGGCAGGCCCGTGCGTTGGCAGCTCGCGGCCACCAGGTAACCATTTTAACCCCATGGTGGTGGCTCAAAACCGGCCGAAAAGAAATAAGCGAAGAGGTCCTTATTCGACGAGTGGGTTGTCTGCTGCCGGTTACTTCTGCGCTTCGCCGTTTGCATCGTTGGATTAGGCGTAAAATAAGGCCCCAGCGTGCTGAACAGGCGGATCCATTCAGTGCCGATGGAGGGCGGCTTGCGCCTCCCCGTCAAAGGCGATGGCGACTAATGGCGCTCGTAGAATGGTTGGGGCACTTGAGCTTCATCGCGGAAAGCGCACTGCTGGTAAAGACGGCTTGCGTCAAAGCAGATGTTGTTCATGTGCACGAGTCCCATTGGATCGCGGGATTCGCCCAATGGCTGGCGGAACACCTGGATGTTCCGGTGTTCTGCAAAGAGGCGCTTGGAGAGGTTTTGTCCTGGCCGGGAAATCCGGATGTTCCCTGGTTGAGGCACTGGAAATCACGCCGTATGTCCTGTCATTATTTGGCCATGACCGAACACTTGCGAGAACAACTGATCGCCGCAGGCATTCCATCTGATCGGATATCCATCCTGCCCAACGGAGTGGAGATTCCTGAGAACTCAGCATCGCCCGGGGACTCTTCCCTGACACTGTATATTGGCAACTTTTCGCAGGGCAGCGTGTACAAGGGGTTTGATATTTTATTCAAGGCATGGGGGCGCGCCGTGGCGGCAGAGCCGGGCATGAGGTTGAAGATGTTTGGCAGTGGAGATGCGCGACGGTGGCAATTGGTGGCCCGGCAGGAGAAGACCGAAGACACCATAGAGTTTGCCGGACGGACCGAGAATGCAACAGGCGAATTGATACGGGCAGGTTTTCTTGTATTGCCGTCTCGAGTGGAGGGAATGTCCAATGTATTGCTGGAAGCTCAAGCCGCCGGGTTGCCCGTTATTGTGTCCGATATTCCCGGCAATACAGCCGTGGTTCAGGATGGTTTTAACGGCCTGGTTGTGCCGGTTGAAGATGTGAACGCGCTGGCCACAGCCATGATCAGGCTGTTTAAGTCCCCGCGGCTCAGAACGCAAATGGGGGAGGCGGCCCGTATGCGGATGCAAACAGAATTCTCTATTGAGGTCGTCGCGATACGGCTGGAGCAGCTTTTTCAGCAAGCCCTTGGACAACACCCAAAGGAGCTTTCATGTGTCCTTTGAGATTGCTATCATCCGTCTCCACAAGTTGTTTAGTCTTACTTTCTTGATATGAACGTTCCCGCTCCTCAATTCCCGGCCAGCCAGCGCACGAGCTACCAGTTCCCTGTATATAAATGGATCGGGTGGCTGGCGTTCAGTGGATTTGCGATAGGGCTGCTGGTTGTTTACTTTATTGCCGGTTTATTTGGATGGCCTCCCCCTATTTTGTGGGCGTCTATTGTCATTCTATTCACGATGGGGGCGCTGCTGCTGGATCGGCCCAAGCTGTTGCTTTTTATCATGATGGTTTATTTTTTGGCAGTCCCGTCAAATCGGCTGTTGGGAATCGTTCCAATCCCCCTGTTGGGAAGTATGAATAAATTTTTCATGCTGCCTTTCCTGGTTGTCATTGTGATGAATTGGATCCAGCGGCGACAGATCCAGCAGGGCGTCCTGTTCCCAATTGCTTTTTTATTGGTGGCGATTTTAAGCTGGTACGTGAACGGGAAGCCTTCAGTCGTTGTAACTGTTCAACTTACTCTTATTGCCTTGCGGCTATATATTTTATGGTACTATTGCCGATTAACATGCACTTTTGAGAACGATCAAGAAATGCTGCGCTGGGTATGGGCATACATCATCTATATTGCAATCCAATATCTGTACAATATAGTTTGGCACAGGGGATTGTGGCTTAGATACCATCCCGATCGCAGTGGCGGAATATTTGGACCTTTTGCATCAGGCGCGCATTTGGTCGGCTACATGAGTGTGATCGCATTGCTGTTGATTGTCGGCTTGTGGATGGGGCGCATGAAACGCGCTGGTGGACGTGAAAAATGGAGCCTGATTCTGTTGGCGGGCATCATTGCCTACAATCTTATTTTTATGACAGATACCAAGCACGCTTTGCTGTTGATGCCTGTCGCGGTGATCCCCTTCTTTTTCCATGCAAGTTTTACCCGTTGGGCAAAAACGGGTGCGATAATTGGGATCGTCGTTTTTGTGCTGGCTGCAAGTATATATGTACAGTCAGCAATGGGGCGACGAGATTTTCAACGGGTTTGGCACTCTTTTCTGCGTTCTCCCAAAGCAGAGATGATGTATGCGCTAACCGTTGATTTCCCCTATCTGGTTCGTTATCCCATGCTTGGCGCAGGGCCGGGGCGCTTTGCCTCTACCGCGGCGATTGAAGCACGTGCTCCGTTGGCTCGTCGCTATATTATTCCATCATTGGATGAAAATCGACGACGAGGCTATTTCCTTGTAACCGGTACGGTTATTTCGTCATCTGTGGTGGGTAATCCCGTAACGGATTTTTCCGCTATAACCAGTGAATATGGTTGGCTGGGCGCATTCATTTTTTTCTCATTTTGGGGATGGGTTCTTTATTGGATAATGAGAAAAGCGTTCCAAGCCTCAGGCTCAGCATTGCGTGCAGGGATATTTATGGCGCTGGGAGGCTGTTTGATCTTCATGGGTATGATTATGGTATTGGCCGACATCCTCTCAGTTGCAGCTCTAGTTTATCCAATTTGGATGTTGATTGGGCGCTCATGGGATATGACGCCGGAAACCGTCGAGTCCGCTGAGTTGCCTTCGCTTAATGAAGCTTGATTTGTGGCAGAGCAAGGTGAGTTTTGGGCATTTAGCCTGGATTATTCATCAACATGGATGAAAACATTGTTATTTGCTGCAGGGCAGCATGATACGGAAATGAACATGCGACATTCATTTTTCATCCATGTTGACCAAGGGCGCGACGATTCCAGTCCATTTGCTTTGTTCTGCGGGGTTCGCAGTATGTCCATACAGCTTCACCCCGCCCGCCTTGCATCTGAACTGGACTTGTCGCATGAATTATCCAGGTTAGCGGCTTTTATGATATTCATGGCGATTGTGATTCTGTTCATCAATACCGTGACCATTCCGGTCCTGGCCTTCCCACTCTGGATGCTGGCGGGGCGTGTGTGGGATATGCAGCCCATAATGCAAGAGCTGCCGGAGGCGGCATGAGGGTCACGCTGAATCGTTGCCATGAAGGGCAAAAGGGGAAGTCAGCCACATGGCGGCTCCGCAACCGGTCATGCGTAGTGTGCCTGACCTATACCGAC
Organism: Lentisphaerota bacterium; assembly: GCA_012511885.1. Classification (GTDB taxonomy): domain Bacteria; phylum Verrucomicrobiota; class Kiritimatiellia; order CAIQIC01; family Lenti-01; genus JAAZFE01. The sequence continues at coordinate 27,059 of JAAZFE010000151.1, read as the reverse complement.
CCCCGTGGCAAGGCCGCCGGCTTGGAAAAATATTTGGCGGACCAAGCCGCCCTGCTGGAAGAGCGTGGAGTATCGACACTGGTTCTGTTCCCGTTTCCTACCCGCCGAAGCCGCTGGCTTAACCGTCGCTTGTCTAGCTATTGGGGCGTCGTGGCCGACGGAATATTGCGGGGGTTCTATCGGGCCGATGGCGGAGTGGACTTATTAGCAAGCCTGCATCAGGACGGAGTCGCCCTGAAGGAAATTCAGCTACACCACCTGCTGAATTTTAATCTTTCGCATGTGGAGCGCTTTTTACGGGGAGTCATCGCGCCCGTACGGCTCGTCTTGCACGACTTCTTTACCGTATGTCCGCAGATCTTCCTGTTGCGAAACAATCTCGATCATTGCGGCGAGGCCGCGCCGTCTTTGGAGAAGTGTGCGGAATGCGTCAGCTGGACCCCGGGACATCACGAGGCCATCCGCCAAGTGCTGGATGCTGCCCAGGGGCGTCTGCGCATTGTGGCTCCCTCCGAAACCGCACGGCGCATCTGGGTGAATACTTTCCCGGAGTTTGCGGCGCAAGTGGTCGTGGTGCCCCATCTGATACCGGTTGGCGATGTGGCGGTTTCCGATATCCGAGGCCGGCCGAACGAACCCATCCGCTTGGCTTTTGTTGGCACCCCGATGCCGCAAAAGGGCTGGAGTGTCTTCCTCCGGCTGGTCCAGGAGCTGAACCGCCAGGGGCACAACTGGGAATTCTACCATTTTGGCCGCGCCACGCCGGGTACTTCAAACATCATTCAGGTTCCCGTGTCCTTCGTCCGAGATGGTCCCGAGGCCATGACGGAGGCCATTCGACGGGCACGCGTGGATATCGCCTTTCTCTGGTCCACCTCGCCCGAAACCTACAGCTATACCCTGGTGGAAACGCGGATGGCTGACGCCATGATCCTTACCAATTCGGTCAGTGGCAATATCGCCGATACCGTTCAGAAGGAAGCCGCTGGCGTTGTCTTGTGCGATGAAAACAAACTCCTCAACTATCTGGCCAACCTTCCGCAAGTCCGGCGCGACCTGGAGAACTTTCGGAGCCGGCATGCCCGACGGCCCGAACGGATGGAAGTCAATCCGGCCATTTCCGACGAGATTGCGGCTCAACCAGCTTCGGCGATCACGATCGAGGGCAGCCCCCCGCGTGCCAGCTTGCCCGTATCAGCTTTGTATCGCCTTAAGCAAGTCAAGGCGCTTCTGGGGGGCCGACAGACATGAGACCTTCCATGGTATCCCGTCGAATTCTAATTGTCACGATCGCCGACCTGCCCGAAGGTGGCGGCCATACCAGCCGCTTGAAAACTCTCGCCAAGTGCCTCGTTCTCCAAGGTCATGCCGTCCGTATTTGGAGCAAGCATGTGTTGGGTCATGTACCCCAAAGCTTGATTCAATTGAAGGGCAAAATTGAAGATGTCCCTTATGAAATCGTTTCGGGATGCGCTACCCGGACCTATGGTGCCAGTTCATTTTTTATGAAGGTTCGGACGACCCTGCGATTGATCGTCCGCCTAATCCGGAACCGGAACTCTGCCGATGTACTTTGGCTCAACCAACTGTCCTTCCACGACATGCTGCCCCTGATGATTCTCGGGCGTCTTTTCGGAATGGCCATTATCCAGAGCTACGAGGATGAGCATATCGCCATCTGCTCAGAGCGATCACTGACCTTGAAACAGCGCTGGTTCACCGGAGTGGACAACCGCCTTGCTGACCGCTTCCTAGTCCGGCGGGCGGATGCCGTGGTGGTGATCTGTCAATATCTCAAAGAAAAATTTGCGGCTTGCGGCGCCAAGTGTCTGACCGTGGTTCCCACGATCGTGGATATTGATTTCTGGCGATGTGGCCCGCCCCCCGCAGACTCGCGGCCTCGCATCTTCTATTCCGGATCCTTCCTTGATATCTATGCGCTGGACGAAACTATTGGCGCTCTTGGCGAACTCAAGGCGGAAGGACTCGATTTCGAGTTCCATTGCATCGGCAATCTTCGCATGAAGTCGCCCGATCTGGAACGGGTTCTGCGGCTACGCGAGCAGCACGGATTGACCGACAACATGACCTTCGGCGATCTGCTGCCCCTGCGGGAACTCCAGAAGGAAATTGAACGCTCGACTGTCTTGCTTAGCATCCGAAAAGATTCCCGTCTCAGCCGTTCGGGGTTGTCCACCAAGCTGTCCGAGTATCTCGCATCCGGCCGACCGGTGATCACCTCGGCGGTGGGGGATGTCCCTATTTATCTTCGTGACGGCGAAAGCGCATTCGTGCTGGAGGAGCCCACTCAGGCTGCCATCCGGCACGCACTGCGGACCTGCCTGACAAATCCTGCTTCCGTTCGGCGCATCGCGGCGGGTGGACTCGCTGCCGCCGAAAGGCACTTCAGTTTTCAGGCTGTCGGAAAGACCCTGAATCGACTGATTGCCAACGTGTATGCGGGGCCCTCCCACATCCAAACCAGCACGGTATCCGACACGGATGGGCCATGAGAATCCTGCTGTGTAGCAACTATAATTGCCGGCGCGGGATATCCGTTCGCGTTATGAACTCAGGGACGCTCTTGGGCAAAAATATTTGACGCTTCGGGAAAGAGTTCTGGCCAGAGGATTCCCGAGTCTCCACCCTGCATTGAACATCTGCTGACACGCATCCGGTTTCTTCTGGTGCGCCAGCCCGGGTTTGTTGGCCATCGGCAAGCGACCAGCTGTGCTTGGGATGATGGATATTTCAAGCCAGAGATTCAGGCTGCAGCACTCGTCGCAAATGCTGATAATGGCGTTCAGGCGAGTATTCTTGTTCACATTTGGCGCGGGCCTGTTTGCCCAGGGTGGCTGCCAACTCAGGCTCGATGATCAGGCGTCGGATCTGTCTGGCGAGGTCGGCGGCATCTCCCGGGGAATAGAGCAAGCCTGTGCGGCCATCTTCGACCACATCCGGAAAGGAGCCATGACGGGGTGCGATCATCGGTTTGCCATGGGCCGCGGCCTCCAACATGACATTGGGCATGTTATCATACAATACGGAAGGGCACACCAGAGCGAGAGCGCCTTGAATCAACTTGATTAACTGTTCCCCATGAACAAAGCCTTCAAAATCGATGTGTTGGGCCAACTGGTGTTGGTCAATTAAGCTGGTCAGCTGACCCGTAGGGTCTTCTTCCAGTCGGCCGGTTACTTTCAAACGCAAATCGAGGTCAGACAAATGGGCCATGGCGGCGACCGCGTGTTGGGGCCCTTTTTCGGGTTTCAGGCGCCCTAAATAAAGAATGTAGTTTTTGTGGTCATAGCGCGGTTGAATGGTCGTACTGTCAATGAAGGTGGGCACGACAAAAATCCGGTTGGGCGCAATGTTGGATTCACGTAATTTTCGTTCCATGAAACGGTTGGTGACCACAAAACCATCCACACAATTGAAGGCGCCAATCCAGCGGTGGAAATACATGGAAAGCACTCGAACGAGGGAGGCGCCGAAGGAATGATGCACGCACTTAAAGCGCACTCCGTTGAGCAGCGATCCGGTTAGGCATTTTTCGCACGGATGATTGTCCCTCAAAAAATCAAACCGAGGACACATCATGTTGTAGTCTGATAGTCGGTGTACAACACGCACGCCTGCTTTCCGTGCCGCCATGAATACTGAAGGTGAGAGCAGGTTGATTTGCTGCAGCACATAGACGACATCGGGTCGTAGATCGTGGATCATACGCTTCAGGTTGCGAGCGGCCTCCGGATTGTAGAAAGCGCCCTTCAGTAGTTGAATCACATTGGAGGGGGTCAGGCGAATTCGGTCGAAATATATATCATTGCCGCGACCCTCTACAAAATAGTCAGCTTGCGGGGAGGGGCGATTGCGAGGGTGTTTGGCCGAAAAAATAAAAACCTCATCGCCATTTTGTCGGAATAGTTCTTCAATTTTAAACAGGTAGCTTTCAGGGCCGCCCGACAGAAAGTAGCGGTAATTGACCAGCAGGATCTTCATGCTGACGCCGATCGGTGTCCGGAGGGGGGCGGCAGGTGGATCCAAGAACCAAATTCGGCATCGTAACGCGCAGGTTTAAAACGCCCTAGCCCACCCTCATGAAAGAATGTGAATTCACCAAAATAAATTTGGTCTTGCGTCAGGTAAAGGTCCACACGAACCGTGGGAGCAGGGGGGACAATGGCTCGGACCAAGTCTAATGCCTGTTCCAAGTTAGGCGGTTTGGGAATAACGCGTTCGGGAGCATCAGGATATGCCAGTGCGAGGGGCAAACGGTTCCAATTCAGATCGTAGAGATTGCGTCGATGCGCCGTAAATCGATCAAAGTCCACCTGAATGACCCGGGGTTCGCCGTTGAAGCAATGGAATTTATAGTCTTTGAGCTCGGTGGCGGATTCATCTGTCATATAGGCTTCCGCGATCACCCGGGGGGGGATGTTCCGGTACGGCCACTCCCGGCCTGCCCAGTAATAGTTCTTGCTCAAGCGGTTGGCCAGGCGGGCTCGGACACGGTTTTCGCGAAGATTCGATTTATCGCGACAGATGATGACGCTGCCGGAATCATGCGTGCATTTCAGCACGAACTGGGAAGGCAATGTGGAAAAATTAATATCCGCCGCTGAACCCCAGGTGCCGAGAAGAGGGATGAGATGATCAGCCCCAACTCGGGATTGGATATAGTCTCGAACGGCTAGTTTGTCAGCGAGGCGAGTATACTCCGGGCGCCGATCAAATAATTTGAGCCATTGCAATTTTTCGTTAAAGGTTTGTGGTGCTTCCAGGTTAAGCCGATGCCCAACTTTGATGCGAAAACATATCTCAAGATAGCGTCGATCGGGAATGAACTTGAAATGGCCGTCAAGCCCCAGCCGCCAAAATAAGAGCAGCGGGTTTTTGGCATATCTAATCAGTTTGCTCAGTTGTACGGCGCGATCCATGAGTCAAGGGAGGGTGGAGAGTTCTTCGGCACCGATTCGTTCAAAATGGGTGAGGGGTTTGCCGTCGCGCACCAGGCGATGGATGGCTCCAAAGCGACGCGGGGAATAGGAGTCATCGGCAGCTTGCAAAGAAGGCAATGTGGGGTCATTGCTCAAATGGTGGAACAGTTCGGGAAAGATATTGATCAGTGACCGTACCGGCAGAGGTTCCATATCTTGACCGGGCAACTTGATGGCCAGGAATACATCGGTATTGTCGCGAACCACCATTTGCGGGTCAAAGTTATATTCTTTCAAGAACGTGTTGGGATTCGAGGTTCGGTCCCACCACCCATATGAATAGACAAACGCACCATGATCGGCCGCCAGAATGATGACCGCATCCGGATCATTTTCGAGGATCAGGGAACAAAATTGTTTCAAGAACAGGTTTTCAGCTTCAAACAGACGTGTATAGAACTTTTTGAATTTTTCGACAGGCGGAGGCCATTCCGAGGTCATTATGTGGCGCACGCCGGCTTTCATAAAAACAAAACGAGGAGTGGTGTCCTCTGGGTACTTGAATAGCTCTTCAAGCAGGTGTTCCCGGTAGTTTGGGACGGTGCGGTCTTCAATTTTAATTGGCCAAACCAAGGTGGCCAGCGGGTAAAACGGGTTGTTTTTATTGATGAACATACGATCCAGATGGCGTTGGGCCATTTCTGGGAAATATAGATAGGTGTCTGCCAGAAGGTATTCGATACGATAGCCATTGTTTTTCAGAATTTCCAAAACCGGGTTGTAAACTCCGCCTGAAAGGAGTGGCCGGAAACCATGGGCGTCCATATTGCCGGCATCCTGAAGGTTATAGTGATGGGCCATGGAGAAGATGGAATAGAGAGATTGAACCGTGACGTAATAGTTCGCGAAGGTGTTGGAGTAGACTGTAAAACCCATGGTCGTCAAATCATCGACAAAGGCGGAGTTATCTAACTGATAAAAAGATCGTAGCCAATCAGCGCTATGATAGGATTCCAACACCATGAAGTAGATGCTGGGGGCTTCTTGAAACTGGAGGCGGTCATGGAGTTGTTTTGTTTCTGGAGAGACATTGAGGGCGTGAGAACTTTGGTGGTGACCGCGCACATTGGCCCGCCAACCCCAGCCTTGCCACAGGTTGAATGCCATCAGAATGGCGATGACGCCTTTCCAGTTCAATCGCCAGGCAATCAGGGAGTACAGGACGAAAAGGAGCAAGAGGACGCCACCCGCGGTGACCGGGGCATATCCTCGGATGCGGGTCATTTCGAAGGTGAGGGGATACAGCATGAGGCGCAGATAAAGCCCGGCCACACCCAAAGCCATCAAAATCCGAAACGCGTGATCATCAAAATCTCGCTGGCGTCGCAGCAGGCATGTCAATAGCGACGATATAAACCGCGCAAAAAGGGTGTAGAGAACGGCGCTCAAAGCAACGGCCAGGAAAAGAGCGCCGGCGGAAACCCATAGCTGTTTGACAGAGAATATTTGAGAGTTTTTGCGATAACAGTTGAGAAGAGGCAGCGCTGCTGCGAGCCAAAAAGCGGGTTGCCAGCCCCAAAAGCAGATGGATCGTTTTTTCATGGGCCAAATATCAGGCGATTAGAAATGAATTGCAAGTGAAGATTTAGATGTGCATACGGAGGCGTATTGGCTCAACATATGCATCATTAAATTCCGACGGAAAAAGATTGCAGACGTTAAATTGTCGCGCCAAATCCCCCTCAGCAAAGCAAATAACAAGTCAATCTGGTTGTTGCACCGGCGGATTCGTTTTCAAAGACTACGAATCTAAGCGCGATTATTCCGGCAACCAAATACCGCAAATTGCTTCCTTGGTGCGTTCGTACTCCACGCAGGTTTCCCACTGCGTGTCCCGGATGATCGCTTATTGTTTTTCCCAGGAAATCACAAAATCCAAGGTGAACCCCGCCAGCTTGTTTTTCCATATTTTATATTTTGCAATGTCCGCATCGGCGAGAAGCGATTTGATGTTTTGCAAAGACAACAGGTGCATGTAGTCGCCGGTCGCCCATTTTTTGCCCACCATAGTCAGATATTTATCAAACATCCTCTTCGGTAAAAAATGAAACAAAGGTGTTCGAGTATGAACCTCTATGGGGAAGAACCTGTTTGGTGTGGTGATGAATGCGCTTGTTGCTACGCGGCGAATTTCACGTATAAAGAAGAGCTGTCGGGCGCGATCTCCAACATGCTCAATAACGGCATTGGACCAAACAACATCAAAGGTGGAATCGGCGAAAGGGAAGACCGTGCCATCGTAGCGAACGGCATGAACCGCTGGGTAACGCGCTTGGAATTGGACTGGCTCATGTACGCCCAATGCCGTCAACATGTGGGGGAATGGATAGTGCTTTTCGATGTAGTTGTCGGTTGCGCTGTATTCCTTTTCGCTAAAACCGACATCCAGGACACGTCGATTGGGATCGGGAGGAAATTCTCTGATAAAGAGACGCCACTTCCGGTCCCGGTTATATTTGGAAATTTTATATGCGATAGACATACTTGAATGTTGCTCTGACTACTTCCCGATGAAGGATAAGTCAGAGACGCAACGTAACATGGACTAAACAGCTATTGTCAACGAGTTATTGCGCATTGTTTCATGGTGTGATTTGAAGGCCTTGTGCAGAGATATCATGCGGTGATGAGCGAGCTGGGCATGGTGCGGGCAGGCCGGATCGAGCGGTCGCAACAGCCCGTGAGCGGCTGGCCGGACTATTCTGATCCGGAGAGGGTGTGGTGGGCGTGGGGGTCAGGTGGGGGGGAGGGCGAGGGCGTGGGCGATTTTGTGGATGAGGGCGTCGGGGATGGGGGCGGGGTTGTGTGTCCAGATATTAGCCTGGATGATGAATAATCCAGGTTAGTGGCGCTTTTCGAACAGGAGGAGCGTGCGGGGGGAGTTTTGGATGGGGGTTTGGCGCAGAAGGGTGAAGGATTCGCCGAAGACCTCGAGGCAATAGTCGAGGGTGATGTGGTCGAAGAGGTCAACCCGGAACTCCAGCAGACGGCGAAACATGGTGTCATTGGTGGGGACAAATTCCATGATGAGGTGGCGTTGGGTCAGCGTGGCGAACAGGTCGCGAATGGCGGCCATGGGCAGGTTGGCGCCAACCAGCAGATGATGGATAACGGCCAGAGCCAGCACGCAATCCGGTCGGGCGCGGTCCAAGAAGGGGGGGCGTTCAGCATTGAGATATCCGATGCCGGGGCTGGGATTGGCGATGTCCACCACCATCGGGGTGATGTTGGCGGGCTCTTGCCGGAGCCGTTGGTACATTTGTTCGACGGCGGCGATATCAAAATCGGTAGCCAGGACCGAGGCGCCGCATTGGGCGGCAATTCGGGAGTAATCGCCGGTGTTGCAACCCATATCGAGCACGGCGGTTGCCTTGGTTTCCTGAAGATATTCTTTCACCAAGGCCTTTTTTGAGGCTTCGGCAGCATCGTCGTAGGAGCAAATCTCGGTGTAGTCGCCCCAAACCGTTTCTGGCGCAATGGATTTGGCCAGCGCGGCGATTTTCCGGTCAAGACGGCGGAGGGTCATCTGTTGAGCGGCCGGATGCCCAGCCGGTTTGCCTCCGGGGGCGGGGGCTGCGGCTTGCGGCGCGGAGGCTTTGCCTTTTTTGATGCGTTGCTCGAGGGCAAATGGCAGGCCCACATCAAAGAGCAAGCCGGGGCTCCAGCGTTGCCGCCAGGAGAAGGCCTGGCCCACTTGCAGGGTGGTGCGGCCGTCGAGACTGGGGAGGAAGTAGGAGCGCAAATCCCATCCGGCATGTTTCACGAGCAACAGGGGGTAGAGGAACATCCGATTGAATTGGCCGAGAGCAAACCAGAGGTCCAGGCGCGCAGGTTTTTCGATGGAGGTGAGGTCGATGAAGACGGGTCGTCCGCGGACAAACTGGATATTATAGGCGGTGGCATCTTTGAGGGACAGGCCCAGCTCGAGCAGCTTTTGCTGGAGTTTCAATGTGTGCTGGCCGGCGTCGGCCAGCATGGACGTGGACCACTCGTAGGGATAGGTGATGGGGGCGATTCGGTTGTGCTCTACAAAGGCGGCAAAGCCTGGGTGGGCTGTCTCCAATTCGGTCAGCAAAGACGAATCTTCGACGAACCGGGTGCCAACGATGAGGTCGTCTTGCGCCCACCGGGCGAGATGGCCTTGGGTGTCGAGAGAGCGCAGCAATTCCGCGGCTTCGGCATCCAGAGCGCGGAATATGCCATCCCGATACTGGAAAACGTAACCGCTGGGGTCGCGAAATGAGCCGGCCACACGTGTCATGGGGCGCTATTCGGGGTCGGAGGGGTTGTCGGGCTGGGTGGGGGTGTCGGGTTTTTTGCGGACGAAAAGGCTTTTGATTTTGGTCCAGAAGATGGCGATGCCGCCGATGGCCGAAGCCAAGAGGACTTGGATCAGGATGCTGCCGCTGCCGGGATCAATATAGGCGAGATTCATGATGTCGTTTCCTTGTTGCTAATGAATGGGGCGAGTATAGGAGGAGGTTGGTGTAATTCAACCCATATTTCTGCGGGATGGGCGTTTCGGCGGGGGGACGGTGGAGGGATTGACGGTGGGGGCGGGGGGAGGATATTCTGGCGGCATGAAAGGCAATTGGCGGTTATCTGGTTGGCGGGGGATGGTGTGCGTGCTGCTAGTGGTTTGCTGGACAGGGGGGGCGGTTTGGGCCCAGGTGGAGGATCTACCGGAACCGTCGGCCGTCGAGGAACCGCCGGCCGTCGAGGAACCGGCGGTGGAGCCGGAGTTGCCGGCGACTGAACCGGATGAGCCCGTGGTGGAGGCGCCGAACGAACCGGAAGCGCCGGACGAACCGGAGACACCGCCCCCGGAGGCTGAAACACCGGTGGTGGCACCGCCGACGAAGCGTCCGCCGGCCTATCACGGCGCGGAGATGCGCTCGGCGTTCAAGGGGGCAGGATCACGCTTCGGGGTGTCGGGACGGGTGAACAAGTTGCCGGCCAAGAAGAGCGTGAAGCGGGACAAGGAAGCCTGGAAGGGAAGCGCGTCGCTGGGGCTGAGTTCGGCGCAGGGCAACCGCGATACGGTGCGGTTGGATGCCGCGGTGAGCGCGTCCAAGACGACCGGGCAGCACTACTTTTTTCTGAAGACAACGGGGCGTTATGGCAAGAGCGACAAGGAAAAGGACGCGGAAAGCGTGACGCTGGAGGGGAAGGCGCAGCGACGGCTGTCGGAGCGGATGTATGTGGCTCTGGCGGGGTACGGGCTGCACGATCAGATTGCGGATGTGTCGCACAGGGCCTATACGAGCTTGTCGTTGGGGCGTCATTTTGTGTGGACGGAGCGGACGGTGCTGAGCGCGGAATTGGGCCCGGGCTATGTGACGGAGCGCAAGGGCGGGGAAACGGAGGGGTTTGCCGCAGGGCGCGTGGCGCAATATCTGGAGTTTATGGTGACGCCCAGTTTGCAGGTGTGGGAGAGCGTCGAGTATTTGCCGAGTTTTGAGGACTCGCGGATTTATTTCATCAATGCCGAGCTGGGGCTGGAGACGGTCCTGGTGGGGAATCTGAGCCTGAAGTGCACGCTGGAGAACCGCTATGACAGCTATCCGGCGGAGGGCAAGGAGAAAAATGATTTCCTGGTGACGACGTCTCTGGTCTGGAGTTTTTAGCCTAAATAATTCATCAACATGGATGAAAACATCTTTACTTTTTGCTGCACTGCACGAAGGGGATATTTTATGTGAAACAGTCATTTTTCATCCCTGTTGCCCTTCGGCGCGACGATTCCGACCCTTCTGCGGCGTTATTCGGGACTCGCGGTATGTCCATACAGCTTCGCCCCGCCTGCCTTGCATCCGGGCCGGACTTGTCGCGTGAATTATCCAGGCCAGGCAATTGCCCTGCGGGTCGGTTGGGGGGTGTACAACCGCGGCGTTGGCGGTAGAGTACGGGTGTTTGAAAGGAGCGAGCCCATGGCGGTGCCCATCACGATCGAGAACCTGACGAAGCGGTTTGGCGAACGGACTGTTCTGGACGGCATTAATCTGCGCATTGAGGCGGGGGAGCTGTTTTTTCTGCTGGGGCCGTCGGGATGCGGCAAGACCACGCTTTTGCGGGCGGTGGCGGGGCTGAACGAGCCGGAGGAGGGGCGCATTCTGGCGGGAGAGCGCGATGTGACGAGGGTGCCGCCGCATCAGCGCGACATGGGGATGGTGTTTCAGAGTTACGCGTTGTGGCCGCACATGACGCTGCGCGAGAACGTGGCGTTCGGGCTGGAGATGCGCAAAGTGAAGCGGGCGGATATCCGGGCGCGAGTGGCCCGTGCGCTGGAGCTGGTCAAACTGGCGGATCGGGCCGAGGCCAAACCCAACGAGCTGTCGGGCGGCCAGCAGCAGCGGGTGGCACTGGCGCGGGCGCTGGTGATTGAGCCGCAGTGCCTGCTGCTGGATGAGCCGCTGTCGAATCTGGATGCCAAGCTGCGCCTTGAGATGCGCGGGGAGATCCGGCGTATTTGCAAGGAGGCGGGGCTGACGGCGATTTATGTGACGCATGACCAGAAGGAGGCGCTATCCATCGCGGACCGGCTGGCTGTTTTGGATCAGGGGCGGCTGCTGCAGATCGGGACGCCGCGGGAGGTGTATGAGCGTCCAGTCAGCCGCTTTGTGGCGCAGTTTATCGGCGAGACCACATTTGTAGAGGGGCGGGTGCGTTCGACGGGCGGCGGCCGGGCGGAGGTGGAGACGGCGGCGGGGGTTTGGCGGGCATCGTGCGCGGGAGCGGTTGCCGAGGGCGCAAAGGTATGGTTGTCGGTGCGGCCGGAGGCGGTGCGGTTGCACGCGGAGGGGGGGGCGGACGACAACGTGTTTACCGCGCGGTTGCATGGCTCGATGTATCTTGGCGAGGTGGCGCAGCATTTGGCGGAGCTGCCCGGCGGGGTGACACTCAAAGCGCTGGAAGCCCGTCCCCGGGTTGTCGCGCGCGACGGCGAGAAGGCGGAGGCCCGGGTTGTGGTGGCGGCGGAGGATGTGCAGGTGCTGACGGAATGAGCGCGGGGCGGCAGGCCGGGCGCGCGCGGGTCCGGCGCGGCACGGGGAGGGTCGCGGGCGGATGACGCGGAATCTTGTCATTCTGCTGGTGCTGGTGCTGCTGTTGGCGTTGCCGTTCGCGTTTCAGCGCGAGACGGGCACGCGCGAGTGGCGGCCGGGAGATCCGACGCTGGTGGTGATTACGCCGATGAACGAGGCGATTCGCTTTGAGTTCGCGCAGGGGTTTTCGCGCTGGCACATGGAGCATTACGGCAGCCCGGTGAAGGTGGATTGGCGCAATATCGGAGGAGCGACGGAAATCGCGCGTTATCTGTCGAGCGAGTTCACCTCGAGTTTCCGGGCGTGGTGGATTGGGCAGGGGCGACCGTGGCGCAGCGATGCGGCCAGTATCATCCTGAGCCCGACCTTTGACCCGTCGTGGCGGCCCGAAGGGGTGGACGACGAGGATTGGGCGGAGCAATGCGCGCTCTATGAGGCGTTTCGCGGCACGGATGACCCGAAGGCGTTCGGCAGCCAGATTGACATGTATTTTGGCGGGGGGGCCTATGATGGCAACCAGGCCACGGGCCGGGGATTGCTGTCGCCGGTGTGGGGGGCGGATGACATGCCGCCCGGGGTGGTGGCCACGGAGGGGGGCGTCGAGTTGATTCCCGAGGGCCTGAGCGGCGAGCAATGGCGCGCGCCGACCTGGTACGGCACGACGTTGAGCACGTTTGGCATTTGCTACAACCTGGACCGGATGCAGGCTCAGGGGATCGAGATCCCGCCGGCAAGCTGGGGGGATTTGGCGGATCCGCGCTGGTTTGGCACGCTGGGGCTGGCGGATCCGACCAAGAGCGGGAGCATCGCCAAGATTTTTGAGACGATCGTGCAGGTGCAGTGCCGCAAAGCGGTTGAAGCCGCCGGGTTCGGCGGGCAGGCGGACGCCTTCGAGGCGGCGATTGCGGCGGCGAACCTGCCGCCGGGGGTGATGCCGCCGGAGGTGCCGGCGGACTATCAGGCGGCGGTGGAGGAGGGGTGGGCGGCGGGCATCCGGCTGCTGCAGCGGATTGGGGCCAACGCGCGCTATTTTACGGACAGCGCGAGCAAGGTGCCGCTGGATGTGGGCATGGGCAATGCCGCCGCCGGGCTGGCCATTGATTTCTACGGCCGCTATGAGGCGCAAATCAGCAATGAGGGCCGCGGCCGGACGGCCATGGTCTATGTGACGCCGGTTGGGGAGTCGGGGGTGGGGGCGGACCCGATTTCGATTTTGCGCGGCGCGCCGCGGCGGGAGACGGCCGTGCGTTTTGTGGACTATCTGCTGAGCGAGGAGGGCCAGCGGCTCTGGTGCTACTGGCCGGGCGAGCCGGGCGGCCCGGAGCAGTACGCGCTTCAGCGGTTGCCGATCCGGCGTGATTTTTACCCTTCGGCCAACGAAGATTTCCAGGCGGCCTATGAGCGGCATCGGGCGCACACCACCGACGACCTCGGGACGCCGGCGCTGGACGCGTATCGGTTGGCGGCGGGTTATGTGTACCGTCCGCGCTGGACGGCGGGGCACTTCGCGATGCTGCGGGACTTGATCCGGGCGATGTGCCTCGACGCGGGCCAGGAGCTGCGCGCGGCGTGGGGGGCCATTTTGGAGGCGGGTGGCCCGGAGGCTTGTCCGCGGGCGGTGGCCGCGCTCGAGCGCCTGCCGCAGATGCCGGTGCCGCTGACCTGGCGCGCGGGGTTGTCGCTGGCGGCGGAGCATGACCGTTTGGATTTGCTGCGGGAGTGGACGCGGGAATATCGCCGGCAATACGCCGAGGCGGCACGGCTGGCGCGCGAGGAGGGGCGGCCATGAGAGCGCGTACGGCGTGGCTGGTGTTTGCCGGGGTGACCCTGCTGCTGGGGGTGCTGTTTTTCTGGCCGCTGGGGCAGGTGGTGTCGGGCGGCTTCTGGGTGGATGGGCGTTTTACGCTGCGCTATCTGGTGGGCGTGTTCGAGAATCCGATTTATCTCGAGGGTCTGCTCAACAGTTTGAAGATCGCGGTGGGCACCACGGGGCTGGCGCTGCTGGTGGCCCTGCCGCTGGCTTGGATCGCGCATCAGTTCGAGTTCCGGGGCAAGGCGGCATGGTCGTCGCTGGTGCTGGTGCCGATGATTCTGCCGCCGTTCGTGGGGGCGATCGGGTTCCAGCAGATTTTTGGCGCCTATGGCCTGGTGAACACGCTGCTGGGGCTGGGCCCGCGCGACTGGCTGGGGGGCGGGCAATACGCGGGGGTGGTGCTGCTGCAGGCTTTGGCGCTCTATCCGATTCTCTATCTCAACGCGGTGGCAGCGCTGGCCAACATTGATCCGGCCATGGAGGAGGCGGCCGCCAATCTGGGCAGCGCGCGGTGGCAGCGGTTTCGGCGGATCACACTGCCGCTGATGATGCCGGGGCTGTTCGCGGGGGGCACGCTGATATTCATCTGGAGCTTCACGGAGCTGGGCACGCCGCTGATCATGAACTATACGCGCTGCGCCCCGGTGCAGGTCTATGACTCGCTCAAGGAGATCGGCGCCAATCCGTTCCCCTACGCGCTGGTGTCGGTGATGCTGGCGGCCAGCGTGGGGCTTTACGCGGCCAGCCGCCGGCTGTTTGGCGGACGGGCGCACGCCATGCAGAGCAAGGCGAGCACGCCGGCGGCGCCGCGACGCCTGCGCGGGGGGCGGGCGGCGCTGGCGGCGCTGCCTTTCGCGCTGGTGACGGGTCTGGCGCTGCTGCCGCACCTGGGCGTGGTGCTGACGAGTTTCGCGACACCCGGCAGCTGGTACCAGAGCGTGCTGCCGGGCGCGTTCACCTCCGCCAACTATGTCGAGGCGCTGGGGCACGACATGACCGTCAGCAGCATCCGCAACAGCCTGTTGTTCGCATCGCTGGCGGTTGGATTCGACGTGGTGGTCGGGATCGCCATTGCCTTTGTGGTGGTGCGTTCGACCATCCGGTTGCGCGGGGCGCTCGACGCGCTGGCGATGATTCCGCTGGCGGTGCCGGGGCTGGTGATGGCGTTCGGTTTTCTGGCAGTCAGCTCGCAGTTGAGCAACGCGCGCTGGCTGGCGGATGTGGACTGGTGGCGGCGGCTGGTGGATGTGCGCACCAACCCGACGCTGTTCCTCGTGCTGGCCTACTCGGTGCGGCGTCTGCCCTACATGGTGCGCAGCGCGGTGGCGGGTTTGCAGCAGACCAGCGTAACTTTCGAGGAGGCCGCGGCCAACCTCGGCGCACCGCCGGCGCGCGCCCTGTGGCGCGTCACCCTGCCGCTCATCACGGCCAACCTGATTGCCGGGGCCATGCTGACCTTCGCCTTCAGCATGCTCGAAGTCAGCGACAGCCTGATGCTGGCGCAACAGGCCGAATATATGCCGATCACCAAGGCCATCTTCGAGCTGTTCCAGTTGTTGGGCACCGGCAAATATGTGGCCGCGGCGCTGGGGGTGTGGGCGATGGCTTTTCTGACCGCCACGCTGGCGGGCAGCAGCCTGCTGCTGGGCAAAAAGCTCGGCGCGATCTTCCGCGTGTGAGCCGCCGCCGCCCCGCGCTCTAGGCGCCGCGTTCCGGCCACGCCGCGACAATCTGCCGGATGATTTCCTCGAGGCTGATCGTGATGTCCCAGCGCGGATAGTGCGCGCGCATTTTGCGCAGGTCGCTGTAATAGCAGATGTGGTCGCCGATGCGGTTCTGCTCGCGATAGACAAACCGCTGGGGTTTGCCGCTACACGTCTCCACCAGGGCGAACGCTTCGAGAATCGAGCAGGAGTTGCCCTTGCCGCCGCCGAGGTTATAGACCTCGCCGCAGCGCGGGGCGGCGATGAACTCCGCCATGAAGCGGGCCACATCCAGCGAGTGGATGTTGTCGCGCACCTGCTTGCCCTTGTAGCCGAACACCTGATACTCGCGCTCTTCGAGGTTGCACTTCACCAGAAAGCTCAGGAAGCCGTGCAGCTCGACGCCGCTGTGATTCGGCCCCGTCAGGCAGCCGCCGCGCAGGCAGCAGGTCGGCATGTTGAAGTAGCGTCCGTATTCCTGCACCATGATGTCCCCCGCCAGCTTCGAGGCCCCGAACAGCGAGTGCGTCGAGTGGTCAATGGTGAAGTCCTCGGCGATGCCGTGGGCCCAGGCCGGATCCGCGTAGTCCCAGCGCGTTGCCAGTTCCACCAGCTCGAGGCGGTTTGGCGCGTCGCCATATACCTTGTTCGTGGACATGTGCACAAAGGGCGCTTCCGGACAGGTTCGCCGCGCGGCCTCGAGCAGGTTCAGCGTGCCCCCGGCGTTGGTATCGAAGTCGTCAAACGGGATGGCCGCGGCGCGGTCGTGCGACGGCTGCGCGGCGGAATGGACGATCACATCCGGGCGCACCTGCGCCACCAGCGCCAGGATTCCATCGCGGTCGCGCATATCCACCTCGTGGTGCTGGAATCCGGGCACCTCGCGTGCCAGCCGCGCCTGATTCCAGCGCGTATCCCCCTGCGGCCCGAAAAACACCGCGCGCTGATTATTATCCACCCCATGCACCTCATAGCCCTGTGCCGCAAAAAACGCGCACACCTCCGACCCGATCAATCCCGACGATCCCGTCACCAGCATCCGTTTTGTCTTCATCCCTTTATATTAGCCGAGTTTTCCATGGCGTGGAAAACTTTTTTCCATGGCGTGGAAAAGTTGCGAAATATTTTTCCATGGCGTGGAAAAGTTTGGAGGTGAAAAAGGGCGAAAAACGGGCCGAAAAGCGCGTTTTGGGGGCCAAAATGGGCCAAAAACGGCTGAAATACAGTGTTTTTGGCGGTTTTGGGGTGTTTTTTGGGGTGGGGCGAAATGGGTGTTTGGGGGGCGTTTTTTGGGGCTGTATTTTTCCACGGCGTGGAAAACTATTTTCCATGGCGTGGAAAATTCCGCAAAAAGTTTTCCATGGCGTGGAAAACGGATAGGATGGGGGGCATGCGCAAGCTGGTCATGGCGGGATGGTGGTTGGCGCTGGTGATGGCCAGCGTCAGGGTCGCGGCTGCCGCGGAGGAGCCGGCCGTCGAGCCGTTGTCGTTGTTGCTGGAGGATGCGATCGAGCTGGCGCTGGAGCATAATCTGGAGCTGGCGCGGGGCGCGCTCGAGGTGCAGGGGGCGGAGCTGGCGCGGCGTCAGGCGGTCGAAGCGGCGCGGGGCTTGCGGGTGTCGCCGGAGGGCAGCGCGGGGACGGGATCGGATGGCCGCGACTGGCGGGCGGGGCTGCGGGCGGAGGCGGTGGGGCCGGCGGGCACGCGGCTGGCGGTGACGGGCGGGATGCGGGAGATTGATCTGAAGCACGCCGACGAGGCGCGCCGGGGCGAGGCGCGGGTGGAGGTGACGCAGCCGTTGTTCCGCCAGTTTGGGGCGCTGGTGCGCGATGAGCCGGCGGTGGCGGCGAGTGAGACGCTGATGGCCGCGCGCCGCGCGTGGGAGCGGGACCGCTCGCGCCTGGTCTTGCAGGTGGTGGAGATGTATGAGGGCCTGGTGTTTCGTCGGCGGCAAATCGAGCGCGATGAGGCGCTGGCCGCGCGCTTGGAGGGCCTGGCGGCGCTGGCCGATGCGCGCGAACAGCAGGGGCGGGCCGCGCGTACGGAGGTGCTGCGTCTGGATTTGCAGCGCGGCGAGGCCGAGGCCCGCCTGGAGGCCAACCGCTCGCGGCTGGAGATTGCCTTGCAGGAGTTTGCCAACGCGCTGGGTTTGCCGCTGGATAGCGTATTTCTGCTGCGCGCGCCGCCGCTGCTCGAGCTGGAGCTGACGGGGCCGGAACAGGCGCTGGCGGTGGCGCTGGCCGAGCGGCCGGACTATGCCCAGGCGCTGTACGATATTCAAACCGGCAACCGCCAGGCGCGTCTGGCCCGTCGCGGACTGCTGCCGGACCTGAGCGTTACCGCCCGTCACAGCTTGCATGGCGAGGGCGGAGCCTGGAGCGATGCCGGACGCCTTGACCAGGATGAGTGGTTTGTGGGGGTGGCCGCCGATATGAATCTGAACCAGCGCGAGGCGCGGCTGGCGGTGGCGCGCAGCGAGGTGGAGGTGGAGAGCCGCAGGCAGGTGGCCGAGATCGTGCGCCGGCGGCTGGCGCTCGAGGTGAACGGGGCGCGGGCGGCCTATTTGCGCGCGCGCGCCGAGCTCGAGCTGGCGCGGCGCAACCGGGAACTGGCGGTGAATCGCGCCGAGCTGGCCCGCGCGCTCTTCGAGGCGGAGCGGGGGCTGGCCGACGCGGTGTCGGACGCCGAAGCCGATTTGAGCAGCGCCGATCTGGCCGAGCTGGCCGCCCAGCAGGAGGCGTCGGTGTCGGCCTACCGCCTGCTGCATGTGCTGGGGACGCTGATCCCCGCGCCGAGGGAGTTGTTGGCGGAGCAATCAGGAGCCGTGCCATGATGAAGCGAACAGGTGTATGGATATTGCTGCTGGCGTTGGGGGCGGGGGGGTGCGGGCCGCGTGTGGAGGCCCCGACGGTGGCCGAAGTGGTCCGCGGCGATATTCAGGCCCGGGTGATTTTTCAGGGAGAGCTCGAGGCCCGGCAGATTACCCGCGTGAGCGTGGGGGTGCAGGGGTCGGCGGTGCTGACGGAGCTGATCGAGGAGGGCGCCGAGGTCAAGGCCGGCGATGTGCTGGCGCGGTTTGACGCGACCCAGATCGAGCAGGATCTGGCCCGGCTGGACAATGAGCTGGTCCGCGCGCGGCAGGAGCTCGAGAGCCTCGAACTGGCCGAACTGCCCCTCGAGGAGCTCGAGCTGGTGGCCCGGCGCACCGAACTCGAGGCGGAGCTCGAGGCCGAGGCCCGCTTCCTCGAATCGGCGCGCGGGCTCGAGGAGCGGGGGCTGATGTCGGCGGCGGAAATCCGCCAGCAGGAGCGGCGCGTCGAGGCGCAGCGCGAGCGTCTGCGCCAGTGGGAGGTGCGGATGGACCTGACCCAACGCCATGTTCATGCGGCGCGGCTGGCCAAGGCGCGTTCCGCGCTCGAAGCCGCCACGCGCCAGCGCGACTTTGCCGCGCGTCAATTGGAGCTCTGTGAGGTTCGGGCCCCGGCGGATGGGGCGGTCGCGCTGACGCCCCTGCCGGTGGGGGGGGAATACCGAACGGCTTACGTCGGCGATACCCTCTTTCACAACCAGGTGTTCCTATGCCTGCCCGATCCGGCCAGTCATGTCTTGCGGGGCTTTATCGGCGAGGCCGAGCTGGCGCAGGTGCGCCCGGGGCGCCGGGTCGAGGCCGCGGCGCTGGCGTTTCCGGATTGCCGTTTGACGGGGCAGGTGGAGACGGTCGGCAGCATGGCGCAGTCCCGCCCCGACCAACCCGCCTGGCGCAAGTTTTTTCCGGTGCAGATCGCGCTGGACCCTCTGCCGCTGCCGTTGCCGGTGGGGCTGACCGTACGGGCCGAGATCGTGGCGGGGGAGAAGACCGCCGCGCTTTTGATTCCGCGCGAGGCCGTGGGTTGGCGTGAGGGGGCGGCGGTGGTTCAGCGGCTGGACGCGGAGGGCCGCTGGGCAGAGCGGGTCATCGAGGCGGGGCTGGCCAATCTTACCCATCTGGAGGTGACGGCCGGGCTCGAGGAGGGGGATCGTGTCCGGGTTCACTAAGCGCAGGGGCGGGACTTGCCGCGTGTGCTATCCCGGTTGGAGAACGTGATGCGGACGTTGGCGGCAGATATCCGGCTGGGGCTGCGGAGCGCGCCGGCCCGGGCGGGGCTGACGTTTTTGAGTCTGTGGGTGGGGCTGTTTTCGGTGGTGGTGCTGCTGGCGGTGCTGGATGCCCTGCGTTTGGAGGCCCGAAATCTGGCGGCCGACTTTGGGGCGGCCTCGTTTGCCATCGCGCGCGCGGGCGGCGCGGAGGCGTCGCCGTGGTCGCGCGGGAGTGTTGAATTTTTCCGGGCCAATCTTGGCGCGTCGGCGCGAGTGGGCGGGGTGCGGCATGTGCCGGGCACGGCCGGCGACGGTTTCGCCGTGCTGGCCGTGGACGCGGAGCTGGCGTCAGCGCGGGGATGGCGGGCGGCGGAGGGGCGGGTGTTCGACGAGTTGGACATGCGCTCCGGCGCGCGCCACGCTCTGGCCTTCGAGGCGCTGTGCCGCCGGCAAGGCTGGCGGGCGGGCGACTGGATTGCCGTCGGGCGGGAGTCCTTCCGGCTGGTCGGGTGCCTGGCGGGCGCGGATGCCGGCCTGGCGGGGCTGACGGCATCGGCGGTATTCATTCCATATACCCTTGACGCGCTGGATGACGGGCCGCAGCCCGCGCGCGACGAGGTTGACACGATCTGGTTCCGGACAACGGGCGGGGGCGACCCGGCCGCGTTGCAACGGCGCGTGGCGGCGCTGCTGCGGCAACCGGGTTTCGACGCGCGCCAGGTCGAATGGATCACCCTCGACACGCTGCTCGAGGGCATCCGCCGCTGGCAAAGGATCATTGCCTGGACCGCCGGGGCCACCAGTTTGCTGGGGCTGGTGCTGGGGGCGGTCATGCTGGCGAGTATGCTGCTGACCGGGGTGCGCGAGCGCGTGCCGGAAATCGGTCTGCGCCGGGCGCTGGGCGCGCGGCGGAGGGACATCGCCCTGCTGTTTGTGGTGGAGGGGCTGCTGCTGGCGCTGGTTTCGGGGGCGGCCGCTCTTGCCGCGGCCGAGCTGGCCCTGCGCGGCCTGGGGGGGGCATTCCCGCTGCCCTGGCATCTTGGCTGGCCGGCGCGGCTTCTGCCACTGGTGGTGGCCGGCGGCATCGCGCTTGTTTGCTCCGTAGTACCCGCCACCCGTGCCGCGCAACTCCCCCCCGCCGACGCCCTCCGCAACGAATAGCCCCCCGGCACCTGCCAACAAGCTGTGTGACGGATTGGCCCTGTTCTTGCGGCAGATTATCGCGGCCAGGTCGCGCGGGACGGCAGGGATTTGCCCCCGCGATCTTGCGTATCTTCGTTCTGCGAGTTGAACCACTTCAGCGCGTCGGTGACATGCGGGGGATGAGGAACATGCGCGCCGTCATAAACTTCTATACGCACGTTGCGGAAGCCGGTGGACTCCATGGCGCGCTTGACATTTTCCGTTTTGGCCACGGGGGCAATTTCGTCGCGATTGCCCACGCTCAGATAGATGGGTACTTTGCGGAAAACGGATGCCGTTGGACGATAATTATTCAGGCCGAGGGTGGCGAAATCTTGGTTGCAGCCGCCCATGTACATGCCGATGAGGTTCCATTTTTCTTTGGCCAGAATGGCGCCCAGCAGACCCGAGCGTTTGGCCCCTCCGGAGAAGCCGCCCGTGGCAATGGGCCACTCTTTGACCCCGGGCCAGACTTCATCCAAAGCCAGCAGCGCGGCTTGGGCCAATTCCCATCGCCACGTTGTGGAATCGTTCGGTGGCGGCACGTTGGGGCCGTCGGCGGCGATCACAATCCAGTTGCCCACCTCGCGCGCGCCATCGAAATAGTGATACATGTGGTTGACCGACGAGCTGTTTTGCGTGGCCGACACCAGCAGGATGTTCCATTCTTTTTTGGGGTCAAAGTTTTCCGGCAGCCATAGGCCGACGACGGCCTCGTCGGCGGAGAGTTTTTCTTTGCGCAACGCGGCTTGGGTTGCTTCGCCGAGGGGCAAGCGCAAGTCGGTTTTTTGCCCCAGGTTCAGCCTGGTGCCCGCAATGTGGAATGGCTGCGATGTCGTTGTCGGGCCCTGCACGGATGCCGCGGGCGGGGGCACCGTGTCCCGCGGGGGCGCCGGCGGTCCATATTCCGCGTCGAGCAGGGCTTGATCGTCCAACGATATTTTATGGCGAGGAATGTTGAATAAGTTGCCTTGTCGGTCGCGCAGGACAACCTGATGGTCATCCACTTCAACCAAAATGGCCTTGAGCGTTGTGCCGCTTTGCGCGGTCCAGATACGCGGTTTTGTAATGTCGGGTGTTTGCGCAAAACTTGCCAAGGTCAGGCAAACAAATAGTACGGCGATCAACTGCGGATACTTTTTCATGGGATACCTCATATTGCCTCATTGGAAACCTATCCTGAATTATTCATCAACATGGATGAAAACATTGTTATTTGTTGCAGAGCAACATGATGCGGAAATAAACATAAAAAATTATTTTTCATCCATATTGACCAAGGGCGCGACGATTCCAGTCCATCTGCTTTGTTCTGCGGGGTTCGCTGTATGCCCATACAGCTTCACCCCGCCCGCCTCGCATCTGAATTGGACTTGTCGCGTGCATAATTCAGGCTATCCGGATTTCGTCCTATGCGTCGAGCAGAAATGGAAACAATCCACCGACTATTTTTGTGGTCTGACTTGTTGGTGGGGGGGAGAATTGACGGGTGGGGGTGGGGGTGCTATGAATAGATCAGAGGAGGTGCAGCATGGGTGCACGGGTCATGGAGTCGTCATTGGCGGGGAGCTGGTATCACGATGATCCGGTTCGTTTGCAGCGGGAGTTGGCGGGATATTTGCAGGCGGCGACCGTTGCGCCGGACTCGCGGCTGTTTGGGGTGGTGATGCCGCACGCGGGCTATGCCTATTCCGGGCCGGTAGCGGCCTGGGGCGCTCGGGCGGTGGCCGGAGTGCCAGATTTGCAGCGGGTGATTGTGCTGGGGTTTTCGCATCGGGTGCGTCTGCCGGGGGTGGCCAGTGTGCCGTCGCGCGAGGAGGTGTATCGCTCGCCGCTGGGCGAGACGCCCTTAGACACCGAGGGCATTGCCGGTTTGTTGGATTACGCCCGTTTTGAGGATGTGCTGATGACGCGGCAGGGCGAGAACAGCGTGGAAATGCAGTTGCCGTTGCTGCAGGTGGCCTTGGCCGGGCGCGACTGGTGTCTGCTGCCGATCACTCTCGGGCAGTTTGACGCGGTGTCCCTCGAGAGCGTGGTTGACGCGCTGCGGCCGCTGATGGTGCCCGGCACGGTGCTGGTGGCCAGTTCCGACTTCACCCACTACGGCGCCGGCTTTGGCTACCGGCCTTTCCGCGACAATATCGCGGAGAATCTGCGCCAACTGGACGGCGGGGCCATCGAGAAGATTTTGGCGGGGGATGCCGCCGGTTTTGCCGCCTATTGCGCGGAGACGGGCGCGACCATCTGCGGGCAGGATTCCATCGGGGTGCTTTTGCGGCTGTTGCCGGCGGGCTTCGAGGCGCGCGAGCTGGCCTATGACACCTCCGGAAGCGCCACCGGCGACTATGACCATTCGGTCAGTTATGCCACGCTGGCCTTTTATCGGGGCGACGCGACCGGATAGGCCCGTCTGCTTCGTTCTGCGGGGTTCGCAGTATGTCCATACAGCTTCACCCCGCCCGTCTTGCATCTGGGGCAGACTTGTCGCGTGAATTATCCAGGCCAAAACTGATGAAAAAATGCAATTTCCTCAACCTGCTGCTCTGCTGGTCAAAATGAGATCGTTTCAGCCATGTTGATGAATAATTCAGATTGCATCTTTCGCCTCATTTATTCTCACATATTATAATATGTGAGAATGAAATATTCAGACTTAATAATTATAACAAATTGGTCACAAGTATGTTATGTATTCTCATATTCTCACTTATTATAATATGTGAGAATAATTTTCAGCCCTGGGGCGAGGCAAAAACCGGGTGATTTGCATGAAATCCGTCTCTTTTTGAGCCTGGATAATTCACGCGGCAAGTCCGGTTCAGATGTGTTGCCTGAATAATTCATCAACATGGATGAAAATATTGTTATTTGCTGCGGGGCAGTATGATGCGGATATTTGGATGAAAAAGTTATTTTTCATCCCTGTTGCCCTTCGGCGCGACGATTCCAACCCGTCTGCGGCGTTATTCGGGGTTCGCAGGTTGTCCAACCAGCTTCACCCCGCCTGCCTTGCATCCGGGCCGGACTTGTCGCGTGAATTATCCAGGGTTGGTGAATTATCCAGGTTAGGCGTTTTGGAAAAAACGTTTTTCCGGGCGGGTAATTTTTGATAGTGTATGGGGCCTTACAGGAGACGGTTATGAGAGGACGACAAAACTTGCGTTGGCTGGGCCGGCTTGTGGCGGGCGGATTGGTTTTGGGGGTGGCGGCGCCCGGGGTGTTGGGAGCGGGGCCTCCTCTGCATGTGCTGCATCTGAGCACCAGCCAAAGCGCCGGCAGCGGCAGCGCCATGCATGTGGCGGTGGACCGGCCGGAATTGAACGGCATGACGACCACGGGTTCCGTGAGGATGGTTTCGTCGAACAACCAATGGTCGGCGAAAGTGGCGGTGCGGGGTTCCGCATCCTCGGCGGACAGCGAGGTGTCGTACCGGTTCCTGAGCCGTTCGACCGGTTCGCAAACTTACTGCTCGGATGGCAACGGCGATCTGGGCGGCACGCTGTACACGACGAATGTGCCGGTGTGGAATCCGGGCTATGCGGGCAAGACGATTTATTATCATTCGACTTGGACGGATGTGACGGTTTATCACCGGGTGGGGGAGACAGAGACCTGGCAGCACTCGGCGGTGATGGAGGACGTGGGGGCGGGGCGCAGCGGAAATGAGCGATGCTACAAGGTGACGGGCGTCGGCGAACCGGGCAAGCCGCTGGAGTTCGTCATGCACGGCTACTCGGGCGGCCAGGAGCAATGGGACAACCCAGCGGTGGGCGGGCTTAACAACAACTACTACACCTGGCTGGACGCGTTTTTCATTCAGGACGGCAACATCTTCAACTATATTCCGCCTTCCACGGTGTCCGCTCCGCAAGTGATCAGCGTCAACAACTGGGCGTCCAGTTTCACGGGCAATGGCATTCCGTCGCGCGGCGGGCGGATTTATCTGCCGCGCGGCTACACGCAGAACACGACGAAACGCTATCCGGTTCTGTATATGCACGACGGGCAGAACGTGTTTGATCCGGGCGGAGATTTTGGTTCGTGGTCGGCGGATGCCGCCGCCACGCGCGAAATCACGCAGGGGCGGATGCGCGAGACGATTATTGTGGCGGTCAACAACTCGGGATCGCGTATGAGCGAATACGGTCCGGGGGACGATGGCTATACCGGCAATTATTACCTGCTTTATCTGGTCAACAACGTAAAGCCCAACATTGACGCCAATTACCGCACCTTGCCGGACATGATGAACACCGGCAACATGGGTTCGTCACTCGGCGGGATTATTTCTTCTTATATCGGCCTAAAAACGAACGTGTTCGGGTTGATTGGGGCGGTGTCGCCTTCGTACTGGTACGGTCCCCAGTTCCAGAACTGGATTCGAGACAACGACACCAAAGGCCGCCGCATGTGGCACGATTGCGGAACGGACGAATCGGACGGCTCGATGTGGAATCCGTACTGGGTCGTGTACAACTATTTATTGCAAGACGGCTATGTCATTGGCGATGACATGCAGATTGCCATTGGCTGCGGACATCCACACAGCGAATGGGCGTGGGCGGACCGGCTGCCTTCGGCGTTCCGTTTTCTCTACAATCCATGGGACGAACCCAATGAGCTGCTGGAAGAGTCGGAGCCGGAGCCCCAGCCGGGCACGCTGCAGTTCAGTACGGCGGCGGCCAGCGTGGCGGAAAATGCCGGCAGTGTGCGGGTTTATGTGAACCGGGTGGGCGGGGCGGCGGGGGCGGCGAGTGTGAGTTACGCGACGGCGAACGGCACGGCGACGGCGGGCGCCGATTATACGGCGGCATCCGGAACGCTGACCTGGGCAGATCAAGACAATGAGCAGAAATATGTGGACATTGCGATTCTGGACGACGCGGTGTACGAGGGGGATGAAGTCTTTTATGTGAACCTGAGCGGAGCGACAGGCGCCGCGCTGGGGAATCCCATGACAATTGCGGTGACGATTGTGGACGATGAGCTGCCGCCACCGCAGCTGGTGATTACGGATCCGGCGGGCGATATTGCCGTTGGCCATGCCGTGTCCGACTATATGCTGAAGGGCACGCTGGTTGCGGGCAATTGGCAGGGGTTGAACTGGAGCAATAGCCTGACGGGCGGCAGCGGAGCCATCCCGCTGTCCGCGAACTGGACGGCCGCCAATGTGTCGCTGGGAGAGGGGGCGAACACGATTACCGTCACGGCCACCAATACGGAGTCGGTCATGGTGTCCATTGCCGACGACAGCGCCAGCGATGCGGCCTACTCGGACGGTTGGGCCACTGGGCACAACGGGGGGAGCGGGTTTGGCGGATGGATGTTGGAGAACGACGAACATGCCGGATGGTTCACCGATGAAAACGGCTGGGGATTATGGTCGCAGGAAGACAATTTGGTTGAGGCCATCCGTCCGTTTGCGTCGCCATTGGCGGCGGGGCAGCAATTTCAGGCCACCATCAAAAACGGCTGGGTGCTGGAAGGGAAGCAGGGGATTGGCATGATGTTGCGCAATCAGCAGGGGGAGGGTGCCATTCGGTACTATTTCAACGGCGGCGACGTGGAATATCAGATTGAAGACGCCGATGGAGGGCGGGGCAGCGGGATTCCGTGGACGGATATGTCTCAAACGGTGACCATCACGCTTTTGACAACCAACACCTATAAACTGGAGGTTGGTCCGATAGAGGTTACGGGATCGTTTGTTGGTCCGTTGACGGATGTTCGCTGGTGGAGCTGGAATGGTGGGGAGGGGTCGAACTACGACTTTTTCTTTGACAGCATCAGGGCCTTGAGCCCGGGCAGCAGCGTGGCGAGCACCAGCGCGGTGGTGACGATTACGCGTGAGGCGGGCGGCGCTCCCGCCGTGCCGGGCATCAGCAATGTGCAGTTACAGGGAGAGGGAGCGGGCGGACTGAGCCTGTCGCTTTCGGCGAGCGAGTCGGGGGTGACCTATGCCCTATGGGCAAGCCCGACGCTTTTCCCGTCATCCAACTGGCAGAAGGTGACGGGCAGCGAGCAGCCCGGCACCGGCGGCACGGTTGAGCTGTCCATTACCAACATGTTCCTGCCGCTCAACTTTTATCGCGTTGGTGTAGAGTGAGCCTCTAGCCTGGATAATTCATCAACATGGATGAAAACAGTTTTACTTATTGCTGCACTGGATGATGCGGATATTTGAGTAGGAAAAGTTATTTTTCATCCCTGTTGCCCTTCGGCGCGACGATTCCAACCCGTC